>PFCB01000030.1:41361-88708 GCA_002773135.1 Candidatus Magasanikbacteria bacterium CG10_big_fil_rev_8_21_14_0_10_47_10
GTAGTAAAAAACCGCCATACTGACAAACCCAACCACAGCGGCGCGGCGCGGACTCATTTTGGGCTGTTTATACATCTTTTTTTTTCTGTTCATACATCACGATGTTTTCAGGACAAGCGTTGCCTTGCCTACCGGCAGCCCCGCGATGGTAAGCACATCAGGTTCCCTGTCACGGCCGAACGTAAGCACCCCCGCGACATGATGACTCACGGACGGGTCGGAAATCGACTGCCAGCGCTGAGCGGACATGCCGTCAAGTTCAGCCAACGATTGGTAGTCAAACGTCCTCAAATCCGTACGATGGTTATTCATGACAAGCAGAATGTTAGTATTCTTGAAATCAAGCGCAATATCATTGAGTTCATCCCCAAAATCGCGAGCCAATTGTTCCATGTTCCCTGCTGTGATTGTCATAGCCTCAAACTGAATATATCCAACCTGTTCGTCTGCCTGCCGCTCTTGAGCCTGTTCCAAGGAGCCCACATATGCATTGTACGCGTTTACCCCACCGGACAGGTCATACACGTTTGTATATCCGTCTTCCACCAACGTGTACGCCGCGGCCCTGCTCATGCCGCCTGATCGGCAATACAGTACAATCTTCGCGTTCTTATCTTTTGGGAGTGCCGTGCTGTGTTCAATCTCATTATATGGAATAAACGCGTCCGTTTGCGTGATATGCTCCTGCTCGGGAATATGGACATCAATCAGCGTAAAGTCCTTGTTGCTGAGCATGTCAGTGAATTTTTCCGGAGTTATTGATCTGTACGAAGTGATTCCACCTTCTTCACCTTCGTCGTCCGCGTGATCCGACTGCAATTCATATGCCTCCGGTCCCAGATCAAGATTTATTTCTACCCAAATTTTTACCTCCGGCATTTCATCAACGCTTGGCTCGGTCAAAAGCGTAGCCGTCTTAAAAAATTTGCCCTCCGGCTCTTCGTGCAAATTTGGATTAAACGTGACAGTCAGCACCCCCCTGTCACCGGGATTGAAATTGGTCTTGTTCACTACCGCACTCGTGCACGCGCAGCTTGTTGGAACCCCGGTAATAACAACCGACTCCGCTCCATTATACACAAATGGAAACTTGTGTGAGACCGCCCCACCGGACTGCCGTATGAGGCCAAAATCATATGATGACTCTTCAAATGTAAACGTTGTCACACGGCTTATACCGGCACATCCGGCGCCGATAAAAATAACAACACCCAGCAAGAGAGATAAAAGAGACGCCCGTCTGGTTATGTTGGTCATATATCATTACTCTTTTACTACATTACCCCGAAAGGTAAACCGTACATCCGGATGAGTCTTTGAATTTGTTGCAAGGATAACATCACGCGTGATCGGCCCAAGCGCGTTTGGCCCGTGTGCCATTGGATCAAATGTCGCGACCACGCTCGCCCGCTCGCCCGATGCCACGACCATATCAAGGACACCGCTTGAACCATGCCCCTGCATCAATATTTTTGGAGACACCGCGCCGTCTGCCGTCGTAACAACCGCTTCGGTGCACATGCAACTCGTTTTTCCACTGGTAAGCACGATGGGTTCATCACCGGTATTCGTGAAATAAAAAGTGGCATTCACTGTTCCTCCACCGATAGGAATATCGCCAAGATCAAGATTGTTTTGCTCAATGTTGACGGTGCCGGCCGATTCCGTCAGTGCTGACGAAGAACGGATCGGCGAAGCGGTTGTTTGCCCCGCCGAAGTTGACGCACCCATTTTTGCCAGGCCAATGACAAGGATGCCAATGCCCAGTATTGTCAATCCAACTTTCATATGCTTTTCAAGATATTATGTTAGTGCCTTTCCCATATGTCATCCATTGGGATTTACCAATTCTTACAACATGCCACGATTTTTTTTGCCCATCCGCTCCTGCTATTCACGAAGGCGACACCAAAGACGATCCATAACACCGCCAGCGTACCAAACACATGCACCGCCTGAGTCAGCAGGCCCAGCAGCGCGTATACCACCACCGTCGTGGTGAGTAAATATGGCAGGCGAAACACATGCCACGCCTCCGGAACCTTTTTTTCAAGCAGGTAATAGACCCCCACCACGCTTTGACCCATGAGAACACCTATCAGCGCAGGATGGTCAAACCGCCCAAGCCAATACAACGCAAGCAGGCCAAGCCATGTCAAGCTCACACTGGCGCAGATAGCACAATACCGCCACCCTGTTACCTGCTTCACCAGCAAATGCAAAACAAACAGCAAGCTGATAGCTACAATAATGCTGAGAATAGGACTCATAGGCCAAACTGAAAGAATAGCGATATGAGCAACAGGAGTCCAAATGTAATGGCCATGCCTTGATACGGAAAATTCTTTTTTCGAAGCTTTGTCACATGGCCGCTCACATACGGTGCTGCGTACATGACGCCCGCACCTATAAACGAGCCGATCAAAAATCTGTTCACCATGTATGTTCTGTTGAAGAAAGATCCGTATTCACCAAACCAATACACATTAAATGAAGTAAAATGTTGCAAAAGCGGTAAAAGCGGCACTATAGTGGTCACATAGATAATTGCGGCCAATATATGATCTTGATAACGGATATACTTTTTCTTTACAGTACGCGGAATCCATAACGCTAAAGCCAGCGCAAATGCGCCTATAAATATTCCCACAACATATGTACTTACACCAATATAGGCAGCACCAATTGCCAATGCGCCGGCTCCTGCTGTACACAATGGACAGTGCGCTTTTGCTACACCGGGGATAAAGGCCAATACCCCAAACAACGCAAGAATTGTTTTTTTCATACGCATTATAATTGCATAAATTGCGATGCATTGCCTTCACTATCAATACTGTACACCGTAAAGGCTCCCAACTTTGGTCCCGGCATCCCCGGCGAACCGGATGGCATGCCCGGCATGGCAATCGTATCCACATCCGCATTCCCTTTCATTAATTCTTGTACCCCTTTTGCTGGAATATGCCCTTCAACTACATATTCTCCATCACCAACAACCGACGTGTGGCAACTACGCATAAATTCAGGGATACCATATTGATCCTTAATTGCATCCATGTCTTCGGTGTCAATCACCTCAACATCATAACCTTCTTTCTTCATGTATGCGACATAATTGCCACAACACCCGCATGATGGCGATTTATACACGGTCAATGTTGCCGCGCGAACAGTGTTTGTTTCATTGTTTCCGGAAAAGTTAAAGAAAAAACCGGCTCCGGCAATGACGAGCACGGCGCCCAGCGCAAATGCTTTTTTCCCGCCTGTATTTTTCATATAGATGTAGATAATATATATTCCAATCGAATACAAAAAACCCTGCTCTTCTTCACAAAATGATATGAAAAAATAGCAGGGTTGTTATCTACCAGGTTTTAGCATGCAAAATACCCGAAGAAAATAATCGTGTAAAAATATCACAAAAATATCGCCACCGCGCCCACCAATCTCGCACATACGCGCGCGCTGCCATGTCCCCCTGCATGCGAGTGGGCACAGCCAAAAAGATTAGGATGAAAGTAAAAAACGCGGCAAACGGCCCCGCGGCCTTTTCAGCAAGCGTGAAAACGATGTCTGTGTGATGCGCAATCTTATCATTTGCATCCATATCAGTGCTCTCAGCACCGCCCTTGCAACACGCCGAATGTTCACTATTACTCGCAGCCGCCATGCTGGTATGCGCAGGATGGGGAAATACCGTTGTCATTGTCATACCCAAACCGGCACCTGCGCAAGAATACAGCAATGCAACAAGGACAAAAAAGGCAATTTGTTGTTTTTTGACCCAGTTCATATATATTGAATGGTAGCATACTCATTGCTCCAACACAAGCCGCCCCCCTTCACAAAAGAGCGCTTTTATGATACGTTCACCCAAGAAAGTAATTCCACACATATGCACAGTACTTCACAAGAAACACAAAAGAGATACTCCCGGTATCTGCAATCACGCGAGCCTGTGAGCGATTTTTTTGTGACCGTATGGGAACATATGGATAAAAAAGGACTCTTGTCCGGCCTTGACGACAGCGAGACGCTTGAGCACGTCGCGGCAACCGCGGAAAAAATTCTTAGTCAATCCAAAACTTCCCACAGCGTATCTTGACGCATAATAGACCCAGGCGTATACTATTGCCTGGTTGAACTTCTCGCCTGTTGTCGGGTGCCGGCACCACGCGAGGAGTCTAGCGAGCGCAGGGGCGCTCAGGGAGAGCATCATGCTACTGAAGGGAACGGTCGTTTTCTTCGGAACCCTCGTGATCTCGGTGGGCTACGGTCTGCTGATCATGTGGGGTTCGTGACCTCAACCACTATCGGACCCACCCGGCGCGGGCGACATCGCATTTCTGCGGAGTTGCTCGCGCCGGTCACGGGTCCGCGAAAAGAAACTATTAAAAAGCCCTCATGGGGCGTTTTTTTATTTTTATAAATCGTTGCAGTATTTTCAAATACTGCTTTTCACTGTATCTTAGAAGGATAACGCGCTAAAAAAAAGTATGGGATTTCCAAACATTATCATTGTTGGTGGCGGACTAAACGGCCTCGGCTGCGCCAAACGGCTTACGGAAAAAGGCGTGCCATTTACCCTGATCACAGAAAATATAGGAGGACGGGTAAAAATGTCGCCGGACGGAGAAACAAACTACGGCGCGTACTATATTACCGCGGACTGCCACACCATCATGCCCTATATAAAAAAAATGAACCTGGTGCATTTTGCAAAGGCGCACTTTCACCAGGGAAAAAAGCAGTACCGCGTCTATTCTTTCCGGATGATAAAACATATTCCGGCCGCGATCCGTTTATTGATTGAGATATTCCGATTTCGTCATCACGTCCAAAAAATCCGCAAGCAGGCATTCCACACGGCCTATCGTGACCTGATAGAAAGTGATCCCTATCTAAAAAAATATTATCATCAAAAAGCAGGCGTTTTTATCAAACAGCACGGCCTGGAAAATTTTACCAAAGAATATCTGGAGCAATTTTTATGGGCAGCCTATTTTACTGATCCAAGAGAGGTCTCAACCAGCATTTTTCTTGGCGTACTGCTCACGCTGATTGTGCCAAGTTATTCTTTTGTCTTTCAATTTGACAAACTAATCGCGCCGTTTAAAAAACGCATCACATGTGACACCGTAACAGAAATCAGCCGCGGCCGCGACAAACGCTTTACGTTAAAAACAGCGTCCGGAAAAAGCCATCGGTGCGATATCTTGGTTCTTGCTACCCCCATGAACATCACCAATACGCTGGTTACGCCCCAAAAGATAAAAGGCGGCATAAATGTGAATTATTATCACATTCGTGGCAAAATCAAAAAAAAATACGATGTAAAATGGTATAGTTTTTTCCCTATCAAAGATGAAGCGGTCATTTCGCGTGAAGCAAACGGCACATATCTGTATTTTTACGGGCGCAAGGATCGTATTGTTCACTACTTTGACAGCTGGGAAGTGATTACAAAAGACGCGTGGCGCCCGGCGCTTTTTTTCTTGGGGGACGAGTATATTGACGAACAGCCGGAACCCAATTTATTTTTGGCAAATGACCACAATGTTCCCAGTACCGAAGACGCGTTTATCAATGGGCACTACGTGGCGAATCTCATTCTTAAACAGCTTTAGATGCAGTACGCCTGCTACTCTTCCCCCTCCACCACAAACACCACCCTACCCAACGACTGCCCCCGCTGTGTCTCTACACTCACACGCCACTTGCCTGGCGGAACATCTCTTTTGAAAGAATATCCTCTGTACCCCTCATCCCGTCCGCCGAAAATGGCAAAAGACAGTCTATCGCGGTCCTGCCACTCGCTTGTTGCCTCATCGTAGCGCTCCCAGTGGTGCACTATGCGGGTTTTGAGCTCTGCAGGGGCAAAGATGGCTGTATAGACATAGACAGGCTCTCCTGGAGCAACATGGATGGTCTCTCCAGGGGTCAGGCGCTGCAGCAAGGTCTCATCTTCACCAGTCAAAACATAATCCCCACCGACGCGCTCCACCTTGTGGTACACCCCGGCTTCACGCAAAGACAGTGGAATCGGCGGAATAATATTCAAAAAATACAGCCCGTTCATAAACGCAAAAATGATCAAAATATGCACCGCGTACTTTTTGCGCCATGCAGCCATATGCGTATGCGCCCGCGACAGCAGCCACAAAAATCCGGCCATTACTCCCAAACTCAATATGCCGGCCGCAATGAACACCCACACGCTAATAGAATTGAATACATATGGCAGGATCAACGAACACAAAGAAAATATAATAAAATAATACACACTCACTTGCACGCCCGGCCGCAAATAGTATTGGCGGAACACATCGTTTGAAACCATCAGCAAAGCCAGCAAGAGCAATATCGGCCAGCTGGCGGACAGCGCGCCGGAAAACCAATAAAAAATAAGAGATGCAGATAGAAGCGCACCAAACGCAAACTGAATAACAAAAGGAGAAATCAATCGCACATAACGCAACACTTTGCCCCGCTCAATGCCATGCGCGTCATAGGCGTTCATGTACGCAATAATGCCGCCCGCAATCACAAGGTACACTCCCAAGAGTATAGATGAGGTAACAATGTTTATTGTGCGAAAGGTAACCGTATCAAATAAAACACCCGTCACAAGCGTGGCGGGCATTAAGACGCGTTCGTATTTTATGAGGAACGCTTTTATTTCATTGTAGCGAGTAAGCCGCTTAATTTTCTCTTTCACGTTATTTCTTTTTTTCACCGCCCTTCACTGTATTGCTGGTATCTTTCAATAAACCCTTTGGCTCTGAAAAGACAAACAAGTACAACAGCTCCAAAATACCGGCAGTATTTACCACCAAAAAAACCAAAAACCAAACCCAGTCTCCGCGCCTTGCTGTTTTCCAAAGCGCAAACGCCTTCCAAATAAGACTCCACAGCGTAATAAGAGCGATAATGCTCCATACGCCACCCGCGAACGACCCGGGAGCACCCAGGCTCACCCAATCCATGTCTCGAAAATGCATAGAATAAAATTAGAATTAAGAAAATTATGTTAATTAAGGAGTAAGGAATAACCGTTGGAGGAGTTGGGGAGTTTTGTGCGTCATTACGAGAAGTCGTGCGCTCGCGAGCGGCGCGACGACGTGGTAATCCCGTTGATGAATGGGATTGCTTCATCCCAACTGCGTCGGGATTCGCAATGACAGTTCGTCAATTCCTTATTCCTTGATTAGTATACCATACTAAAAAACGCCCCGGCTAGGCCGACGCGTTTTTTAATTTGAAAGCTATTACGCTCTTCGAACTTGTGAAGCTGCAGGGCCTTTTGGACCTTCTGTCACTTCAAAAGTAACTTCATCGCCTTCTTTAAGATCGTTGTATTCAACGTCTATAAGTTCGTTAGCGTGGAAAAAGAGTTCTTTTTCCTCACCTTCGATAGCAATGAAACCGAATCCACGATCAGTCAATCGTGCAATCTTTCCTTTTTGCATAGTATAGAGAAACTATGTGAATTAATGTCCCAAATGCAGAACGCTGCAGTATGAGAACTCGACATGTTCCTCTAACAGCTCTGATTCGTTACACAGCACTATAGCATACATGGCACAATTTGTCAAGAGCCAATGAACTACTGCCGCCATATGGCCTTTGCCAATTTCCAACCATATTTGGCTAATATCAGCACAATAAACAGGTATAATCCATACTGAGCAACCAGCAGCAAAAGAGCCAATAGACCAATAGTAATATCCTGTCCTATTTGGTTAATATCCATGACAAAATCACGCACCGCCATACGCCATGAATCGTTAATATCATCAACATCCACATAGGTGCGCTCAATCACATTCACATAAAAATAGGTGTACTCCAATCGATCAAGCTGTTCCGCTTTTGCGCGAGACAGCTGATCGATTTGCGCGTTCACGGATATACGCTCTTGCGTCAGTCTTTCAATAATGCGCACCTTGCTATCGATAATCGTTGCCAAGGCATCTGCATTGCGAGACTGCCTCGCAACCTCGGTAATTTCATTGTATGAAGCAAGCGCGCTATCCAGTGTCTCTTCAATGGATACTTTTTTCTTTTCCAAAATTTCAAGCTGGCTGGTAAAATCTTCCACCAACCGTTTGATCGTATATGTATTCTCGGACAATTCACGCGGATCAAGTCCTTGAATAATGCTCAAAATTTCCGCCTTTTTTTCATTTTTTACTTTGAACGTATAATTGCATCCCTTGTCATATACACTCGCGTTTTCAAAAATAACGTCCGCGCGATCTTTGAGTATGGCAATGGTACCGCACGTTTTTTCAAGGTCTTGCGTTTCAATGCGCGCGCTATATTCCGTTACTTCAAACGCTTCGGCATTGTCCCCCGGGACAGGATTGGGTCTTGGCGGCTCCGGCATGATATTTCGAACAGAGAGAGCCACGGCATCACTTCCCACGGCATAGGCGATTTCCTTTGCCGCGTAGTCATCTTGCGGCACGCCGGCAGATATACCAGGCGCCAGTGTTTTTGATCGTGTAAGCGATGTAAGCGACGAACCGAGTATGCGGGTGGCAAACGCCAACACCACAATAACAAGAAGCGATAAACCAACGATTTTCATCACAATAGACGGCCTGATATTCACTTGTTTAAGAAAGTCCATATAAAAAAATTAGTATCACATTAAAGTCGTTCCCACGCCTCAACACCGCCTTCGAGAGACTCAATATTATAGCCCTTCGCTGTCAGCTCTCTGGCAACAATATCGCATCTGGCCCCGGACTTGCAGAGGACGACGATTTTTTTATCCTTTGGGAATTTACCCGCACCCGCGTCCAAGAAAATCTGCCCCATAGGGATATTGCGCGACCCGGGTATCTTTGATCCGGCCGTGAACTCGGTGGCCTCCCTCACATCAATCAAGTCAATATCCTCACCGCTCTCCATGTGTTGCTTGAGTTCGTGTGGCTGCATACTGCGTGTAGTCTTAAAAATTATTGTTCCTCTGTTCTACGGACTATCATACACCGCAACGGCAACAGGGATCAACTAAAAAAACGCCCGAAGGCGTTTTTTAAATCACTTATGCTGTTCTACGGTGACCGCCCCCACTTCGCCCTCCTGGGGAACGACGTGCTTTAAATGGGGCTGGTCTTCCTCCCTGCCCGCGACTACTACCACGATTTCCGCCACGATAACCACCACCTCTGCGAGCAAATACCGGAGGCTCTTCGTAGGCAGGCTTTTCGCGCTCCGGCGGCAGTTCAGGCACAGACAAGATCGGCAATGACTTACGAATCAGTCGCTCAATCTTTTTGATATCAGCCTTCTCGGATGGCGTGACAAAAGAGATGGCTTTTCCAAACCGTCCCGCACGACCGGTGCGTCCAATTCGATGAACATAATCTTCCGAATTATCCGGCAAATCAAAATTTAAAACAATTGAAATATCTTTTACATCAATACCGCGTGCCGCAATATCCGTTGCCACCATGGTACGAAATTTTCCACGAGTGAATCCGTCCAGTGCCGCTTTTCTCTGTGGTTGAGAACGATTTCCATGGATTTCGGTCGCTGTGTGTCCCATGTTGCGAATATCTCGCGCAATGCGTTTTGCCCCATGTTTGGTTCGTGAAAAAATGAGAATCTTTTCATGTTCATACTTTTGAAGCAACGAATCGAGCAAACGCATTTTATCATTTTTTCGAACGACAAATACTTCCTGCTCCACGTTTTCTGCGGATGTTCCCTGCGGCGCAATTTCAATCCGTAGCGGCATTTTCATAAACTGGCTGGCCAGTGATGAAATCGACTGCGGCATTGTGGCGGAAAACAACATAGTCTGTCGCTCTTTTGGTGCCTTTTGCAAAATAAGTTTTATTTGTGGCAAAAATCCCACATCAAGCATTCTATCCGCTTCATCAAGCGTAATCATGCGAACATGATCAAGAGAAAAAGCTCTCTGCTTCATAAGGTCAGCCAAACGTCCGGGTGTCGCAATCACAATGTGAGGCTTTGCCTTTAAGGCGCGGACCTGCGGATGTTGAGACGTACCGCCAATAATCACTGCCAAGCGCAGGCCAAGTGCGCCTCCAACTTGCTTCAGTGCCTGCTCAACCTGCAACGCAAGTTCTCGCGTGGGGACCAAAATCAGTCCCTGCCCCTTGTGCACGGCCAGGCGCTGAATCATTGGGATACCAAACGCCAAGGTTTTTCCCGTCCCTGTCTGGGCAATCCCTACGATGTCTTTTCCTTCCAACGCGTCCGGAATAACCTGATGTTGTATGGGCGTGGGCGTATCAAATCCATTCTTCTCCAAAAGAGCCAAGAAATTGGCCTTTATCCCAAGGTCGCGAAAGCGACCGGTGTGTGACTGTGTCATAAAAAAATGTGTGACCCGATGTTCTTGAAGGTCACACATTGACACAAAAAAGATTCGAGTCTCTCGGCGAATACAGCCGAGGATAAATGAATACGCCACTATAGCAGAAAATGGCGATTTTGTCAAGAGACGATGCAATTTGGTGCTCTTGAAACAACAGACCAACCCATATACAATGAAGAAGCGACAGTATGGACATGTTACTCGAAACCATGTGATAAAAGTCTTATGGAAAAAAAACGCATCGCGGTTATTGGGGCGGGAATCGCTGGCCTTACATGCGCCTATGAACTGCACAAAGCCGGACATAACGTTGTTGTATTTGAAAAAGAATCGTATGTTGGCGGAAGGATGTCTACCAGAATAAAGGATGAATTTCCAATGGATACAGGCGCAAATCATCTGGCGAATGTGTACCACCACATGAGAGATCTTGTGGACGAACTTCATCTTGAATGGGAGCCAATGAAATTTTTAAATTATCGCATTATAAAAGATGGGATGCCTGTCGGTCTTCTTGATACCATGGGGAGACTGGATAACATACGCCTCGCCTTCCAAGCATTCATTGGAAAACGGAGAAAAACGGATTTTTTCAACCTCTCCACTGCCGTCAAGTACGATACAGATAATGTTGAACATTTCACGCGCAAATACATGGGCAGTCGCGCATTTAAATATCTGATAGATCCTTTTGTCAGTGTGTATCAATTTCATCGCGGAGGCGACCTCAGTCTGGGCACCATGTATGCCATGATTGAATCACAATACAACCACACAGAAGATTGGAAGCTTTCTCAAATCAAAGGAGGCATGATTGCGCTACCGCAGGCACTGGCAGACACACTTGATACGCGGCTGAATACGCCGGTAACCAACGTAGCTGTTCACGAACAGAACAGCCTCACCGTCGCGACCAAGGATGGAGTGGAAACAGTGGACATTGTGGTGTCTGCCGCCACAGCCGATGTCACAAAAAAAATATACCCGAAAGCATCACCCGGGCAACGGGCAGTGCTTGATGGTACCGAATACGCGTCAACACTTGCCGTCGCACTGAAAGTCCCAAAAGATCTTTTGGGAGACACAACGATTGTATGGGTTCCCTATGTGGAAGGTAGCGCCATTTCCGGCTACACAAATGAAGCAATGAAAGGCGATGATCTCATTCATAATGGCAAAACGCTCCTTCTTGTCTGGTTTCACGAAACCTTTGCAAAAACGATGATGGACAAAACAGATGAAGAAATATATGAGATTGCCCAAAAAGAACTGATCAAGGTCTGCCCGGCCATTACGGACAAATCATTGCTAGAAAATCACGACATCCAGCGATGGCCGCAGGCCATGCCAAAATTTTCAGCAGGGCACCTTTCACGCGTTGAGGTATTTTTAAAAAAGCATCAGGGAGAAAACAATGTATTTTTTTGTGGCGACTACCTGAATGCTCCTTGGACAGAAGGCGCGCTTCAACAAGGGCAGCGCGTGGCCAAGGAAATTATCGCGAAAATCGAGGGATAGGAGAAGTGGGAAGAGCGGCAATCAATTCATCATCTGACGCAAGGTTCTTTGGATCAATAAAAGTATCCCCTGTTATGTCCATGTACAGCTGCGTGCCCGTGTGCAGGGTGCCTGCGATTCCCGCGTATCCGCTAGATGCATTGCACCACCAAAAATTTGGCCATGGCGTAGGCGCTTTTAAGCGACCAAGACCCATTTGCTTGGGTGTCATAGTAGAACCATAGGCATTCCCCATTGGCGCCATACAAAAATCTTCATTCGTTGTCGGGGATCCAATTTGCTTCACCACTATGTGTTTGCGCAGATCCGGGACATATTTTTGTTCAATAATATCCAATAACCTATTTGCCATTTTTTGTTTCAGCTTCATATACTCCACATAGCTTGTGTCGTACGCATCTTTAAACGGCTGGTATCCCATAAAGGAAGCAATCTCCAAAATTTGACCGCCCTCGGCCGGGACAGTACCGGGCTCATTTGAATGAAGCGACGGCGTGGACATAAAAAACCAAGGCTTCTCAAAATTAAGATCTTTTTGCTGACGCCACATCTTGTTCATGTCCCAATCCTCCAAGTGCCATATATTAAATTTACCAAATCCGTACTCTCGGAGGTCAATACTATTATCCAGGCCCAAATATATCATGAGACCTGTCATGGAATATTCGTAATCGAGCTTTTTTTGTTCGCGTGCGGGAAATTTATCCCAACCAATCAATTTTTTTGCCGCGAGCTGGGGATCCATATTGCAGATAAACCCTTTTTTCGCTGTAAATATTTTTCCATCTTTGGTTTCTACACTTGAAACACGATCCCCTTCCACATTCACCTTTGTTGCCTCAGTTTCATAGTATATATGACATCCGGGTTTTTCGGTTATACAATTCACCAACCCCTCAATATATCCCTTAAAATGTTTTGTCGGATAGTACGCGCCCGTATTATATCCTCCAAATAGCCCAACATAGCTAAAGATGGATAATCTGCCCGGTGGTTCCCCCATGTCGCCGGAATTGGCAATCAGCACTGCCTGCGCTTCTTTTGATAAGCCACACTCGTCAAACACATCTTGCAATGTTTTCGCGCGATATTTCAACATTCCTCTCAATTGTAGGGCATACAGTGGAAACTGCCACCATGCAATTTTTCCGGTTGGAAACGCGCGCATTTCTTCTCGAAGACGAGCAAGAATACCGGTAAACTGTTCAACGTGCTTTTTTTGACCGGGATACGCCGCATCAATATTTTGTGCGAGCTTGTCCCACCCATACGGAATTTTTACGCGTTTGCCATCCGGCATCACCATATGATCATATCCCGCCGGATCATATAAATTCCACGACAATTCTTTTTCAAGGCCTATTTTTTTCAAAAATTCCCACATGACTGCTCCTTTGCCACAACTCCATGTATAATGAATTTGCGCGCAAAAATGAAAATCCCCCGCGCGAAACGTATGCGCATACCCGCCGGGGACATCATGATATTCAAGCATACAAATTGTATTGCCGGCATTTGCCAAAAGTGAGCCAGCCACCAAGGCGGAATGCCCCGATCCGATGATTACGTAATCATATTCATGTCCCTGCGCGTACCGCTCATCTTGCGCGGCGTGCTGTTCTTTTGTGAGAGCCCCCGTGCTTGTTCGTTTGGCCATACTCGTACGATTTTATATTCAGTCTCACAATGGTACCACAATAAAAAATGCTGGCAATGGCATGTGCTTTTACCCAATTTTTTTTATCGCTTGAAACATTGGGGTTACCCATATACAATGGATGAAACACTAAGTAACATGGTATGCAGCTGCCAAAGCGAAAACCCGGGAAATACAGTCAAATTCCTTCAGATACAACCATGAGCCAGCACAAATATGAAGAGCTCAAGCGAGAACTTCAACAGCTGAAAGCAAAACATCCACATGCTGCTTCAGAAGTAAGCCGGCTGGCGGAAATGGGAGACTTCTCCGAAAATGTGGAATACCAACTGGCCAAAGGGCGTTTGCGTGGCATCAATAGCGCAATATTAAAAATCGAATACCAAATCAATCATGCGAATGTTATTCAACCCTGTCAAAATGGCATTGTGGAAATTGGAAGTATCGTTACTGTCTCATCTTCCGGGGGTGAACGCACATATACGATATTGGGCTCGTCAGAGGTAAATCCGAGTCACGGTATCATATCCTATCTCTCACCACTGGGTTCAGCCCTCCTTGGACACAAACAAGACGATGACGTGGATGTATTAGGTGTGGGAATTTTCAAAATTATCAGTATCACATAAAAAACATGGCATCAAAACCATGTTTTTTCATTTGCTGAGACAGAACGGCAACACTACTTCATTAACTTTTTTAATTTCTCTCGTGTACTTGTCACATAGTCATAGTGAAGCAAAAAGGCATACGCAAAACTAAAATATCCGGCTAACCACAGCAGATCAATATACCGATATAGTTTCACATTCCCGTTATAGGCTTCTACAAAAATGCCAAACAAAATATCTGCCAACAAGAAAAAGGCAAACCCAATGGTAACGGTGATCCAAAAACGAGCAAATTTCCCATCACCGGACTGGAGTAAGGGAAGCAAGACCAAGCTGGATGCGACCACAAGCAACAAATCACCAATCCCATAGGCCATTGCTATCCCATTTTCAAGCATCGTCGCTCCCTGATGATACGCCTGGTACACTCCATAATATGAAATGGGAATAACAAAAAATGACACAATAATGATATACACGGCAATATGAGCAAGACGGATTTGACCAAACATTTTTTTTACTATGGCTCCTTCTTTGAGCAACGCATAGATAAAAAATATGTAGGCCAGCAAGAAAAAAATATCCGCAACAGATGGAAACGGATCGATATGTAATAAATTCTCAAAAACATACCAAAAAATCTCTCCCAGTGTCCAAAATAAAATACCCACGGACAAGCAAGTCATCATACCCCCTGTTATGCTTTTTGCATACAATCTCGACAATCGGAAACCTGCGACAACGGCAATGATGGGAAAAACAAGATAGGCGGTTGATATATACAAACCGGTCGGATCAACCGCAACATAGGACAACACTAAAACCAAAAATAGCAGGCACAACGGAACAAATATTTTAAGACTTAATTGCATATAATCTTATTGAGAGAATATTTTTCAAGCTCCTGCTCGGCACCGCGCTGTCCCAGATACTCTGTCAAAAGCTCTGTTAAGGAAGTCAAAATAAGTTCGTCTGATTTGCCCACATAAAAATGACGGTACATGCCCGCCATGCTCTCGCCAAAATGTGTTGCTATTATTGTAACAGCCTTCTGTCTAATATCTTTGGAACTCATATGTGACATAGTATACACTGTTTTCAAATTGAAAAAAACACCGATCATCCGGCGTTTATGATTGTTCTGCAATGCCGTATTATCGAGACGGCTTATTATTCCTATTCCCAATACTCCGCTGCCTATAGGCACCTGTTGTGCTTGTTTTTTTTGCCTTGAAACCGCTACTTCCATGAAGATGAGATTTTTGATTTCTAGACGTCACCTTTGAATCACTTGTATTTTTGGCAGCGCTTTTTAAATTTTTTAAAATTGTACTAAGCATATTTCTTTTTTATTGCTTCCCCTGCGGATACATTCAAAATGAGTCTATAAACGTTCTATATTATATAGTATGAATACAAAAGAACAAAAACAACCTGATACGACTGCCTTTGCTCTTTCCTCCTTTTTTCTCCTTCATTCGTTGCTTGAAAGAACGCTTCGGATGCAAAATCCTTACAGGTTCTGGCCCACCTCGCGGACGATCGATGTGACCAACCGTCCGAACGGCTCCTTCATGCCATCAACGACCTGCACGACCCCCTCGTGGCTGATCGGCAGCAGAGAACCCATGCCCGCCCCCATGTTCGTGACCAAGGCGAGGTCCAGCACCTTCGCCCCCATCTGGGCCGCAGCGATGACCTCGGGAACGGTGGACATGGTTGCCACGTCAGCGCCCATGCGCGCCATGGCCTCGACCTCGGCAACCGTCTCGTAGGTGCGCCCCATCTTGAAGGCCGACACACCCCAATGGAAGGAGACCCCTTCGTCCAGCGCGCACCGCTTGGCGATCCGCAAGAAGTGCGGGTCGAAGACCTCCTCCATGGGCGAGAACTCCACGCCGAGCTCCGGAATCCCCGGGCCACTCGTGGGGTCGGGGCAGTTGAGCCCCAGCTGCGAACGAATCCCCACGATGTCGCCGGGCTCCAAGTTCCGCGTCACCGCCCCGGTTGCGTGCGTGATGATGAGTCGCTTCACGCCCAGTGTCACCATGAGCCGGGTGAGGAAGACCACCTCGTGGACCGTGTATCCCTCGTAGAGGTGGATTCGGCCCCGCAGCATGACCACAGGGACTCCCTCCAAGTAGCCCCAGACCAACTGGCCGGCATGGCCGGTCACCCCCGGCACCTTGCAGTGTGGAATCTCATTGTAATCACAGAATACCGACTGCCCCACCAGGTTGGTCAGGTAGCCAAGCCCAGAGCCTAGCGTGATGGAAAACTTGGGGATGAAGTCCCCCATCATCTCCTTGACCGCCGCAGCAGCCTGATCGAGCTTTTCCTTCTCAGTCAATGTACTCTCCTTGGGGCTGAGCAAACCCCGTCATTACGCTCAGTTGCTTATGCCAAGCTAGCATTATTTTGGGTAAATGTCAATATATAAAGGAAAAAAAGTATAAAAAAATCTGCTCATATGAGCAGAAAATAAATTTACTTCCACTGCGGATGCATTTAGAATGGATAAGTGAAAAAATATTGTTAACCAACGTGATATGTTTTGACTCTCCAGCCGACACATTACACTATATCCCTTCTGCTCGAATAACTATCACAATAGTCTTCAACGATGTTTACAACCGGGCCAGCAGCATGGCCGACGCTTCCCTGATAATAGATCCGTGCGAGTCCTCTCTATTCGATGAGCACGTGTCTCCGGTTTCTTTGCTGATTCAACCCAACAAATCCATTCATTGCGCGCAAGCGGCGTAATATCTTCCCAAGCGGCTACTGCTTTTGGCACCGAGGTAAGAATCTTTTGTAAATCTGCCGGAATAGTATGAACCACTCCTGAAGATATTTTTTTACTAGTCATATCCTTAGTATGTCCATCCTTTCAATTATATCCCCTCTGCCTTAAGGACCGTAATGATTGTTTGAAGAACTATCCTGATGTCTTTCAAAACAACAGCAGGCCCTGAATGCGATTCAATAAAAGAAATATATTCCTCATCCACATTCTGTTGAATGAGGAGACCACCTTTTTGTGCTTGGAATGGCCCGGTAATGCCACAACGAATTCTTTCACGCGTGTAATTGCCGCTTTTCTTTAATTTCTCAGAATTCTCAATGTTTGTCGGGCGCGGGCCGACCAATGTCATATCTCCTATAAATATATTCCATAATTGCGGAAACTCATCCATATATATTTGTTTCAAAAAGCGACCGTAATAGGTAAGATTTTTTTTGTCTTTCTCAAGTGGCTTGGTATGAACGACCTTTCGCCGTCTTTGTTCTGACTCAATGACCCCTTTACTAAAAATACGAAACTTGCAAAAATTAAATCTCTTTCCTTCTGATACACGTGTTTCACAATAAAATAGTGGGGTTCTGGCCTTTGAAGAAATACTTTTTTCAATAAGCATCCATGCAGCAAAAAAAACAAGGAATGGAATTGAGATAACGAACAACGAAATAACAGAAAAAATATCAAATAAACGCTTTGATACAGGAAATGGTACGGTCGTTATGCTGCGACGTTTTTCTGCCATATGATAACTATTAGCTTGCTCGGTGTAGCCAAGCAAAGCGAGGTGGAGACGGGCTCCCCTGCCGGATGCGTTCATCCGACATCTCTACTATCTTTGAGCACCCTATCTTTTGGGCACCGCGGTCATCTGGTCAGGCGATTACCCTTTTCTACAGTGAACTCTCTATTTTGGTGTACGGCTCTCATAACTCTGGCCCGTCATCGTACACTTCAGTATCTGGCAGAACCACAATTCTATCCCACCGAAATCCCAAAGATTGAAATGTTTCCTCATCTGGAATTTTCCTTTTTACTATTTCGCCATTATGCTGCACGAGCTGATACACAGTTGGATTCAATGAATATTTGACCAGTATCCCATTTGGACGACTATTGGAATCAAGTGCAACATTATCAATTTTGTACATGGTCAGAAGCTGTGCATCAACATCCTCTATCCAGCTGGACCACTCCGGACCAAAATTAAATGCAGCAGCATTCTCATCTTCAATATGATACAAAACGTTCTGGAGTAACAAATACACTTTCGAATCAGATGGTGTTTTTACCAGCGCCCCCGAAGCAGGACTATACTTCGGACCCCAAGGAACAAATCCTAGAGGATCATCACTCATCATATCTAGAACCGTCTTCTCTACAGCGGAAACATTGTCCCAACTATCATAGTATGTAAAAAAGACTGATCGATGCAAAATGGGTCTTTTTTTGCAATCATCCGTAATAATATATATGGCAGATGAGCCTTCAGATTTATATGGCTTCCCCGGATCTAAAGGGCACCGGTCACGTCCGTATATCTTTATGGGAGTCTCTTCCATGAGAAGCGTCAAATAGGACATGGAGAACCAGGCAGCAGCCTTGCTCTCCTTTGGCACAAACGACAATCCATCTTCTGGCTGGTATAGTTGACCAGATGGAGACCGTCCAATCATTGAAAAAAAATGATCTGCTCGAAGGTTTGCCCACGTTTCGGCAGGAATTCCACCATCATCGAGCCCGTAGACAGATGCCTGCACGTCAAACATAAAAAAATTATCAAACGACTGAATACTCCAGTCGATCCCCTGCGGATAGTACAATGTTGCCTGTGAGGGGCGATATATTGTGCCGCCCGGTGCATCGTACGGTGGAGATTGCCACTGATGATGACGAAGGTTGTCGTAAACCAGTTCCATATTCCAAAAGGAAGCAGCCGGGATATCTTGACCTCCCAGTAAAAAAATGATTGGATTCCACAAATTCATGTGGGCCGCAGCCATATAGTCAGGATGAACTCGGCCATGATTGTAGAGATATCCTTCTTCTTGAATATTCCATCCTCCAAGCCATGTTGATAGTGTTTTACCATCAATAATTTGTTCGCTATGCGTGTCCGACTCTTTTGCGAACGCAGAGAGCATCCACTGAATACTGCGCGCTCTCCACACTTCTACATGTGGATGATTTGGCATCATGTTTACGGCCAGCGCAAAAATATTTGCATTCCAGGCATTTTCTTCGGCCTTACTGTCATCCGTACAATCATTGCAGTATGGCGGCAAGGAAACAAAACGATCTGCTTCGAACGCAACCATATTTGTGACATGCTCCTGTGTTTCGACCGGCAATGTATCCCATACAAACCAGCTTCCAAAACCAACAAAAAATGACCAATGTGCGCACTGCCAACAATCTCCCCATATGCCACCATTTGCCATATGTGCTTCACTCAAAGAATCAATGAGTTCCCCCTCTATCGCAAAAAGTTCTGCCGTATTTGAGCCAAGGATTTCGTTATCTACAACGTCCAAACCCAAAAGAATACCAAGTGCCATGACTGTTTGGGCCGGTGGGCGAACATGGTTCTCTGTATATCCTTGAAGTTCGTATTGGCCATTGTTCACGGTCATATTTGCGCCAATCTCATGCTCAAGAACATACGAAAGAACTCTATTGGAAAGATAGAGTGTCTTCCCCGAAAGATCCTTTGACGCAAATGGTCGGAATGTATCTTCCTTCGCCAATCTATCTTGCCGCTCCTGTAACACAGAAAGCATATCTGGACGATGTGTCTTTTCAGAATCATACGGCATATTTTCATTCACCGCGAAGGTAAACGACGGAACCAGCAGGCAGAATAAAATAAGCCAAAAAAAACAAAGCGTTCTGCCCGTTATACGATGTACTGGTACGAAAAATATTGAAACACCAGTCTTGGACGATATCTGAATATTTAATGTGAACATATTTTCTTCTCTTCCATCTTTGAATTCGTATTATGACAGAAAAAAAAGGAAAAAAGAAGTAAAATACATATCATCACTATCTGATGTTAAAAACATTTTCACATTAAATATAGTATAACAAAAAACTCGAACGAGTGCAGTTCAAGTCAACCTGGATGCTCGGCGGAGACGAGCGAAGCGCGATGGAGTCGGGCTCCCTATCTGGACGAGTTTCGAACTGTTTTTGCTAAATCTAAACACCAATTTTCCAAGTATTCTTTTCCCGGAACGCTGAAATAGACTGTCGTTTTGCTGCATTAAAAACAGCAGATGGGGTTGTGTCTTGTTCTTTTGCATAATCAGAAAGTGGAATAATAGTCAGGCTCTGCAAATATGCAAGACGTTTGTGCAATGACTCAAGCACATTCAAAGAAAGAATTTTCTCCATTTGTTTTGTGTTCTTTCCGCTGTCATACACTTGAAATGCCTCATAGTAGGATTGCTTCTCTTTTTATAGAGATCAACCTTGAACATCTACACATCCTCAAAGTTCGAATCCAGTCTTGGGTAAGTCCTTTTTGTAGTATTTTTGAACCAATAGTTTATCTAAAAACAAAGCATTATTATGCTTTGTTTTATTGAGCTCCCAGACCTGGATGCATTCAGAACTGTGGATTGGGACAACTTGACCTACAATTCTACTCTAAATGCACGTTCCCATGAATATGGAAACGGGTGATACGAAAATTGATGGGTACGAGATAGTTCATACAATGGGAGCCCTTTTGATTCAATCACTGTTTGCATTTCTCCACGATTTGAATGGATATGTTTATCAACAGGAATAAGAACTGCCTTGCTCCAATCTCTCGTGCGCATTGTTTTGAAAAATCAATCATGGCGTCATAGACTTTCTCGGCATTGACCTCCCGCAAAATAGTAAGATTCGGGTTAATACCAGGCAATGACAAGTATCTTTCTCCATTATCGGACACTATTTCAAAATGCATTCCGCCCCTAGCAATGCCATCTTCTCCAAACATCACCACGTTTGAAAAGTCTTCTTTATTCCACAGTTGTTGATCAACTGCGACACAAACTCCCATGTTCAGTCCGACGACAGAATGCACACGTTCCTTTGTAATCCGAAATTTCACCACCAGTTCTTCTCCACCTTCTGCTTCTTCGACGAATTTCCACTTCTCCAACTCACGCTGCATGGCAGGACCGTCTGCCCCCATAATCTTTTGTGAGATGACTGAGGACAATTTACCGGCATGTGTCCGCTGCGCGTTTGCTGCGTCAAGCTTGGCATTCACAATATCTGCGATCTTTTCCACCAATTCCGCCCCATTTTCAATATCCTCGGTGTATTCCCACATCTTAAATACTGTATCCGTATCGCACACAACCCCGAATCGTTGAAATATATCCTTCACTCGCTGTGTCTTTTCTTCCTGGCCCATGTTACTTTTCATGACCCCAATAATCGAACGAACCGCCGTTTTTTTGGCTTTTGGACTTATGTCTGTCTTCAAGGCATCTTGAATTTGTTTATTGAAACCGTCTGGATCAATTGTACTATAGGCAGTCAAAGCTGCGTCTGCAATGTCCCGCAACCCGTCTTTTGACCACTCAAAAAGGGCAACCGCTTCCTCTCTTTCTGAGGCGGCTGGGATAAGCTTCATCCCCCCTCGCGCCAAGTGAAGCGCATAGCCAAAACGAAGGGCCTCATCTTGAAGTGCTGCATCTTTTTTTACCAATATTTCAAGCAGTTTTCTTCCAAACTCAACCACTTGGGCTGAACCGACATCAATGACATTCTGGTTTGCATTTCCCTCTCCATCACCATCACCAACGATTTTCTTTTGATTGACCTCGCGCACGACATCTGCCATCAGTTCCCATGGCTTATCAGAAAATTTCTCTCCTTCGTTAATGTCCCATTTCCCCAAGGCAAACCGTGCTTCCTTCCCCTGGAACGATTCCCATTCAAGTGGCACATCATCCTGTCTTCCTTCTCTTGTCTGAATCAGCCCGCGATATTCATGGCGAGAGACCCCAACCGCAGGAGGAAAGACATGCGTGACAAACCCAATACCTTCTTCCGTAAGAAATTCATTATCCCACTCGCCTCCTTCAATGGTGTGGATTTTTTCGCCCACAGCGGCAATCATTTCTTGTGCAACGGCTTCTGGCGAATCACCGGCCTCGACGCGATGTGAAAACGTTTGGAGCAGACTTAGGACCCATGGAATCTTGTTGCGTACAAAATCGATTATGTATGGCCGTTCGCTAAGGGGTAGTGTTGACCCCTTGAGTTCTCCCCCCTCCCTTCCAAAACTCGCATCCAGATAAAACGCAAAAAAATCGTTAAACTTTGCGCCGGTTTCAACCATCAGCTGGCGAAAAATCTTCGCTGATGCCTCGTCAGGACAAATAATGTTCATAAGTTCATTTTCGCCCTGATCAAACTGATCAACACGATCCAGAAGTTGATCCATTACTAGTTTTGCAATGGCAGGCTGCGTCTCCAAGATTCCTTTGCACAAAATGTTTACGCGGGCATCGCACGACAATTCGAAATTCCTAATGGAAAACCCATCTACCCGATCACAAAAGATCTTCAATATAGACAGCGTACTTTCTACTTCTTTTGCTGGAAGCCTTTGCAAAAGGTCGGGCAGCTTGCTGGCAATAAAATCTTGCGCATCAGGATGATACAATATTGCTCTGTGTTTCAATGTTGAAAGCAACCACTCTCTGTCTTCTGATTCAATCTCCTCATACCCACTAAAACCATCTGTAAGATTGCTTGCGGTTGCTTCAAAATGTGCTTTATAGTCTTCAACGTCTAGTTCGCCAAACTCAAATGCCCTCAATTGGGGAATACTCAACCTATACATAAGCCGATCTTTACCATATTCATTCCCTCGAGAAATTTTTTGCCTAATTTCATCAGTTGAAAAATACTGTAGGACATTTTTATATTCGCCACCCATTACCTCATATGAAAAAAAATCTGGATTTCCATCATATACATCTCTGATGAGTTCATTCCACTCAGCGTCTGTGAATACCCCCTCAAAGGCTTCTCTTTTCCCCGTCAAAGACGTAACCAACAAGCTCATCTCACTGCCATAAATATTCATCATAGCAACATTGCCTGGGGGGGGAATCTCTTTACTGCTTAGCTGGTCAATAAGGATCTTCTTTTTTTCTTTCGAGTCATACAAAGACCATGGAAAATTTTCAAAATGCGCATGCCTGCCAGGAGCAAACCAGTATTCCAATACCAACCCCTTATCGCATCGTTCCAGCACAGATTTGGGGACACGCAGAATATCGAAGTCACGCATTAAAAAAAATGCTTTTTGGACCCCTACATCTGCCTGAATCCCTAGCGGCAAAAGGCCAAAAAGTTGCGACATCCCCCGTTCATGTTGAAACTTGTCTACAACTTGTTCAATAAATTTTGGATCTGCCCAGTATTGCGAATCAATAGAAGATACAATCTGCTCCCAATTTGGATATCCTCCGGCATCTCTCAACTGCGCAAAAAGACTTTCCAGTTGCTTTAGCGCAGCAGCGGTATCACGTTCTTCTTCTTGCATTTCTTGCAGCCCCTCAGAAATCATCGCTCCCTCAGATAGAGAGGATTGCTTCATGCCTTTTCTTTCCATAGTTATACAATAATGAATTACAATATTACAATCAGGATATCAATATTCAAATCCAAAATCAACCAATAAAAAAAGACTCGAACAGAGAAGTTCGAGTCCTTCTTGGCTCCCAGACCTGGATTCGAACCAGGGACAACCACGTTAACAGCGTGGTGTTCTACCACTGAACTATCTGGGAATTGATAAAAAACTATACTATATATAGTATCACAAGTCAATCAAATGACACCTATTCGCCTTGACAATTGCCACATTTCCTCCCATACTAGCCCGACTATGACGCAGGCAATACCCATCACCATCATCCACTACGACGAAATAGCGCTCAAAGGTGATAACCGCCGCCGTTTTGAAGAATGTTTGGCTGAGAATATCCGCGCAAAGCTAAAACGCGCAGGGCTTTTGGACTGCAAAATCAGACGGCTGTACGGCAGAATCACAGCCGCTCATGGAACATGGGATGCTCTGCAAACACAAACATTCCACGAATCATTGCAGACAACATTTGGCGTTGCTTTTTTTGCGGACGCGCTCCTTGTTGCAAATGATTTGGATGATATTGAATACGCGGCCCTGTCCATTGCCGGCAGACAGCCATTTCAAACCTTTGGCATTGTGACCAGACGCGCGGTAAAAAATACACCGTTTAATTCAAAAGAAACCAATATTCAAATAGGATCGGCCGTGCAGCACGCAAGTGGCGCAGGTGTTGATCTTACCAACCCGGAGCTCACCATTCACATTGATATTACACAAGATGGTTCCTTTGTGTACGCAAATAAAATTGCAGGGCCGGGCGGTCTTCCAACAGGTATCCAAAGCAAGGCACTCGTGCTTATTTCCGGTGGAATCGACTCACCGGTTGCCAGTTTTATGATGCAAAAACGCGGCATTACACCCGTCTATCTTCATTTTCACTCATACCCATTTACATCTGACGCGTCCATAGACAAAGTAAAGCGGCTTGTACAACAACTTGATACATTCAGCGGACCAAGTCCTTTATACATGCAGCCATTTAGTGACATACAAAAAGCCATTTTGCGCGATGTGCCGGATAAATATAGAATTATCATGTACCGTCGCTTGATGATGCGCATAGCCGAACGACTGGCACAAAACATAGGAGCAAAAGCGCTTATAACCGGCGAAGCCCTCGGCCAAGTGGCGTCACAGACCATGCAAAATATGGCTGTTATTGAAAATGCGGTCAGCATGCCCATTTTGCGGCCACTTATTGGTTTTGATAAAAAAGATATCATCCAAAAAGCGCAGGCAATTGGTACATACGACATTTCAACAGAACCGCACGATGATTGTTGCACCGTTTTTATGCCAAAAAAACCGGCCACCCGAGCAACATTGAGTGATATTGAAGAGGTGGAAAAAAGGCTGCTAATCAGCAGCCTTGTAGAGCAAGCACTCAATACAATTGTGTAGCATCTTTTTCGTTAGCCTTTTTTCTTGACGGAAAGCATGGCAAGAATAATCAGACCAAACGCGGTCATCGCCATCATGGGAATAGTGATATACCCAAAATTCAAGAAAAACCGATCAGTGCAGGAGGCCGCGTACCCTAGGTCGGAGCAGGGAAGAAGTGGATTATACGTGACTTGTTCAATGTAGTGAAAGCCCGCGATCACCAACCCCACGGTTGATAATACAAGACCATACGCGGCAATACCGGCGTCTTTTTTCGCCTGAGCCATCCCGAGCAACAGAACCTGAGGATACATCATAATGCGCTGATACCAACACAGCATGCACGGCGCGTAGCCGGCGATTTCTGAATAAAACAAACTGCCCGTTGTCGCAATCAGCGCGACGACAAAACCGAGCATAAGCGCCCGGGGCTTCAGCCAATGCAGCAGGCTCATCCACCAATCACCGCATTTTTTATTCCCCAGCTTGGCACCAATCCATGAGACAAGAGCACCGGCCAATATAACGTCACCAACAATGGTGAGGATTGCCAATATTTTTGTGACATTCTCTACAAGCATACAATGAATACTTACTAAATTATATTAGACGTGACAGGTACTCATGCCCCGCTTTTCCAGGTACTGCTGATGATATTCTTCTGCCTTATAGTAGGGACCGGCCGGCTCAATTACCGTTGCGATAGATTTTTTGTAACGACCGGATTCTTCTCTGTTCTTTTTTGATGCCTCGGCAACACTTTTTTGCTCGGGTGAATGATAAAAAATAACAGAACGATACTGTTCACCAACATCGGGCCCCTGACGGTTGACGGCCGTCGGATCGTGATTTTCCCAAAATATAGTCAAAAGGGCGTCATACGAAACCTTCTCAGGGTCATACTCAACATGAACCACCTCAGCGTGTCCGGTATCATGCGTACATACCGCTTCGTAGGATGGATCTTCCACGTCGCCCCCCATAAAACCCACGCTCGTTCCCACGACCCCGTCAACATGGCGAAATACTTCTTCAACCCCCCAAAAACAACCGGCACCGAATGTCGCTACATGAATGGTTTTCATACTTATCCTTTTGAAAGACGCTCTCGTACCTTTGCCACCACATCCTCAAGCGTCCAGTTGCTCTTAACTAAATAATCATATACTTCTTGCTTGTCAGCCTCCTCTACATCTTTCCCTTCACTCAAGTTGCTCAATACTATCACAGGCACTGAACGGCCCCAATGATTGATCCGTAATTTTTTTAACATCGTTACGCCGTCCATAACAGGCATAATCAAATCAAGCAAAATAAGATCCGGTCGTTCTTCTTCGGCTTTGGACAACCCTTCTGCTCCATCCCGGGCTATCACAACATCAAAACCCTCGATGGTAAATTTGTGCTCGAGCGCCTTTACCAAATGGGTATCATCCTCCACAATCAAAATGGTTGATCGCGCACTGGTTTCTTTCGTCATACAAAGTGTGTTAATTATTGTCCTGAGCAACAGGACAATGCTCAGGGTCATCAATACATTTTTTTAAATCACCGACAATCTCATCCAGCGTATGCTGCGCTTTTATATAAAATTTGTTTACACCCATGCTCAAATACGCAGAAATTTTATCATCGCTCACAGTATTTGATACCACCAGCACGGGAACATCAGCCCATTTACCGTTTTTCTTTTTGACCTGCTTGACAAAGTCCAACGCGTCTTCGTTCCCAAGCAAATAATGATCCACCCACATGGCATGAATATGTGGCAAACTCTTAACATAATCCAGCGCCTGTTCCACCGATCGCGCTGTAATAACTTCATACCCACTTTTTTCAAGCTTGATACGGATGACATCTAACAATGGTTGTTCATCCTCTAACACGAGTATTACGGTGTCTTCAGAGGCTTTCTCTATCATTTTTTTCTTCGATATCATATGTTATGTAAGTGATTTAGTTCCCTTTTTTTCTTTCATACCCGAAAGTGGTAACTCCACAAAAAATGTTGTCCCCTCATTTTCTACGGATTCAAACCATACTGTCCCACCGACATGATCGACAATTGATTTGACTATGTAGAGGCCAAGGCCCGTTCCTTCGGTATCCATTTTCACTACATTATCAGCCCGAAACAGCTTTGTAAAGATTTGATGCTGCTGACTTTCCGGAATGCCGTATCCGGAATCAGCTACCGTGATCCTCACAACGCCCCCTTGTTCTTTTTTTCCTCGCTGGACAACTCCTATTTCTATACTTCCACCCTGGGACGAATATTTGATGGCATTGCTCAACAAATTTTCAACCACGATTCTAAGCAACTTTCCATCAAGCATCATGGGTATACCCTTTTCATTACCATTCACGGTAAGTTGTATATCTTTTTTCTTAGCCAAGACTAAGACATCGGAGACAACATCATTGACGAACTTTGAGATATCCTGAAGCTGCGGTGACACCATAAATGTTCCCATTTCTATGCGTGACACGTTCAAAAGCGCATTTACCAGATCCACCATCCTATGATTCCCCGCGTATATTTCATTGAGATACTTGCGCTGAGGCTCGCTGATCTGGCCGGCATCGCCGGACAAAAGCATTTCCGTATACCAGTTAATGGTTGAAAGTGGTGTCCTAAGTTGATGTGATGCCAGAGACACAAACTCTGTTTTTGATTTATCGACTTCATACTCTTTGGCTATGTCACGGAAAACGACAACACCGCCAACCGCCCTATCCCCTATTTTCATGACTGAGGCGGTCACACTGACCGGAATGATCTGCCCTCCCTTGTGGGTATAAAAATACCGTGTCTGCAGCGTTTCATTATCTTTAAAAACCTTCAATGTCAAAAATTGTTCTTCAGCAATGGGAATACCGTTTTCATCCGTCGGCTTCATTATATTTGGCCATAGCTGGCCTGTGACTTCATCCGGACGATATCCGGTGATAGTACACGCCGAATTGTTTACAAGGCGGACCCTTCTTTGCATGTCTGTCACCACCAGCCCTTCACCCAGAGATGAAAGAATTGCTTCATCTTTCGCTTTCTCTCCTTCGATTACATTTTTTTCTTCATTAAGATCCTCCAATAAATTCAGCATGGCCAGCTTCGTATCTTGCAATTTTTGATTCTTATCCTTCAGCCTCGCCAACGCTTCTGTTGTTTGCTTTGTTTTGTAAGCGACCTCTTTGGTTAACGATGCGTACGATTCTCGCAGTTTATTTCGCATCACATCAAATGTTTGAGAGAGCAGACCTATTTCATCCTTTGCATAGACAGGAATGACAATATCAAACTCACCATGCGACAGCTTATCCGCGACGTCTGTTAACTCATGAAGAGGGCGCATGATACTTCGGCGCAGGGCGATCATGACAAATGAAAGAAGAACTAAGACAACAGCAACAATTCCGGCCAAAAATTCAAGACTGCTTGAAAAAATAAAATCAATGTCCCGCTGTCTTTTTTCAATATCAACATACGTTATTTCCAATATTCTGTTTACCGCGGGAACAATTTGGTCGTCAATCATCCGAATACGCGCAACCAAATCCGCCGCTTGTCCATCACTATCACCGCCCTCCACAGCGACAATAATTTGACGGGACAAGCCACTTCTATCGGATAGTAGCCCCACATATGTTTCAATTTGTTGAACAATAAGATCATTCCCCATCATCGATACAAGAACATTTGTGTTCGCGCTCACGCGTAAATCAGTCTGAGTGGCCAAACGCGAGTATTGGGGATCACCGGTAAGAACAAACCGGTCAATCGCAGATAGTGATTCATGCACATCACGCGAAATCTCCGCGGCTGTTGCTTGTTCAGTTACATGCATTTCAATCTCGGCATTGATTTTTTGGATATCTTTGATTGAAAAATACGCGTAGAGTCCGAACAAAAGGATAATAACACTGACCAAACCAAAACCAAAAATAAGCTGCGATCGAACCGATATATTGTGTAATCGCGTCATCATATGTCAGACGATATGCCAAGCACATGGGCGGTATCCCAATTAAACACTTTTTTCACGCGCGCCGCGGTTTCTGTTTTTAACCAAGAAGGATGGCTCCCTCTTAAAATAAGAGCGGCCTTGTCACCGGCCAACGTGCCAACGTCAAAGGGATCATACCCCAACCCAACCAGTGCCCCGGCATCAACATCGTCCGGATTGCAGGCGATGGTCGGAATCATTTCTTGTCGAGCCCATTCGATAATAAAATTTTTACCTTCTCTGCCAAACGATGTATCGCAGGAAAGGTAAAATACGTCCACGCCAGATCCATCTACCGTAATGTTTTCAATAAGCTGCGCGGTTTGAATTGCTGAAATATCCACCACGTCAAAACCTTTTTCTTTACTCAACTCAACCAGCTCCTTCAGCTGGAGAGACACACCGGGGTCATTCTTTCCATGTATGTACCCTACGGTATGAAACCTTTTGCCCGTAGAAGATGAATTTTTAAACAGTGTCTCCAGCAAATAAAATTGATCTTCCAACGGAACATAATCTCGGACACCCACCAGATTATTTTGAGAATGATCCAAAGAAGAAATCAAACCCAATTCAACGGGATACGTAACAGATGAAAAGACAACCGGAATATTGTCCGTGAGACCATGCGCCATGAGTGTCCCCTGTGTTGTAAGTGAATAAATAATATCCACTCGTTGATCTATGAATGCTTGAATTGACCTCTCCTGCTCGGCAGGGTCTCCCATGGCATTGCGAAACACATAGTGAATCGTATCACCGTCTTTGTAGCCCGCGCGCGTCAGCGTATCCATAAAGCCCCGGATACTCTCTTCGTCATTTTTATTTTCATCCCAAAAAGATATGCCAACAACAACATCCGTTCCGTTTGGGCGCTTATATGAATATATCCGAACCAAAATAAATACAACAAACCCAAGAATGATCAACAAAGCGACCACTCCAAACACATTCCCATGCCGCGTGCGGCCTGATTGACTGCTTTCTACATGCGATGGTGCTACAGATGCGTCAGCGCTCTCCGGAGACTGCTTGTACAAGAAATAAATCCCGATCAACAGAAAGACAAACCCCAAAATAGCCATTGAGAGCGGAGCAACCGTGTGAACCAAAATGACCAATGCTTTTCTTTTTTTCGCATTCGTTACCTGTTTTTCAACACTCGCGTCCGTGTATGAATTACTGAATGAATTCCAAGGGGAAACCCGATCTCCGCTCGCACGATCATAGTAATATGCCGTGCTATGGTCAGCGAATTTCACCAGGTACCCGGTTATTGGTTCGACCCAAACCTCCACATGCGGGTCCACTTCCACCCCGCGCTGTTCCGGAACACCGGGAAGATATTGCAACTCATTGCTCTGATCGATTCGGACATTCCTATAATCACTTTCGTAACGAAAAACGCGCAAGCCAAACAACGATTCTTCTTTAAGAAAAATCATCCGTGCCGGCCCGTCATAATTCGTATGCCAATATGTGAATGTTTCTCCCTTTGATAACCCCCGAGGAGCAAATAAATACCCCTGCCGGTCTTTGTCTCCATACCCCGCCGTATGCGCTCCCGTCTTGGCGTTGACGCCGTATTCTCTTTCAACGGAAAAAATAAAATCGTCCGTCAAATTTGTTACTGAAAAAGAATTATTGAGTGTATACGTATCACCGTCAATCGCTGTGACAGCATATCCATATTCTGACTTCGATATTTGTGCCCCTACAAAATCTTGCGCGTCTTCATCATAAAAATTATCTAAAGAAAAAAGATCGGCTGAATATGAAAAATCGGCAGGCAATTTCGTTATTTCCGGTGCGATCAAAAATATCCATATGGGAATGAAACAAAAAAAGCTTGCTGCTAAAAAAAGATATTTCTTCATACGACGGACAGTTCATCGACAGGGCGAGTACTCGGTGTAACCGCCTCCAACTGTCGAATTTTTTCCTTTAACGCGCGCATTTTCAGCTCTCGACCAATCATTAGGCTATTCATTTTTTCCAACTCTTCCGTCTGGCGGCGCAGTGTTTCTTCAGTGAATTGAGCATCCGTCACATCATGCACAATACCGTATAGTCGGATGGGTTTACCATTCTCATCCGCCTCCACCTGCGTGATGCAATGAATAATACAATTCCGTCTCTGAGCCGTCACCATTCTTTCAAAAGAATTAAAGCCTTCTTTTGTTTGTAACGAATGCTCTACAAGCTCAAACATTTTTTGTCGAGTATCCGGATGAAAATAATGAATCCACGCCTCCATGGATACATCTATCGAGTCCGGCTCCAATTCGTAAATTTGGTACATTTCATCCGACCAATGAACAACATTCCGCTCAATATCCCATCCCCATGAACCGATACGAGCAACCTTCTGTGCTTCATCGAAGGCTCTCGTCTTACTGATTAATTCTTGCTCCATTTCTTTTCTGTCCGTAATATCATGTCCTGTCACAATATACCCGTCAGGCACGCCCTGCGTATTGTGCGCGATGGTAGCCCGACCCCAAATAAAAAGGTGCCCCCCATCCTTTCGAACAAACACCATCTCGCCGACATATCCTTGTTCAAAATCTTTTTCCAGTCGATCAAAAAGAAACGATCGCGACTTTTCAAATTGCGATTTTGTCATCAGTGTTGGAACAATGGGTCTGCCAATAATCTGATCCACTTTCAGACCATGCATGTTCGCCCAAGCCAGGTTTACAAATCGTACTGTAAAATCTATGTTCAAAATCAAAATACAGGCAATAGTCGCTTGCAATGCCCGCTCCAAATGGTTTATTCTATCTTCAATCTCCGCGCAATTATGTGGCGGATTTTGTTTTTCACTCTCTGTCTGCATGCTGTAAAGTATAGCATGTTCAAGTAAAACAAAAAACTGCACCGTGTGCAGTTTTTTTGAGTACTATACAGTAACTCGCTCTACCGCGTAACTCTCACCTGTGCGGCGTTCTCAGACTCGCAGGCTTGAATCACAATCGCTCCTGTTGAACTTGATATGAGTGTATACCCTGTCGTTCCCGCAGACCATGTTACGGCGCCGGTAGGACTGACCGGTACTTCGGCCAAGTACCCTTCGGCAACAAGTCCTTGCAGATTCACACAATTTCCATCCGCGGTAACCTGTGCGTCACACGACGCGTTGTCGTCATCGCACCCCGCGACATCACTTCCAATCATGTATATTTCTCCCGCAGTCAAAGCGGTAATAGCTGACAAATATGTCCCGCCATTATCAATCTGATCCACTTTCACGGCACTCAAAACAGCGGTGACATCCGTCCACCGCGCCGCGTCTCGCGCATCGCGAAAACGAGTAAGGGGGTCAAGGGCGACAAAAGCGACTGCCGCCAAAATCGCGATAATGGCAATGACGATAAGCAACTCAATAAGCGTAAATCCTCCTCGTTTATGTTTTGTATCAAACATACATAATCTTTTTTAAATAATTCTAGCTATAGAATACCATCGGCGTCCTTTTTTTTCAAGAAATTCCAGTAACATTATTGGAGACGATCAACAACAACGACCTGCAATGATGTTTGTTCAGCATTATATGATGTCTGATCTTCGGTTGTAGTTGGCAGCTCTTCACCGGGAATATCAAGTACCGGCGGCAAAATAGGGCTTATCGGAGTCACCGGTGGCTGCTCAATATTTGGAATCCTCTCCAAAAGCTGTTGAATCTGCGCGGCCTGTTCATCGCGGCCCTGCTGGCGCTGCGCATCCCTGTATGTGTATACGGAATCCATAAAAAAGGCTCCCAAAATAAATACAAGGAGAAGCGCAACCAACTCAATACCAAACTTGCTTTTATTCTTTCCATACGACGTATGCTTCATAAGCGCGCTTTGCAGCTTTCCCTGTTTGCGCGGCGCCGATGCTGGCTGAGACGTTTTTAACGGCTGATACTGACCGCGTTGAATGGTACTGGTTTTTTTTGGTGCTTTGGGATCAAACGGGACGAGTCCATTCGCGTCGAGAAATTCTATATGAGGATCACTGCCATTTGGCAAGGCCAAACCGACTGCCTCAATAAACACACTACCCACATCAGCGCCCGGCACGAGAGGCGACGCCCCTAATCGTACAGGGACTCCCACTGTTTGGGACAATACGTCCAAAAGGCCTTGCTGCGCGCTGCCTCCTCCAACCAACATCATATCGGCCACGGCAATATTTTGCCGCGCTGTGGTCTCTTTTAATATCCGTACCAATCGGTCACCTAAGGCGGCCGCGACTTGCGTCATAGTGGGACTGCCGGAAATTTGCATCTGCGCCTTTTGCTGCTCTGCCGCGGCCATGTCTATGCCCTGCTCCGCGGCAATGGCTCCGGTAAACGTCGAGCCGGCGATATGTATGGTCTGAGAGCGAACAATACCGGTTTTATCAAAAACACCAACATGGGTTGTCCGGCTTCCAATGTCAACCACTGCCACAGGATTTTTGGGCATCCCGGAAAAAAGTGCCCGGGCCGTTGCTATCTGTTCGCTATCAAATCGGTTCACTTTTATCCCCTGCTCGCGAAAAAAAAGCTGCCACGCGGCAATATACTTTTTGCTTGTTGCCAATACCCGAACCCTGACCGAGCCGTTTGCGCCGGGATATGTCTGAAATGAAAAATGAATGTCCTTTTGAGGGAGAGGTAATATTTTGGGTAATTGTTTTCGCAAAATATCATTCAGCTGTTTTTTTTGCTCCTCCGGAATGGAAAAAATATGAATATACACGTGTGACTCGGGAATGCCAAACGCAATCCCCTGCGAACGAAGCGGTATGCCCGCCTGCTGGTAAACCGCGCTAAGAGCCTGCGCCAATTTTGCGGCATCGACAATTTCTCCACGCTCCACAATGCCGGGAGCAATGCCAACACGCCCTTTTGCTTTTACCGTAAAACCGCGCCCTTTTTTATCCAAAGAAACTAGCTCTATGGTGCTATCGGAAATATCGAGCCCTATGTTGGTGTGTTCCATCATACCTTATAAGTATTCCCAATCGGAAGCCGTCACGGTCGTACCACTTATCGACGCATCCACCCGAAGCACCTGCCTGACATTGCTGAGCGTGCTTGTCACGTACAATGTTCTCAACGCGCCGTTTGACGCTATGGACAGTATACAGGATCCGTCCCCCAGACTCAAAGTATCACCCGTGTATGCGCCCTCAAAACGCAAACGACGCAATCCTTCATCAGCGCACCCATCGGCTATGGCACGCGCCTCATACTGCAAATCCTGTGTAAATCCAATATCCAAATCGCCAATGCTTAAAAACGCGGCGCTCATTGCCAGTATAAGTGTGGCCGTCCCCACGACAATAACCACGAGTAAAAGTGATAATCCCTGTTTGTTCATATTCATAGGCGTGTGCTGGCGGTGGACGTTACCGATGTTTGATAAAAAAATTCAATACCGGTTGAGCTGGCGTACATAACATCCGCAACCATCCGAATGCTATCGGCGCCCGATACAGGACTCAAATTTGTAAAAATAAATTTGGTGATTGACAAGTCACTGTCGGTCACCGGCACAGCGGGATTTCCGCCCTCACTCACCTGCAACCGACCGTTATCTCCGGTCAATGAAAAGATAGTTGGATCTTTTGATGCGTCAAGCATTTGAAGCGAAAGCACGCCGGGATCCGTATCAAACGTTGACGCGCCGGTATTAACTGCAGTCGCCTGCTTTACCGCGTCCGTGATCGTCAACACCGCCAATCGCATTTGAGCATTTACACTCTGTATGGCATAACTCTTATTCCTGGCGGTTGAAATATGCAAGGTAAACGTGACAAGGGCCGTGGCCACAATACTAAAAATAGCAATGTAAATGATACTTTCAAAAAGTGTAAAACCGCTTTTGTTCATATGCTATCGGTAGTTAACCCGAATCTCAGAAAATGTCGGCGTATTTGTCCCGTCGCCAATCAACTCCAATCTATATTGAGCCCACCGGTTGCCATTGAGCGAAGTGGACACAAGCGATCCGGTATTGTCGGTAAAATAGGTTGCCGCGCCACTCTCTCCATACCACGCCGTCCATGCACCCGGGCTTCCGCCACTATCAGGGGCTGTCCGCAACTGAATTTTTGCCTCACATGTTGGTGTACACGCGGGGATACTTTGATCCCATTCAACCAACTGTACAGGCGACGCGTCTGACATATCAAACGCAGAACCGATGACCCAACCGCTCAGTGCGTACCCTCCGCCTCCACCCGATTCCCCATAATCAACACGGACATTATCAAGTCGCACAAACTGCGTCCCATCGCTCTGCAAAAACGATTTCAATACTATTTTTCCACTGCTGGTGGAAAAATCCCCGATATTAGTATCGACAATTGCTGCTGTGTTGTAGTTACTCGCTCCGGCAGCAGCCCACGAACTTCCGTTCCAATATTGCCACGTCGCCCCCTCATCATCGGAAAGTTGGTAATACACTTCCCCGCCATTTTTAATGGCTGTTTCAGTAAAACCTGTCCACTGTTCAGGACTTGCAAGCGACAGTGATGTAGAGGCTGTCACCGGTGGCACGTCGGTTGGATAGCTGCTTGACGATTCAAGCTCAATAGTGGTCACAAAACCGTCTGATCCGGTACTTTGATACGCGATGGCATATGTATCCGCGGCAGCAAGCTCCACAATGCTGGGATAATAGGCATCTGCCGTATCAAACTCCAGTGTATCAAGTACCGCGGCGCCAATTTGCCCATTGGTGGCGATATCTATCATAGTGATGAATCCATCACCGGCAACACCGGAATACGCAATAAAATAATAATCTCCGGTCGCGTACAACAAATCAGGATAACTGGCGTCATTGGTATCAAATTCAAACGTGTCCACGGTGCTACCACCGATATTACCGCTTGAGTCAATGGTCATTGTCGCGAGCCAGCCATCACCGTTCGCACCCTGATACGCGACAGCATAATAGTCCCCGGACACATGTTCCAGATCCGGCCGAAAGCCGTCACTTGGATCAAATTCAAAACTGTCGACAGTGCCGGCGCCAATATTCCCGCTTGAATCAATCGTCACTGTCGCCACCCAACCATCATTCCCAGGCCCTCTGTACGCGATCGCATAGTAATCACCGGACACATGAACCATGCTTGGTTCCCTACCATTATTGTTATCCCACTCGAGTGTATCCACCGTACCCGCACCAATATTGCCGCTTGAATCAATCGTCACTGTTGCAAGCCAGCCATCAGTCCCAGGACCCTGATATGCGATTGCATAGACATCACCACTGACGTGGACGACGCTGGGCACGTCACCGTTTCCAGTATCATACTCCAAAGAGTCAACAACAGAATTCCCAATATTGCCGGATGAATCAATCGTCATAGTTGCAAGCCAGCCATCAGTCCCAGGACCGGCATACGCTATGCCATAGACGTCCCCACTCACATGAAAAATATATGGTTCCCCACCTTGACTTGTGTCAAATTCAAGTGTATCGATGACACTGGCAACAATGGTACCGGCTATGTCAATATCAACGGTTGCAAGCCAGCCATCGCTTCCAGGTCCTTGGTACGCAATAGCGTAAATATCACCACTCACATGAATCATGTGCGTTTCCGCTCCGTTGCTCGTATCAAATTCAAATGAATCAATTACTGCGTCGGCAATGCCGGACAGTGAAGCAGCGCCCGCCTTAAGTTGCGCGTAGCCGCCCGTGACTTCAATTTTAGCTGAATCAAACTGATAGTCTCCGGAATTGGAAAACGTCCAATCGTATGACTGTTCACAACTAATGGTCACATTGTCCAGCTGTACAAACTGCGCACTGTCGCTTTCCAAAAATGCTTTGAACATGATAGCCCCCGTACTTGTTGAAAATGTTTGAATATTAGTATTAATCACGCTACTGATATTGTAATCTGTGGCACCCACCGCGCTGGCCCACGCGGCTCCGGTCCAATACTGCCATGTGGAGCCAGCGTCTTCTGACAGTTGGTAGTATATTTCCCCTCCATCTTTTGACGCGGTCTCGGCAAACGCGGACCATGTATCAATTGCCGGCACGCTAAAGGACGCGGTTGGATTGATTGAAGGAGTATCCGAAGGGTATGTTGATGCTGTTTCCAGATCAATAGTTATCACAAATCCATCCCCCGCAACCCCTTCATACGAAATGGCATAGATGTCACCGGCGACTATTTCTACCATGGTTGGATTCGTACCATCGGATGTATCGAACTCCAAGATATCAATGGCCGATGCCGCTATATTCCCGTCTGTTTGAATGTCAATCAGCTGGACAAATCCGTCACTCCCCGGCCCGTTGTACGCGACCAGATAGGCTGTCCCGGTAGCGTACAAGATACTCGGAGTAATTCCGCTACTGGTATCAAATTCCAAGCTATCTATGAGGCTATTTGTTATGTTGCCGGACGTATCAATCGTAACTGTCACCAGCCACCCATCCGCGCCCGGCCCGTCATAGGCTATGGCATACACGTCACCGCTCACGTGCTGCAACTCCGGCCGGTTCGCATCATTCGTATCAAATTCAAAGGTATCAATGGTTGACGCTGTGATAGCCCCCGATGCATTAATGGACACTGTTGCCAACCACCCGTCTCCCCCGGAGCCGTTGTAGGCAATGGCATATACATCACCGGATATATGAACAATATCCGGTCCCTGCCCGCTGTCTGTATCGTATTCAAAACTGTCAACGACGCTATTTGCGATATTACCGGCTGAATCAATATCCACGGTCGCCAGCCAGCCGTCTCCTGCCGGGCCCTGGTATACGATTGCATAAATATCGCCGGCAATGGCAATGACGTTCGGTGTTTCTCCATTGGATGTATCATACTCAAGGCTGTCAATAACAGAAGCTCCAATATTGCCTGACGAGTCAATGGTCATCGTCACCAGCCACCCGTCAACACCCGGACCGTTATACGCGATACCATACACGTCCCCGCTCACATGAAAAATATCAGGCGTATCTGCGTCGGTCGCGTCAAATTCAAGTGTATCAATCACACTGGCTGTAATCGTCCCCGCTGAATCGATATCAACCGTCGCAAGCCACCCATCTCCATTGTCACCTCTGTACGCTATAGCATAGATATCGCCGGACACATGAATAATATCAGGTTCGTGACCGTCAACCGTGTCAAATTCAAAACTGCTCAAGACAGCATCAGCAATACCGGACAGCGCTGGTGCACTTCCCTTCAGCTGCGCATTCCCCCCTGTCACTTCAATTTTCCCGCTGTCATACGAATACTGACCCGGTGTTGTAAATTCCCAAATATTTGTACCACACCCGCCCCCTGCAGAAGCCAGCGTTACCTCTCCGGCAACTGACACATTCACATTGCTATCATCACTATCATACTTTGTCGCGTCCGACCACAATGACTGACCAGCCCCTCCCACCCAATCAGTCTGCGTCCAATCGGAACTGTCCCAGTTACTGACATACGCCACTCGCTCCACTGTTGAAGTGACACCAGGTCTTGGCTGCCACTCCACCAGAACGCTGGCAAGTTTCAAATGCTCATCTGTGTACGTTCCCGGACAGGTAACAATATCACTGCTTCCGTCTCTGCACACATCCTCAAAGGTAATTGTCCGCACATAGTCACCAATAGTCTCTGTTGTATTTTCTCCATCAAAAATCCATTGTGCCCCACTCACTGACACGGAACTGGTTGAATATGTGAATTCGTTATATGCTCTGTCTCTGATGGATCGCACGGCTTCCAGTCCTTCCTCTGCCAGCGAGGTTGCCTGTACGTAGTGGGTGCTCTGAACATCCGCCCTTCCATTTCCTGCAGACAAGCTTAAAATACTTGCCGCCAAAATAGCAAAAACGGCAATGCCCAACATTGCCTCCAAAAGTGATAGCCCTCTTTTATCTGTCGTAATTCGCATTGTTTACTGCAATAATATTTTCCCGCTTGCGAGAACGTGAATGGTTGACTGAATATTGAGTGTTGGATGTGTAATGACGATATCGCTTGTGACGCTTGGCAACCCGGACCCTTCGCTAAAATGATAGTCTGTGGCATCCGGACTCAACTGGACCGCCTGGTACGTGACTACTCTGTCATATTGCGTTTCTCGCGCCGCATACGACCCGCCTTCATACAGCGTCACGCTATCGCTCTGCACATACACACCATGCGCGTCCAAGTTATACCGCGCGCTGGATCGTGTTTGCGCTGTCCGGAGTGCTTGCGCCACTTCTGCCGTCGCGTCACCAAGCTGTGCACGCGGCTGCAGCCGCGCAAAAATTGCCGCTCCGGCAGCGCTCATTATTGCGATCATGGCAATAACAATAAGCAATTCAATTGTCGTGAGCCCGGATCGAGACGCATGCGTGCTATCTGTTTGCGCTAACGCTACCCGTAATTTCATAAATTGGTGTAATAATGGCCAAACCAAGGGTGGTCACCACAACCCCTATCAAAAGGAGCAAAATAGGCTCAAGAGCCGTTGTCAGTGCGGTCGTTGAGGTATCAACTTCCTGTTCGTAAAAATCGGCCAAATACAGCAATGTTTCACTCAAATTGCCGGACTGCTCACCCACATTCACCATGTTAATAACGAGTTTGGGAAACAAATGTTCAAATTGCTGCAAATTTTCAGCCATGCTTTTGCCACTTTGTATCTCAGACGCCACCTTTGCCAATGCGAGTCGATAATATCGGTTGGTAACGGTACCGCTGGTGATTTGTACCGCGTTATCAATATTCACACCACTGCCAAGCAGCGTCCCAAAGGTTAAACAAAAGCGAGCAAGATTTGAACTTTTTGAAATATGTTTCAACAGTGGAAACTTGAGCAATATTTTATGCGTGACCGGCTGTGAAAAAGTGGCTCTTGCCAACGCGACAACGCCCACCAAGATAGCCAACGAACCTGTTACAACAGCCAACCCATGCGCGCGCATCAAATCCGAAAACCACAGCACCATGCGAGTACTCAAAGGAAGCTCAATTCCTTTTAAACCCTTAAACAGCGGCGTAATTTGCGGTAAAATGTAATACGCCATGCCAAGCGCCAAAAAAAATGCGGCAATCAGCACAATGGCCGGATACGTCATGGCGCTCTTCACGCGTCGCACCAATTGTTCTTCACGTTTGAGCTGATCCGCAATGTTTGTCAAATTCCCGGCGAGTGTTCCGGACGCTTCACCCGCTCGAACCACATCAGTAAATAAGCCGGGAAACACTTTGGGATATTTTGCCATTGCGTCCGCCAGCGATGATCCTTCTTCAATAGACCCGACAAGCTTTCCAATGACTTTTTTTAACTTCCCCTTTGCCGAGTCGGCCGCTATTTCAAGCGATTCGTGCACTGTCAGGCCGGCCTCGATCATAACGGACAAATGCTTGGCAAATACAGCCATGTCAACCACGGACACGCGGCCAAAACTGATTTCTTTTTTCCAAAACGGCAATTTTTTTGTTGTTTTTTCAGGCATATTTTTATTACATGGCAACGCGCAGTACTTCTTCAAGGGTCGTCACCCCATCGAGTACTTTGCGAATGCCATCTTCAAGCATGGTTGTCATACCTTTTTGTCTTGCCGCTGCTTTAATTGAGTCGGAGTCTGAATGATTGACCACCAGCTGTCGCATTTGTTCATCCATGATCATGACTTCAAAAATACCGATCCGTCCGGCGTATCCCGTATCGCCACATACTTTGCAGCCATTCCCCTTATATAGCCGAAGATTATCAAGGGAAACCCCAATACGACTCAAAAACGCTTCACGCTCGCCATTATCCTGCAATATTTTCTTTTCCTGGTCAGTAATGACATGACTTGCTTTGCACGACGCGCAAATCACCCGAACCAAGCGCTGCGCAATAATAATATTAACGGTTGACGCGACTAAAAATGGCTCAACCTGCATGTCGAGAAGCCGAGGCAGCGATGTTGGCGCGTCGTTTGTGTGCAATGTTGACAACACCAAGTGTCCGGTCAATGCCGAGTTAACACCAATTCCCGCTGTTTCTTCATCTCTGATTTCTCCCACCATGATGATATCCGGATCCTGCCGGACTATCGAGCGAAGCCCCTGCGCAAAAGTAAGGTTTGTTTTTGTATTCACCTGAATCTGCGTCACCCCCGATATATCGTATTCAATAGGGTCTTCAATAGTGGCAATATTCACATCACGCTTGTTGAGCAACTTCATCACCGCATATAAGGTCGTTGTTTTCCCGCTTCCGGTCGGACCGGTCACCAATATCATGCCGTGAGGGTTCTTTATATTTTCTTTTACTTTTTCCAAATCATGGCCAACAAGACCCAAATTCGTAAGAGTAAATTGACGGCCATGCGACGACAACAAACGCATCACGACATTTTCGCCATACTTGGTCGGAACCACAGAGACACGAACATCGATCGCTTCGCCCGCGTCACTGACAAAACGAAATTTTCCATCCTGCGCGGCACGGTGCTCATCCGTACGCATACGGGACAATACTTTAATGCGTGTCATAACACGCGAATGCATGTCCAAATCCATTTCTAGTCGATCACTCAATACGCCGTCAACACGAAACCGCACCAATGATTTTCGTTCATACGGTTCGATGTGAATATCAGACGTTCCATTTCTTTCCGCGTTGTTCAAAATAAGGTTTGCCACATGCGCGGTCAAACCTTCCACCGCATCGTCTGCCTCAATATCCTCAGTCGTATCGTCGGAGATAGTGTCAAGCAAACTTTCGTACGCAGCTTTTATATCTTTTTTGTACCGTTTCAACGCGTACGCAATGTCCTGAACAAGCGTGATAAAGACCTGAATAGATGTATCAAAACGTTTCTCCAGTACATCAATAATCTCGGTCTTTGTTGGGTCAACAATGGCTACCTGCACTGTCCCGTTCGCCTTGCCAAATGCCACAATCTGTTGACTCACGGCCATGCTTTCAGGTATTTGAAAAAAAATATCATCATCTACTTTTTGTTTTTGCAGGTCAACATATTGATAACCAAAATACTCACCTACAGCCTGACCCAAAAGCGCTTTTGTTAAAACATTATTATTAATAAGGGATTGCTGCAATGGAACATCATCTTGGGTTGCCAACTGCGCGGACTGAAGCATATCTTCTTGGGAAAGATACGCCTTTTCAATAAGTATCTTTTGTAACAACGCGTCATCAAGCATACATATTACTGAGATTGAGCGAGTGTTTGCTTTACATGATCAATCACCGCGTTGAGTGGTGTGTCCGACTTTACAAAATAATCTCTGGCACCCATTTCTTTTGCTTTTTGTATGTCCTGTTCCTGGCTCAAGTTAGTAGAGACAATAACCGGGGTCGTGTCCCCCCGTTGCTTCATACCTTCCAAAACCGCGAACCCGTCCACTTTTGGCATCATCAAATCCAAAAGAAGTAATGCATATCCTCCTTGTTGCAACGCCGCGAGCGCTTCCTCTCCATCATTGGCCACCTGAGCATCAAAACCAGAACCGTTCAGCTTTAGCTGCAGAGCGCGTGCCATTGGTTTTTCGTCTTCGGCAATCAAAATCTTTTGCCGTACTGAGTCGGGCATAGTTCCTATAATTAGAATCCGAACAAGGTAAGTATACCAGAAAGAATTTTTTGTGCACAGCTTTTCTTCACCTTTCGGTTCAACAAATTCAAAATAAATGATACTGTATCTTTAGTAACAGAGAAGTTCTTCAGAAACTCATGCGCGTGGGTTTTTATTTTGCCTGTTTCTCAGATTTCATCTTATGAAATTGCTCATTATTGAGGACGACCCCAACATAGTGGCCATCCTAAAAAACAATTTCGATTCAGAGGGATTTGTCACCGATATTGCTGACGATGGCGACGCAGGTTCCGCTATGGCTCGAGTAAACCAATATGACCTGATCATACTGGACATGAATCTGCCGCATAAGTCAGGAGATGCCATCTGCAAAGAAATAAGGGGCGCGGGAAAAAACACTCCCATTCTCGTCCTTACAATCGATGAACATACTGACAATAAAGTCGCACTGCTCAACGCGGGTGCCGATGACTACATAACCAAACCGTTTTCGTTTCATGAGCTGCTTGCCAGGGTTCGAGCCATTCTTCGTCGACCGACGCAGATTGCCGATGACACAATGCGCGCGCACGACGTGACCATGAACATTTCCAGCCAAACCGTCCGCGTTGGAAGCAAAGAGGTGTACTTAACCAGGAAAGAATTTTCGCTTCTGGAATGCTTAATGAGAAACAAAGGAAAAATGGTGTCGCGCGGCATGATTATAGACAACGCCTGGGATAACGACGCGGATTTTTTCTCAAACGCAATTGAAACGCATATCCTGAATATAAGAAAAAAAATTGATAGCAAAGACAGGTATCGCCTGATCAAGACAGTCCCCGGCCGGGGATACAAAATTGAGTAAATTATTTTATATAAAGGTCGAAAAATAATGTATTATTTACAAAAGAAAGAACCCTGTCGATTTTTTAAAAAAACAAGGGAATCCATATATGAATGATGTAATCAAAAAAGTGCTCACAAGCAAATCTGCTCGAAACAGCGCGTCCCTCACGGCAATGGTTGCCGTTGTCATGACCGCCGGCGTGCCGTGGCTCAACGCGTAGCCTAAACGCTATCAACGATAAACTGGATACCAAAAATGCCGTGTGCGTACCTTGGTATTCAGTTTTTTCAAATATGAACGATAGACTCATACAATACATTTCCCCGACATCCAACCATGAAGACACGCACCGCAGACAATTTATTTTGCATGTTCTTCTTTGTGCCACAATTATTTTACTGTCCATCGCGAGTTTTCTTATTTTGATCCAATCAATTCAGCTTGGCAGTACTTTTCGCGGGCTTCCTCTGTGGATTAATCTCGTACTGCTAACATTTTTCATAGGAATATTCCTCCTGTCAAAAAAAGGGTTCCCCCATATTTCATCGCAACTTTTTATCTGGACATATTTTTTATTTTCGATAGCGCTTGCCATACATTGGGGGGTAGAATTAATTGCCTCACTCATGTTTTTCGCACTCATCATTGTAATGTCTGGCATCCTGGTTAATTCTCTTTTTGCTTTTTTTATAACGATGGCAATTTCCTTTACTCTCTTTGTTCTGCATCATCTCCAGACGACTGGAGTAACTCATCCCAAATTGTATTGGAAACTTGAGCAATGGGGACGGGGAGAAATTATCACAGTGGGAATTCTTTTTTTCATCATCGCCACCGTCTCATGGCTTTCGAATAGGGAGATAGAAAAATCTCTGAAGCGAGCAAGAAACTCTGAAACGGCGCTCAAAGAAGAAAGAGATATGCTTGAAATCCGGGTAGATGAAAGGACCCGTGAACTGCAAAAAACGCAGATGGAAAAAATAGCGCAACTTTCCCGATTCGCCGAATTTGGCCGACTTTCCAGCGGACTCTTTCATGACTTGGTAAACCCCCTCACCGCCGTATCACTCAATATAGAAAAAATGAAATCACATACGACCGGGCAGGGTGAAATGACAGAGATTGAAGAAGATCTTATACGAGCAAAAAAAGCGACCGCACACATGCAAGCGCTTATCCAAGCAGTTCGCAAGCAAATGAGCCAGCAAACCGTTCAGGAACTTTTTTCCATCAATGAAGAAATAAAGGAAGCGATTCAAGTGCTGCACTACCGCGCCAGAAAAAACAATGTCAGTATTGAGTTTCAGTCCCAGCATGACATTCAAACGTTTGGCGACTCCATAAAATTCAGTCAGGTCGCGAGTAATTTACTATCGAATGCGATTGATGCGTACGTGGAGAGTCAAACCCCAAGCCCCGGCAGAAAAGTCCGCATTACCCTGAAACAAAAAAACAGCGACGTCATACTGGAAGTGAATGACCGTGCGCATGGCATACCGGCCGACATCATCGATACCATATTTGAACCTTTTTTTACAACCAAGCAATTTCATAATGGAATAGGACTCGGTCTTTCCATTACAAAAAATATCATTGAAAAAGACTTCGGCGGGACGATAACGGTTCAAAGCAACGAGCAAACAGGAACCAATTTTACCGTCACCTTTCATAAAAGAGACACCCTATGACACATATGTCTTTGACCAATATACTTAACCGCCAGTCCGTCGATGGATCGTTCGCGGATGAGGATACGCTCCCATCTGTCTTTGAAACAGCGTGGGCACTTCACATGTTGCATGATAATCCTGATGTAAAACAAAGTGCTGATGCAGGCAAAGCTGCAACATGGCTTCTTCAACAAAAGAATGAACAGTGGATATTTAGCGATTCTGTTGGCATACAATTTTTTGTTTTGTCTGCCATCACCCGGCATAACCCAGGCAGTATACACGGCGCTCCCCTCGCCCATATTCTCACGCAATTAACTTCCCTTGAATTGAGTGAAGGAGGACCCTATGGATCAATACCTGATTCAACTACTGTAGATGTGGGAGTCAATCTTATGATTGCCTATTTCCTATCATTGCTTGATGTTGAACTCCCTGCACTTACTCAACTGATTGGAGGAATTGATGGAGACTCACCCATTGTATCATCCGCCTTTCCGGATGAATCACCAATCCGTTATGTCCTGCAAAAAATGCACAAAATAAACACGTCAACAACTTCCAACGTAACCGTACGGAAGACAAATGATAGTGAACAACGCATCATGGATATGATAACTGATTTTGCCCGGCAACAAATGCACCACACATCTTTGGATATGGGAAACAAAGCGCTGGAACAAATACAAAAAACGATGCGTGGAAATCAAGACAAACAAATGCCCTTGATGGCCTACTACACACGTGAAGCACTGGGATCAAACGGTTCTCAATTTTCAAACAAAATTATTGCAAAATTGGGCTTGACAAATATTTTTTTCTGGACAGCATTTATTATTTACGATGATTTTTGGGATAACGATGAAGCTGCCAATCCGCAGATACTGCCAACCGCCAATCTCTTTGCCCGTTACTATACGCACTTTTTTACCAATATTTTCCCGGCCAAACCGGCATTCACAACTTTTTTTCATGCCCTCATGGATCAACTGGATGCAGCCAACACATGGGAAACCATATACTGCCGCACCACTGTAGAAAATAATATTTTTTCCGTTCCTGATGTGTTACCTGACTATGGCGATTACAGCGCAAAATACGCACCGGCTTCTGGCCATGTACTCGGTCCGCTTGCTCTGTTTACCGTACTCGGGCAAAATGTTTCATCCCAAGACAGCGGCAATCTACTCCGATATTTCAAACACTATCTGATTGGCATGCAAATTAATGATGACGCGCACGATTGGGAAGAAGATATGCAAAGGGGGCACTTAAGTACTGTTGTGGTAATGCTGCTCAGTTATTGGAAAACCATGTATCCACACAAAACAACTATTCATATGGTTAATGATCTTCCGGAATTACAAAAAATATTTTGGTTTAAAACCATTCAGCAAGCCTGTACGGCAGCCATGTACCATACCGACCTATCACGACAGGCACTCCATGCCATCTCTGTTATTGAAAACATGGCGCCTCTTGAATACTATATCAATAGTACGGAAAAAACAGCCCGCGATGCCATGCAAGAGCAACAGCACAGCACAGACTTTATTAGCGCATACAAAAAAATTAATCACTAACCCATAATCTTCATACTTTCTTTATATATTATTTATCAGACATTGAACCACGGCTTTGTAGACTACCAATACTACTACAGTGTCTATGACGCCAACTATTCTCAAAGAATTCAGATGCAAGAATTGCAATAAACTTTTTTTTAAAGGTCACATTTTGGAGGCGATTATAGAAATCAAATGTAAAAATTGTAAGTCGGTTGAAACAATAGATCAGATGCAGTCAGTGACACCGTAGCGCTGCCGCTATATTCGAATATGGCATAATACAGTCCAGACACTATACGGTTTTAAAAAATTGCTACTAGTAGCAATTTTTTAATGATTCAATAATTCTTCTCCGTAGTGGGACCCACGTAGAGCCACCTTTCTTTAAGGTCGATTCTCGTTTTCGTACCACGCTCTCTGATACATATGCTTCATAATACACGAGACGAAATGGTCGGTACGGTGCGCTAGATTTGCATTCTCCAATGTTGTGTTGTGTCACTCTCCTTTTCAAATTGTTTGTCGACCCTTTATAAAACCAATCTTGTTTTTTCAAAGATTGAAGCACATATACATAGTACATATTCCCTCCTTAAATGTATTGAATTGCTCAAGCGAGTACCAGAGCCAACCTCATCACTTCCGGACGGGGCAGGCACTGGCGCTCGCGGATGCGTCAGTAAAATATAATTTGGCTGTTTGGTATGTGTTGCTCAAGCGA
>PFCB01000032.1 GCA_002773135.1 Candidatus Magasanikbacteria bacterium CG10_big_fil_rev_8_21_14_0_10_47_10
TGTTCACAGTTCATGGTTTTTCGAGGCCCGTACTCCTGTCGTATGTATTCGATAAACGATGGACTGTGAACAGTGAACTGTTTATGCATCTTTAAACGGAATACCTAATTTTTTCAATAGCATCATTCCTTCTTCCTTGTTTTGTGCCGTTGTAGAAATGATAATTTGCAATCCATGAATATTATCAACACTATCCGCCCCAACTTCCGGAAATGCGATGCTTTCTTTCAGTCCAATCGTATAATTGCCCTGCTTGTCAAAACTCTTCATGGAAAGACCGCGAAAGTCGCGAACACGCGGCAACGCCAAATGAATCATTCGGTACAAAAAGTCATACATCGTTTGCCCACGCAACGTGACAGACATTCCAATATCCATTCCTTCTCGCACCTTAAAGTTGGAAATCGATTTCTTTGCTTTGTTGTGAACGGGCTGCTGCCCGGTGATTGAACGCAATGTCTTTTCAACAGTGTCAATGAAATTTTTATCCTTCGCGTGCCGACCGTATCCCACATTCAACACAACCTTCTCAACCCGCGGAGCCTGCATCACATTGCTCAACCCAAGATCCCCCCTGAGAGCAGGGAGAATATCATTTTTATATTGTGTATACAGTACTGACATATTTCATTGCTTGGTTCATAGTTCATCGCTCACCGAATGCATAATCCGAGGATCGATAAACTATGAACAGTGACCATTAATCAATAAACTCTTTGCTTTTTTTTGCAATACGTTTTTTTGTTTTTCCTTCAATTTGGAAACCAACCCGTGTTGGTGTACCCGCTTTTGGATCAATCATCATAACATTACTCACATGAATTGGTCCCGGCAACTCAATCACCTGACCCGCGTGTCCCCCATGTGGACGAATATGCTTTTTGCGGATGTTGACACCTTCCAAAACAATATACGTTTGTTGATTTTTCTCATTATAAATTACCTGAATCACTTTTCCAGTTTTCCCTTTCATCTCTTTTGATCCAGAAATGACTTTTACATTGTCACCTGTCTTTATTTTCATAACAGTAAACTATTACAACACTTCAGGGGCAAGTGACACAATTTTTTGGTATCCCTCCGCCCGTAATTCACGCGCGATGGGCCCAAAAATACGGGTCCCCTTTGGTTCTTTGCTTTTTTTATCCACAATAACCGCGGCATTTTCATCAAATCGTACATACGTACCATCCGGGCGCCGCATTTCTTTTCTTTGTCTGACAATGACCGCATGCACCACTTCACCCTTCTTTACCATACCGCGTGGCGCGGCCTCTTTGACTGAACAGGTAATAATATCCCCAATCCTGGCGAACCTTTTTTTGTAGCCTCCAAGTACACGAATACACATGAGCTTTTTTGCTCCTGTATTATCCGCCACTTGTAGCATTGATCTATGCTGGATCATATAAATCTCAAACAACCTGAACTAATCGCCAACGCTTTGATTTACTCATCGGCCGGCACTCTCTAAAAATAACCGTATCACCTATTTTCGCGCTGTTCTTTTCATCATGAACCGCGTATTTGCGGCTTACCCAGTATTGTTTTTTATACTTCTCATGCATCTTTTTAGTCCGCACGACAACACGCACGGTCTTTTCTTCAAGCGCACCAACCACAACCCCACGGAATTGTCGGCTTGTTACTGCTCGGCTGTTGTCGATTTGGTTTGTTGTCATACTCTTAATTTGTTTGTACTGACGACGCGTGAGTAGTCTCTTCACCGTTGCTCAAAACGGTCAATATTTGGGCAATTGTTTGTTTTACGGAACGGATTCGTCGAACTTCCTTCAGCTGTCTTTCGCTTGCTTTAAAACGCAATGTCCGAAGTTCATCTCTTTTTTCAGCCAAAAGATTCTGAAGCTCGCCACGGTTTGTTTTTTTCAATTCTGCGATATCCATACTAGTTCTTTTTAACGAATCGGATCTTTACCGGCAACTTATGCCCCGCTAATGTAAACGCTTCTTTTGCGATACTTTCGGGTATTCCTTCAAGTTCAAAGAGTACTGTTCCGGGCTTCACCGTTACCACATAGTGATCCGGTGCGCCTTTTCCACCACCCATGGGAACTTCAGAACCTTTCTTTGTTACCGGTCTATCAGGGAAAATACGAATCCACATCTTTCCGGAACGACGGATATATCGCGTAATCACGCGGCGAGCAGCCTCAATTTGACGAGAACTGATCCACGCGTGCGTGGTTGCCGTCAAGCCATAGCTCCCAAACGCGACCGCGTTTGTTCGTGTCGCAATACCTTTATTGCGCCGTCTGAGCTTGTGCCACTTTCTATGTTTTACTTTCTTGGGTAACAACATATATCTTACTTACGATCGCGTGCCGCCGACTTTTCATCTTCCGATTCCGTCGAAAATTTATCCTTTCGTGAAAATACTTCGCCTCGATAAATCCAAACCTTTATTCCGATAATGCCATATATTGTTTTCGCCTCTACAAGGGCATAATCAACGTCGCTTCTCAATGTAATAAGCGGAACTTTTCCACTTTGCAATGCCTCTGTTCTGGCAATTTCAACACCATTCAGTCGTCCTGACATGCGAACTTTCACACCCTGCGCGCCAGCCTTCATCACTCGCTCAATGACCTGCTTCATAACACGACGAAACGGAATACGTCTCTCTGTGTCAGCCGCCATCGATTGCGCGACGACTTCCGCCGATAATGCCGGTGATCGCAATTCTCTAATATTTAATTTTACTTTCATCTTGAACTGCAAAATATTTCTCTCAATATGTTGCCTGATTTTTTCAAGGCCTTGACCGGATCGCCCTATAATATATCCCGGTTTTGCCGCAATAACAGTAATTTCTAAATTTTTTGGCCCACGCTCAACACTCACACTGTCAATATTTGCATCTTTTGCAACGCGTTGCAAATAAGACCGAATGGCCAAATCCTGCTTTGTGTACAGACCATAATTTTTGGATGAAAACCAACGAGAGTCCCATGGGAAAATCGTCGGTGTTCTGTGAATTTTCGGGTGGACTTTATGACCCATACATTTTATTAGATTCGAAACGGTCTAAACGACACTAAATTCTAAGCTTTTTCTTTTTTTGATGCAACTGTTTTCTTTTCTGCTGTTCCTTCACTTATTTTCTTTTCTGATTTTTTTTGTTCAGCAGCATCACCTTCCAAAATAACCGTTACATGTGATGATCGCTTGTGAATAGCGGACGCACGGCCAAAGGCGCGCGGGGTCCACCGGTGCAGCGTTTGTCCTTGATCAACAAAAATCGTTTTTACCACCAAGGATGCACGCTCCAATTTTTGGTTATGCTCTGCGTTTGCTATCGCCGATTCGATTAATTTTTTTACCGGGCGAGCGGCTTTTTTGGGACTATGCATCAACTGCAATATTGCCTCTCCGGCATTCATTCCACGCACTAAATCTGCGACCAGGCGAACCTTGCGCGGCGAAATTCTCAGTTTATTCAGTTTTGCGGTTGTTTGCATTTTCATAATTCCATCTAGCTCTTTGCTTCGGTCTTTGCCATTTTTCCACCATGCGCCTTAAACGTGCGCGTTGGAGAAAATTCACCCAGTCTATGGCCAACCATGTTTTCATCGACAAAGACATCAATATGCTTTCGACCATTGTGCACCAAAAATGTCATTCCCACCATATCAGGCGTAATTGTCGACGCGCGAGCCCATGTTTTGATGGGCTTGCTGCTCCCGGCTGCTCTCGCTTTATCCACTTTTTTTTGCAGCTTTGGGTCTATGAATGGTCCTTTTTTTAGACTTCGTGACATAGGTGTCTTGGTTCGCGGTTCATAGTTCTTGGTTCATCGGATACCCTACCCGAGGAACAAGGAACTATGAACGATGAACAATTATTTATCTCTTTTTCTTCTTTCTTCGCTGAACAATAAATTTGTTACTTGCTTTGTTTCTCTTTCTTGTTTTGACACCCAGTGCTTTTTTACCCCACGGTGTCTGCGGTCCGCGTCGCTTCAAACCAATTGGCGAATGTCCCTCTCCACCACCATGCGGGTGGTCAACAGGGTTCATGTTTTTACCCTTCACAGTCGGTCGTCGTCCACGATAGCGCATTCTGCCCGCTTTGCCAAGTCGTACCAATCGAAAATCCGCATTTCCCAGTCTGCCAACAGTGGCTAATGCTTCTTTTGGGATCAACCTCATTTCACCCGATGGGAGCTTAATTTGGGCATAATCCCCTTCAATCGCCTGGAGCTGTGCCGCCATACCTGCGCCCCGAACCAACTTTCCACCTGAACCGACGCGTAACTCCACATTGTACAGAAACATGCCGACAGGAATGTGTTCCATTGGCATTCTCGCACCCGGAATAGCCTCTATCTTATTTTGTGAAGAAACAACCGTGTCACCGACATTGGCACCCGCATAGCCAAGAATGTACGTTTTTGTCCCGTCGACATACTCTACAAGCAATACACGCGGCCCACGATTTGGGTCGTATTCAATAGCCACCACGGTTCCTTCAACATCGTAATTGGATCGCTTAAAGTCAACTATCCTATACAAACGTTTTGTACCGCCTCCTCTGTGCCGCACGGTAATGCGACCCATATTGTTACGGCCACCCCGCATTTTTACTCGCTGCGTTAATGATTTTTCCGGTTTCGTTTTTGTGATATCAGAAAAATCTTGAACGCTTGACTTGCGTCTTCCCGGAGTTGTTGGTTTGTAAACTTTTATAGCCATATTATACACCCTCGTGGATATCTATCTTTTTCCCAGCCGGCATGGTAACCATTGCCTTTTTTATATCTGAACGACGGCCATTATACCGCCCCCAACGCTGTGCCTTTCCCTGCACATGCACCACATTCACGCGTGACGGACGTACGCCATACACAACTTCAACAGCATTTTTTATATCAATCTTCGTCGCTGTCAAGGCCACTTCAAATGTATATTGGCCAAGCGCCTCGTGCATGGTTGTTTTTTCGCTCAACATTGGACGAATAAGTACTTGGTACGGTTCTCTTGAAATATTTTTTTGGATTTTTTTCTTGGAAGGTTTTACTGTTTTCTTTTCACCGGCACTATCCTTTTCCCCTGCTGTTGTTTTGTTTTCTGTCTTCTCTCTTTTTTGTGTGTCAGAAGCAGGCACCGAGTCTACCGGTTGCTCTTTGGCGCTTCGCGCAGTTTTAAGACGATCTAAGAGTTTCATATTATTTGGCAAGTCTTTCTTCCAATGCGCTTACTCCCTGTTTGGTCACAATCACATATTTGTGATGAAGCAAATCAGCAACATTTACATCTTGTACCCTCTGCAAGTGTACTTCCGGTATATTTCTCGTCGATAATCCAAGTTCATCATTTTTTGAATTGGTCAAAATCAATGTTGAATAACCGGCACCGGGCAAGGTATTTCTCATGGCGACAAAATCACGAGTTTTGCCGGTTGTGGGCATGTCATCGAGAATAACAAATGAATCCTCTTGCACTTTCCCAGTCAAACACATGCGCACGGCTTGTCTGTTCATTTTTTTATTCACTTTTTGAGCAAAATTTCGATCATTTCGAGGACCAAACGTAACACCGCCGCCTTTCCACAATGGAGATCGAATCGATCCATGACGCGCTCGGCCTGTCCCTTTTTGTTTCCATGGCTTCTTTCCTCCACCACGCACTTCACCTTTTGTTTTTACATGCGCCCATGGCTGCCGCGCGTTGGCTTCAAGTGTTAAATACACTTGCTGCACAAGCGACGGTTTTACTGCCACGGCAAAGATAGCATCCGACAGATCCATCTGTTCAGTGCTTGAACCTTTCGCATTGTAGACATTTACTTTTGCCATAGTGAGGGACTTGGTTCATTGTTCATGATTCACCGCTTTGAGTATTCCGATGAGCAATGAACAATAAACCAAAAATATTATTCTTCTTGTTTTTGCTCTTCTTGCTTTTCAACGTCCGGTGATGGGTTAATATCAGGAGTCGTCTCTACGGATGTGACTGCCGCTTCGTTGGCAGGTTCAATATGCTCAGCCGGCTCAACCGCAATTTCAATCTTTCCCTCCGGTGTTGCGATAACAAGCAAACCACCCCGCGCGCCCGGTACGGCACCCTTTACGAATAATTCATTATTTTCAGGATGAACTTCTACCACTTCCAAATTCTTTACCGTTACTTGATCATCACCCATGTGTCCGCCCATGCGAAGTCCTTTAAAAACGCGCTGAACACCACCGGCACCAATGCTTCCAGGCATGCGAAGCTGATCTTTATTACCATGAGTCGCCTTGCTCCCTTTAAATCCATGACGCTTCACAACACCTTGAAACCCTTTTCCCTTTGACGTTCCTGTTACTTGCACCTTCTCACCGGGTTCAAACACTGAAACTGTGAAGCTATCACCCCGCTTGAGACCAAGCTCGTCCTCGGTGACTGATATATCTCGCATGACTCTCACGGTGGGCAAATTCTGCAGATGCCCTTGCTGCGCCTTGTTTACACGGAACATTTTTTGTTCCCCAAAACCAATTTGCACCGCGGGAACAGCGTCTTTTTTGGAATTTTTTACTTGGGTGACAACACATGGTCCCGCCTGTATTCGAGTAACCGGAACAACTGTCCCATCTTCACGAAACACCTGTGTCATGCCTAGCTTTGTTCCCAATATGAACTTCATATTCATTGATTACACGGATCTAACTGGATTACGCTGACTCATAACGAAATCCGTGGAAATCTGTAAAATCAATGTTATTAAAAAACTAGAAGCACTCACACTGTTCACCGTCAACAATCTCTGGCCGACAGCCACGCGTGGTGGCTGTTGACTTTAGACTGTCGCGTGCTGTCCAATGAAAGTCCTTCTAGCCTTTTATTTTTGAAAAGGCGTTGTAATTGAAATACGTGCGATATGGTGTTCTCCACAGATTGACTCTCAAAGCATGTGTTTTTATCCCGTACCGGGTAATCTTACATGCCCCTCAAACCAACTATTGTTCCGGGCGTAGTGTAACGAATCTCTCAATGGTTGTCAAGCGTTTACATCATCTTGATTGCAACGTCAACACCGCTTGGCAAGTTGAGGTTCATAAGTGCATCAATTGCCTTTGGTGTTGGGTTGATAATATCAATCAAGCGCTTATGTGTCCGCATTTCAAACTGCTCTTGAGAGGTTTTGCTCACGAAAGTAGAACGATTTACACTAAATTTGCTGATCTGCGTTGGCAGTGGGACAGGACCAATGACCTTTGAATTATTCCGCTCAGCCGTATCGATGATGGTTTTCGTCGCGCCATCGATAATTTTACTATCGTATGCTTTTATTTTGATACGAATCTTTTGCTGTACTTGTCCCTCTTGAGTTGTGGTTGTGTCTGCCATAAAGAACAATCAAACCCCTCCTCTTGAGGAGGAGGGGTTTTGTATATTACTTGATAATTTTTGTTACAACTCCAGCGCCCACAGTACGACCACCTTCTCGGATAGCAAAACGCATTTGGTCTTCCATAGCGACGGGAACGATCAACTTAATTGTCAGGTTGATGGTATCGCCCGGCATTACCATTTCCGTGCCTTCCGGAAGCGTTACTTCACCTGTCACGTCTGTTGTTCGAATGTAAAACTGTGGCTTGTATCCCTTGAAGAATGGCTTGTGTCGTCCGCCTTCTTCTTTTGTCAACGCGTACACTTCTGCTTCAAATTCAGTATGTGGTGTAATAGAACCCGGCTTTGCGAGAACCTGTCCACGTTGAACGTCTTCTTTCTTTGTCCCGCGCAGCAAGATACCTGCATTATCGCCGGCCTGACCCTGCTGAAGATTTTTGTTAAACATTTCCACACCGGTGACCGTTGTCTTGCTGACGTCTTCACCCATACCAACGATGGCGACTTCGTCACCAACCTTCACAATACCACGGTCAATACGTCCTGTGACAACCGTACCACGACCTTCGATTGAGAACACGTCTTCAATTGGCATCAAGAATTCTTTGTCCAAATCACGCTCAGGGGTTGGGATGTATTCATCCAATGTTTTGAGCAGATCCAAAATTGGCTTGGCTGCTGCTTCATCTGTTGGGTTCTCAAGTGCCTTGAGGGCTGAACCACGAATGATTGGGGTCTCATCCCCGGGGAATTCATACTTCTTCAAAAGATCACGAATTTCCTCTTCAACCAGGTCAATCAATTCAGGATCTGACACTTGGTCAACTTTATTCAAAAAGACAACAATGTATGGCACGCCAACCTGACGAGCAAGCAAGATGTGCTCACGCGTCTGTGGCATTGGGCCGTCCGCCGCAGAAACAACAAGAATAGCACCGTCCATCTGTGCGGCGCCCGTGATCATGTTTTTCACATAATCGGCATGTCCCGGACAGTCAACGTGCGCGTAGTGACGGTTTGCCGTTTCGTATTCAACGTGCGCGGTAGCAATGGTAATACCACGTGCTTTTTCTTCCGGCGCAGCGTCAATTTCACTGACATCCTTGGTTTGCGCCGTCATACCATGCGCTCCCGCAACTTTCAGGATTGCGGCTGTCGTTGTTGTTTTTCCATGGTCAACGTGACCGATGGTACCCACGTTAACATGGGGTTTTGAGCGATCAAATTCTGCTGCCATACGGCTTTACATCTACCCGCACCGTGTTGAGTGGTCAACACAGGTTTTGTAATCCAGCGAGATTCTTTACTAAAATGTATAAAAAAAGGCTAAAATCAGCCAAAATTATGCTGTTTTTTAAGCCCCAACATTATATCCCAAAATGGAAAATCCGTCAAGTGACGGATTGGGGATATTCAGTGGGTAATGGAATTCAGAACTAGGCAATAAGAACGAATCGACAAGAACCTAAGCAAGAAGCAGCCGTTACACCGGCTCCTCAAAGAAAACCGGCTCTTCCAGAGGGGTTGGCTGTGAAAATCTATCATTTTTGTCCATATCTGCGGTAGGAATGGCAGCACCGGGTGGAAAAAAAGAAGGGGGGGTCTCGGCATGCATATGAAAAGAGGGCATCTCCTCGTCTTCTGACATAACAGGAAACTCATATAACAGGTCACTCATATCCTGCGTATCTCTCTGTGCCTGGGCAGAAATTGACAAATACTCCTTTTCATTCTCCAATGACGCGGCATCATTTGTACTATATACATCTTCCGGCGCGACAGGCTGCTCCTTTCGTGCAGACATTATAGCCCCGACAGCCTCCCAATCGCTCTGTGCGGTATCTGCTTGCGGTTCACAAAAAAAATCATCCTCAGAAAGATCATCCGTGGTTTCAAACAAAAAATCATCATCTTCACGATTGGATTCCCAAATGGAAATATCTCGATGAATTTTATCCACAAATGCCTGGGCACCCATCTCTGCGATGGACTCCCGTCCATCAAGCAACTGTTTATACTGTTCCACGTCCATAATGACCAAATCTTTTCCGCCGATAGGGTCATGTACGATCAATCTGTCCCCTGTGCGTCTGGCCAGATTGATAAGTCGCTCAATGGAATTTGACATACGGATTATCTTAAAGGTAGTGGTGCTGGCATTATAGCACCTGGTGGTAAGGCGTCAACATGGCTGTGCCTGTCTGTTTTTTGACCTCTGGACTTCTGTTCACAGCCCGGCTATGATTGAAAGTGATGGGAGAAATTGATGCATGGCAGAGCGAAAAAAATGGGAAGTTGGGATATACTTAGTTAGGCGAAATACATTTTTTTCTCGCTCCCTTGGAGCTAAAATAAAAGAGCAATTATTTTTCTTATGGATTTAAGCAAAGTACAAATAGAAACAGAGCGGCTGCAACTCGTACCTAAAACCATGAATTTTGCAAAGCAGATTTTTTTAGAATATCGTGACCCAGTCATTCAGTACATGAATTATGGACCACAAGAAAGTCTAGAAGTGCTTACAGAACGTTTGAAAAATTCTGAAACTGAAATGAAAGAAGGTATGCTGTTATTTATGGTGGTTTTACTAAAAGAAACTGGTGAATTTCTAGGCTGTATGGCGCTGGAAGATATCAAAGAGGAAAATCCTGAGATGGGTGGATGGCTAAAAAAATCTGCTCATGGTCACGGCTATGGACGAGAAGCCGCAGCCGCTCTTAAAAAATGGGCTGATAAACATCTTAAATACACACATATCCTCTGGCCTTGCGCCGTAGCCAATACACCAAGCTGCAAACTAGCCGAATCACTTGGTGGAAAAGTTCATCGTGAATATGAGAAAACTACGACCAGAGGAACAACATGGCCATTCTTAGATTATTGGATCCCTAAAAACAACGAAAAATAAATGCTCTTTTATTTGTTTGGCTAACGCCAGACGAAAAATACACGTTACATCAGCTAACACTGCATAGCAAGTTCGGACTTTTTACAAAAGCCTTCTCCCAAATTGCACAGGTGTAGCCTATCAGCTATTATGCCCCTATGCAACTTCTGCTATGCAGGAACGTTCACCAATTTTAAAATAGACCGAACGAAAAGAATCAATTTTGTTACTCATTCCATGGGGGGTGTCATGGTGAGATATTTTTTAGAACATAATGAACTCGAAAATATACATAGAGTAGTCATGCTCGCGCCCCCTCCCGGAGTATGAAGTAGGAGTAATCGCCGGCGAATATCATGAAAAGGTATCAGTAGAAAAAACAAAGTTAGAAAATATGAAGGATTTTTTGCTTGTGCCAAGAGAACACACCTATATAATGCATGCGGATGAAGTGTTACATGCAATTGGGCAATTTATGGATAAGGGAGAGTTTTAATATTAGTGACATATTTCAGCGAACACTGCGTATGCGGTTCAAGATACATCAGCTAAAATATGTCTTCTTGGGCTTACTAACAATTGTTCGTAATATTTTCTACAGTGATGTAAAATGATAATACTATCTAAATACAATTAAGTAATCTTAAAAAAAATATGGTAGCGGAAATTACAATTTTTTTTGCAAAACTTTGGGGAGCATTTTTTATTGTTTTTGGTGCGCTCTCAATTATTACAGGGCAACTTGGCAGAACTATAGAAATGACTAAAGATAAGTCATTTGTTATTAGTACCGGCTACACATCATTTTTTTTAGGACTTGTTACTGTAATATTGCATAATGTATGGACATGGAATTGGCCTGTAGTCATCACAATTTTAGGCTGGTCAACCATAATTAAAGGAATTACAAAAATAGGCTTCCCTGAACAAATACACAAGCAAGCACAGAGATTCAATAAAAAGCAATCAATTAGTGCGATGTTCCTAACTATTCTAGGTGCTTGGCTACTCTGGATGGGATTTGTGTAATATCAATAAATAATCCAATTGGAGCATTTAACGTTGAATATATGCAGACGCACGGTAGAATGACTCTTAGCAGAATGCAAAGAATCGGTGACTGACAAAGATCACTCGCTCACTCAATACATTAATGCTGTTTACTCATTATACATGTATCTATGAAAGATCCAATCGTACACTTTGAAATCCCGGCCGATGATGTTGATCGTGCCATGAATTTCTACAAAAATACCTTTGGCTGGGAGTTTAAGAAATGGGACATGCCGGCCGGCAGCTCAACCGGAGGCGATCCGTACTATGGTGTGTTCACCACAGACGTTGACGAAAAACAGCAGCCCAAGAAACCCGGAGCCATTAATGGGGGCCTGATGAAACGCAAAATGCCAAACCAGCCGTTTATGAACTACATTACGGCTGAATCGATCAGCGACAAACTTGAAAGCATTGAAGCAAATGGCGGCGAAATCGTTATGCCAAAGACAGAAATTGCAGCCGGAATGGGTTGGATTGCCGCGTTCAAAGACCCTGAAGGAAACATGATGGGACTGCACGAAATGCCGGATGATAAAGAATAATTCTATGAAAACACTCACATGCGACCTTTGCGACGCAACAGAACAAGGAGAAACATTTGAACAATGGATGGAGGCACTCAAACCGCATTACGCCCAAGCACACGCATCTTTTATGAAAGAGCAGGGTGGAAAATCTCCGGAAGAACAAAAAGCAGAAATGCAAAAATGGATGGCAGATAACAAGGCGCGATTTGATGCGGCCTAAGGACAAAGGACAGTGGAACAGAAAACAAAAAAAACCACCTACGCGGTGGTTTTTTTGAATTCACTGTATAAATGTGACAAGAAGTAACCTGTACAACGTCTCCTGATCCTAAATCATGAAGACCTAGAACCTCCCCGCGCCGCTCGAGAGCGGCGGGGTTCGACTAGAGATGCCGGCTTTCGCCGGACTGTACTCCAGAAAGGAGGTGATCCATCCACAGCTTCCGCTACGGATGCCTTGTTACGACTTTACCCTGATTACTGACCTCACCTTAATCCCCTTGCGGAGCTTTCGGGTGCTGCCAACTTTCGTGGTATGACGGGCGGTGAGTACAAGACCCGAGAACGTATTCATCGCGCCGTGGCTGATGCGCGATTACTAGCGATTCCAACTTCATGTAGGCGAGTTGCAGCCTACAATCCGAACTGAGACCGGCTTTGTGGGATTTGCTCCACCTCGCGGTTTGGCAACCCTTTGTACCGGCCATTGTATCATGCGTGTAGCCCAAGGCGTAAGAGCCATGCTGATTTGACGTCGTCCCCACCTTCCTCCCGGTTGCCCGGGCAGTCCTGTGTGTACATTTAACACACAGCAGGGGTTGCGCTCGTTACCCGACTTAACGGTACACCTCACGGCACGAGCTGACGGCAACCATGCAGCACCTGTATAGCACCCTCGAAGGCTTCCAATGTTTCCATCGGAATGCAGCTATATGTCAAGCCTTGGTAAGGTTCGCCGCGTATTATCGAATTAAACCGCATGATCCACCGCTTGTGCGGGT
>PFCB01000004.1 GCA_002773135.1 Candidatus Magasanikbacteria bacterium CG10_big_fil_rev_8_21_14_0_10_47_10
AATATCACTATCATACAATACATAGCCTGTATAATCTTTTATATCTATTACAACTGCATTTAATTCTGTTTTGTCTATCAAATCAATAATTGCATGTCGCGTATTATCATTGTTTGCTGAATACGCAGTCAAATATAATCCTTTGACAACACGTTTTTCTGGTTTTTGTTTTTTGTATATATGATGTGTAGAAAATATAGCTGTCTCTGCATGTATCCACTCATCATATGCATGTGACGTCAGATGCCATTGCCACAACAATGCAAATATGGCAATAAAAGATACAGTCAAAAATGCAATATATATTAATCTATGATGACGCATATGGTTTGTGTGAAACACGAAAAAATAAAATGGTAATCATCGTCAACAAAGCACTAAAAAAGAATGGATACACGATATTATAATGTACCAATACGGCAGCAACAAACAATAATGGAATATCCAATATACTTTTTAGAAAATTTGATAATGAAATTGTTGTTGCACGGTTGAATGAATTACTAAATTCATTCAAAAATTGAGAATAAAATGACCAACGTATACGCTCTGCAAAAAATGTAATCATAATAATTACCACAAGTATAATAGGATTTTTGATATATAAAACTACATATAAGGCAACAAGCGACATGATAAAAAAGAAATAATTACTTATATCAATCGCATGTCGACGTATATGATATAGATGTGGAATAATAAATCGTTCTGATAAAAAAATAAGTGCATGATTAACAGACCATGCAATGCCCAAATATAATACAGACAAACCAATATGATTGACGAGATACTCCTGATGATAACGCCAAATAATAAATCCTGCAATAAACCCGACTGTTTTCCCAAAAATTCCTCGTATCAAAAGAGGATTTTTTCTTATAAGATGAAAAGCATCTAATATAATCCCTGCTTCTTGTTTTTCTACATCTATATAATGATGCGCCTCAACCAGACCTAATATCAGAACCATCGAACACACAGTCGCGATCACATCAATCATAATAACGATTAAAAACTGAGCATCAGTCAAATCTTTTGCAATAAAAACTGCAATCAAGGGACTTGCAATTTTAAAAATATTTTGTGCAGATGAAAAATGGCTCAATCGTTTTAAACTTGTTTTTTCTATATTGAGCTCTTTATCCGTATCGTAGATCAATGCTTCGTCTGTACCTGAAAACATTGCAAAATATAATGCTGAAAATATAATCGCCAATACAAATACAAAAAAATTATGACCAAACAACAATAATATCCAACCAACGATTGCAAACATAACCCCCAACAACATTGTCTTCTTCCTTCCCCATCTATCTGCCATATAGCTCGAGGGAATTTCAAATAATAAATTACATATTGCCCACACAATCGACAAATAAAATATCTGCGAAACAGTCAAACCTCGATGAATATAAAACAATGTCAAAATAACATTAATAATTTTGACATTAAGCAAGGCTTTTATCCAAAACATGCGTGAAAAATTTTTTTCTAATTGTTGTATGCGTGTTCGTGTCACATGTTTTATCTTATACAATATTATCTACTTCTACTTTGATCTCACCTTGTCGCAATATTTCTACTTCATTATGTAAGACACGCACGATAGTGGATGGTGGATGATGTACCAACGTACCTGCGTCTATAATAATATCTGGCTGTTCGTCTGCATGCTCAAACATTGTACAAACTGATGCAATATCATAAGGACTTTCAAATGATGCAATATTTGCAGATGTTGAGACAAGTGGTCTTCCCAATGCTTGGCAAATATCATGTGCCAATGGATAATCACTCACACGAAATGCCAATGTCTTGTCTTCTGCAGATATACCAACAGCCACGTTCACATCATCACGCAACGGTGCTACAATCGTCAATGGACCCGGCCAGTATTGTTCTGCCAATCGTTCTAATATTTCATTCCACACGACATAACGCTGAACCATTGCAATATCATGTACAATTACTAATACACTTTTTTCTTGTTGTCTTTTTTTTATCGCAAAAATACGCTGTACTGCAACATCATTTTCCATATCACAACCAAGTCCATAACATGTTTCAGTCGGATATACGATTATCTTTCCTTGTTCCAATGCTAATACAATATCTTCTATATTGATATCAGATTTTGAAATAATATGCATATACAATATATAACTCGTAACAAAAAATAATTAACCTAACTATAAACTAAAATATGTGATAAAATGAAAATTTGAAATTTGAAAAAACTCATATAACTCACAATATTATCATGCCATCCCCACGAATGTGGAGATCTTATTGCATCTATCTCACATGTAGAACTACATATTTCATTATACTCAAAATCAGTTAGATTTGCAATAATTTCATGAAAAAGGCTTATCTACAGCAAAAACTTGATTTTTTATAAGATTTCCGCTATACTATCCTCGTTATTCCAACCATTTGGAATGTGATGAAACTAATGTCATTTTTATGGGACTTCCATCAAAACAACGTACTTCTCGCTCACGAGACGAACGACGTGCACACCATGCGCTCAAACCACAAACAATGAACACATGTGACACATGCAAAAAAACAAAACGTCCTCACCATGCATGTACACATTGTGGTAGCTACAAAGGAAAAAAAGTAGTTGCAGTAGAAAAACGTCTCGATCGTAGTCGTCGTAACAATCATGTATCATAACATTTGATATATAACAACTGACAAGCAATATCTAATCAGTAACTGAAAAAATATAAACACATTTCGTTTCTTTGATTTAGTATATTGAAAAACAAAATTATTTTGAATGCAACGATTCTATTGCACAGTTTCAATGTCAGTAGCCAATAGTCAAAAATCAATTGTTAATTGTCAATTTTTATGTCAAAACGTCATCTTGCCCGATCAATTGCCATGCAAACATTGTATCAATGGGATTTTCGTGGTAACCCATCCGCAGCCTTGCCGGCTATTGTTGATCAAACCATAGGTGAATTTGGAGCCGGCTTGGAAAACGATGAGTACATACCCACGACAGTAGAAGCTGTCACAGATAACGTAAAGGTCATAGACGAAAAAATCGAGCAATACGCGCAAAATTGGCCGCTTGTGCAAATGTCCATCATTGACCGAAATATATTGCGCATTGGTGTTTATGAATTATTTTATAACGACAATATTCCTGCAAAAGTAGCCATCAACGAAGCAATTGAGTTGGCAAAAAATTATGGCGGCCAGTCCAGCGGAAAATTTGTCAATGGAATTTTGGGAGCAATGTACACGGATGTAACCAGTGAACAATTATAGCCGCACCAAACTATTTGAATCAACCTACACATGTCATTGAGTACTACGACTTCATAACATGTATGGGTTGGTAACTACACCATATGCCCATAGAAGAATACCTGCAAAAGAACTTTCCAGCACTTGAACAAAAGACTGGCGTAACCTTTGCCAACAAAAATTTGCTGGTCAATGCGTTGGTGCACCGTTCATTTTTGAACGAAAACAGAGATTTTGCGCTCAACCACAATGAACGCCTTGAATTCCTTGGCGATGCCGTCCTTGAACTGGTTGTTACTGAATTTTTGTTTGAGCACTATCTCAACCCAGAAGGCGAACTCACCAATTGGCGAGCAGCATTGGTCAATGGGAAAATGTGTGCGCTCGTTGCCCGCGAGATAGGTATGGAAGAATTTCTTTTTCTCTCTCACGGCGAGTCAAAAGACGACAACACAAAGGCTCGCGATTATATTTTGGCCAATGCTATTGAAGCATTTATTGGTGCCCTTTATTTGGACCAAGGCTGGGACATCTCCAAACAATTCATAACACGATGGGTCATCACAAAACTTCCAGACGTTCTAGAACAAGGGCTCTGGATGGATCCAAAGTCCCGATTCCAAGAAGCCTCCCAAGAAGTAATCGGCATCACACCACAGTACAAAGTGTTGAGCGAAGACGGACCGGACCATCAAAAAATCTTTGTGGTTGGCGTGTATCTTGATAAAGAAAAGGTAGCCGAGGGAACCGGAAGCAGCAAGCAAGAAGCGCAAGTGGAAGCCGCGGAAAACGCGCTGAAAGTAAAGGCATGGAAAGGACCAAAAGTGGAAATTCTTGAACGCAAATCAGGAGATACATACGGATAACCCCACCGTTTTGCGGGGCAGTCGGCAGGCGCTTCGGCACACGTCACAATTCAACACAATGCGCTCATAGCTCCCCGCACAAACTCCCTTCGGTCGTTTTGCGGGGCAGGCAGTCGGTAAGCGCTTCGACACACGGTCACAATTCAACACAATGCGCTCATAGCTCAGTCGGTAGAGCAGTTGGCTCTTAACCAAACGGTCGGGGGTTCGAATCCCTCTGGGCGCACCAGGCTCCGTCCCGATTCCATCGGGACTCTGCCCGGTAAACAGGTAGCACTGTTTATATTGCAAAGCCCACAGGGCAAAGCAATGCCCTCGTGGTGTAACGGATAACACAACGGTCTTCGGAACCGTTGATCTGGGTTCGATTCCTGGCGAGGGCACATCTTAAAACTTTCGATTTTTCAATCAGGCGGGCTCCCTATGCCCGACACACTCATTTGTTCTCATATGCTCCATCGGCTCGTCATATTTATTGCGCTCGCGACTATTGCCGGACTCACCTGGTTTACAAACCTGCGGTACGAAAATATTGATCTGGCAAAACTATCCTATAGTTTCACGGCCATTACCGCCTCATATTTCTTTTTCAAACTTCTGATGGAGGAAGCCATCGCAAAGCGAATCAAACAGCAAAAAACCCGATATACGTTTCGTAAAACAACGCAACTGCTCTTTTTGGTCGTCGCATTTATTATCATATTGCGAATATGGATCATAAACCCGCAAGCACTTCTTGTGGCGTATGGACTTTTCGCGGCTGGCGTTGCCATTTCGCTGCAAGACGTTTTCAAAAATTTTGCCGGCGCGATGACCATCTTTATAAGCGGGCTATACCAGGTTGGAGATAGAATCGAAATCAATTCAAAATATGGTGACGTGATAGACATCGGATTATTCTACACCACGCTTCTTGAACTCAGAGAATGGGTCGACGGTGACCAGGCAACAGGACGAATAACCTTGGTACCAAATGGACATGTTCTCGCTCTCGCGGTTCATAATTACACCAAAGATCACCGATTCATTTGGGATGAAATGTCTCTGCCTATTACCTATAGCAGCAACTGGAAAAAAGCCATTGAACTTGTAGAAACCATTGTAAAAAAAGAGACCGCTGCGGCGTCCTTGAGAGCGGAAAAAGAAATATCGCAGCTAGCTGAAAAATATTTTCTTTCAAAACGAAATATAGAGCCAAAAATATATATTACGCCAACTGACAACTGGATTACCCTGCGTGTCCGATATGTTGTGGAAACAAGAGACAGACGAGTCGTTCAAAATGATTTGCTTAAACTGATTTTGGATATCATCCAACAAACACCTGATATAGCGATCGCATCACAAACACTCACGATTACAGGGGATACGATCGTAAAAAAATAAGGCCTTTGTAGTTCAATGGATAGAACACCGGTTTCCGGAACCGGCGATGTGAGTTCGATTCTCCCCGGGGGCACCACGCATGTCAATACTCAGGTAACACGGCAGACTCGCAGACCGCTGAAGAGCACTTTGATGGGAAGACAACCGAGTAATCGATATCTGCAAAATAAAAAAACCTCCTCAAATGGAAGTTTTTTTTTAGTTATTTCTTATTCGTTCAGCGAAATGGCGTCTCCGAATAAGAGAATTTGTTCACCGGTCGCAACATCTGTTGCCTTTAGTGTTACTTTTGACATGAGCTGCGACTGAGTTGGATTTCTTTCCAAACGCGTCAGCGTGAATTGAAGCGCCAAAACGTCCACGCTCACAGGCATCTGCTCGATGGTCCAAACAATCCTATGTGATTCTTGATCATATAAAATTGTACCCGCCGGCACATCCGCTAACTCTTCCTCAAGGTCAGTCGCTCCAAATATTTCAGCTTCTACGGTTATATTTTCCAAATCATGGTATGAATTTGTCAGTATCCACTTAATCATCCGCCTGTCATTGCCGTTTATTTGGGTATCCACCTGATCGCGAATTTCCAACTCCAAATCAGAAACCAATGTCACTTTGATAGGGACACTGGATATAATTTGCGTCCCCTCTCCAACCCGGTATTGAATATCCGCCATAAGGGTTACAATACTCCCCGGGTAGTCTGAAAGCGTTGCGTCTGATGCTGTCTTAATGGGCATGGTGAAATCAATCAGAACCTCTTCGCCGGGCTCCAGCTGTGCCAACTCCGGAATATGTTTTTTATCCCAACGGATATACCCTCGTCGTATATCATCTGAGACCTGCTCCCCTGTAATGTCGCCATTATTATCATCTTGCAATTCTGCCCAGTGCAGGATACTGCGCCGCTGGTAAGATGGCGCGTCTAGAACGGCTCGTATCTGTACGTCGCGCAGAACCTGCTGCCCATTATTTCGCACGCTGATGGACGTTGTTAATGGTTCTCCCGGTGCGACCGTAATATCGCCCGCCGCGCCATTTACGATCGGATTAATTTCAACCTCGGTTTGTTGAAGGGTCACGTTCGCATCCTGTTTCGCGTAAACAAACGCGTCATCACTGCGAGTCTGACCTTCTCTCCATCCAATTACGCGGATGGGTAATACACTGTCGCTCCTCTGCGCGTTTCGAAAGATTCCATCCACCTGCAATTCAAATGGCTCATCCAAATTTTCTATGAGCCACCGATAATCATTGAACTCACTTGCATCATGATTTTCTTTTTGTTTAATAAATCCGGACTCGGTGCCAATTTCAACTGCGACCATATGAATGGGAATATCCGAATACGCAGGATTTCGCTCTACCCGTATCTTGACCGGCATGCTGACTCCCGCGACGGCTTCATCCGGTACATCGATAGACAAAATCACAGGAGAATACGCGATGCTGACCCCTGCGGTATCAACTTTCTGAAACGTGGAGCTAAAATTGGATGGAAGATATGTAAAAAACGTACGAAATGATTTCTCGGTGTCAATATCGCCGTACATAACTCCAAAAATATCGATAAATCCACTTTCAGACGTATCCAAGGTACCGATCGTCCACACATCATTACTTTCTGAATCAGGATCCAAACTTGCTCCAGTAAAAACAAAGCCATCCGGATATTTAACCTGCACATGAACCTGCGACAACGGTATTCCGGCGGCATTACGATACCGTAGACGGTAGCGTGCCTCATTTCCAATCACAATCTCTTCGTCGCCACTAATTGAAACAATAATATCCGATTCTGAGAAAGAAGACCCTCCCTGAAAAACAAATAAAGCCGTCCAAACAACCCCACCCAAAATGACAACGGCCAAAAAAAGTGTGGCAAATGCGCCGGCAAACCGTCGCCGGCTCCGCGTTTCGAAATGCGTCATGTCCGGCAAGCTGCCGTCTCGCTCCTTGTATATCTCCGTGAGTTCTTTTGTAATTTTCCCTCCGCCTGACGATTCATTGGTCTTCTTCTTCCCCACATCACCATCATCGTCGAGTTTCGTATGCTTAAATGTATGCTTTTTGCTCATACTGGTTATTCATCAGATTTTTTTTGCATGACAAGCCCAAAAATTTTGTCCTGTGTGAGAAGAGTCTCAACTGTTGCGCCATTGCTCGCGAGTGTGAGTGATTCGTCAGATCGCCAGGCCGGCTCCCATCCATCGGGATATATAATGCTCGAATAAAAATGACTCATGTTCCCCGACTGTGACTGAACAACAAGGCCGTACCTGGACGCCTCTTTCATTTGAGCGGGGAACAGCTTGTCAGTCCATGCGGCTACTCGCGCCTCCGGCTGTACGGCAAACGCAACGGTAAAGGGCAACTCGTATACCATATAGGCTTCTGTTGTTTTGCCCGGTTCGGTAATCATCCAATTCCCAAATACTGTTTTGCCAAACTGTTCTGTCACGCGGGTGCCACTATCCAAGTGGACGCGTTCACCCTGTTCAATTCGTTCCAAATCTTTATCCTGCGTATACCATGACTCGGGAACATGAAACGCGTCTTCCGGCGGGTATTCAAACCCACCAGCATCAAGAAGAACCGCTCCCTTTGGCACATACAACCGCGTGTAGCTAATATTTGGCCCGCCATAAAATTGTTCCCCCGGACTGCCGGTATGGCTTCTTCGAACAACGGTCGTGACAATGATACGTCCATCCTCCTGAATAGCGGCTTGGTGTTCTATCTCTTGCTCTATCTTTGCATCGGATTTTTGCCCTTGGATGTTTGAATTGACCACGAACAAATAATCTTGTCCTGCCTGCGTTTGTAAAACCTCACCCGCCCAACCAAATTTTTGAAACTTCTGCTCCACTTGATTATCCGTAAAATAAAATTGAATGTCCTTTTGATTCGCGTTTTTGTGAAGTGCACTGATCACCTTCATGATATCTTTCTGACTCATGTGCTGTGTCATGGCGATAAACTGTTCTGCCAAATCACCAATAATGGCTTTTGGTTTGTTTTCCGTTTTGTCATAATCAACCTCTACCTTATACTGCAGCGTGTTTATCGCTGAATCAGCGGTCAACACAACATCATTTTCTATATTTTCAATTGGACCCACAATGCTTAAAAAATCTTCCAAAACAGATGAGTTGATCGCAATCACCCCGTCCACGGTCGTATGCTCGCTTTGCTCATAAAACCACGCTAATTTTTGCGCCGACGCGGAAAAATCCGGCCACCAATTCGCGTCCTGAAATTCCCACCGCCCATTTACTAGCTGCAGCGGCACAGGAGGCTTTACATATGAACCCAACTGCCCCTTTAAATCATAGCTGCCACCCGCCGGAATATCGCAGCCCAACAGTTTCCCTTTTTGAAAATCGCATGTGGCGAAACTGCCAATAAAACCCCCGGTCGCACGCAGCTCTCCTTCATTTTGAAACACAATCAAATACCGACGAAAATCATCATGGCCAATGACGGTGGCCAACGCGTCGATCAGTGTTTCAATTTCAGACATGTCATCAACAAATGTGGCAAACAGCACTTCAAATTCGTTCAGTGGCGCCTGATACGTCGCCGGCAGTGATGCCGAGGAGGCACTGGCCAAAGAGAGCAGCGCCTGCTGATATTGCGGCCGCGCAGCACGGATATGGTCCTTGAGCAATAGCAGCTTATCACTGATCGCAAGATTACTCTCTTGCACCTCGCGAATTCCTTTAATCAAATATGTATGCCCAAGCGCCATATGATGCCCGGCTTCCAACAGTGCAGACCGTCCCTCGAACGCATCTCCGACAAGGGGCAACGATCGAACGACAAACTGTAGCGCGCGATGATTTTCATCCAAGATGGATCGCGCTTGAGAAAATGATTCGAGTGCTGCCGAAATGTCCTGCTGCGCCCCGCCGGTGTCGGAATTCAGCGCCTCTATGCTGGACGCTTGGAGCGCCAAAAACCCGCTCGCGCTGGCATTCATAACTTCTTCGCCGGTTTGCTGCAGCTGCTTGTAATAAGAAAAAGCGGGAAATGGTAATAACACCACAAGAATGAGGGACACGGCGATACTCGCGAACTTTATACCTGAGATAGACGCAAACCACTCTCTGGGCTGCGTACTTCTGCCGGCGGATACAAGCTGTTCCGGCAAAGCGGTTGATTCTGGCACGCCCGGAGACTCAATCTGATCTGCCTGTTCTGCCAGCGGCTCCTGAATTTGTTCAAAGAGCACGTCCTCAAAGGCTTCTTCTTGCTTTTTTTCACGAATGGCTTTGGCAAAATCGTATGTTTCGCGCATAGGCAAACTGTGTTTTGACTCTTCAAACGCCGGCACATCCCGCAGTGTGTCCTCTTTTTTGCTTGGCCGCAAGTTCACCACATGCTCCGAGTGACCGGCAGTATCCGTTGTATGAACCAAAACTGAGACGTGTGAGGACGCCTTTGCTGTCTTGCAACTTCTCTTATTGTGGCCCGACCCACGGCACAAACCGCAACGCCGAACACGAGATGTGTTCTTTTTTTCCATGTATATTTTTTATAAGTATAGCACACATTTCAGCTTGATTTAATGGCACAATCATGGTATGGTGTGGGCGGAATTTGGACCACACACAGGAGGACCTTCGTGGCCAAGCGACAGAGCGCCAGACTTGACGATCCGAGAACCTGGAGCACCCGGACCATCCGGGTACGCAAGGGGAAGAAGGACTATGAGGAGCACCGTGACGTGAAGGTCGTGCCGCTCAGCCGCGGCATGATCGGCTGGATCGATGCGAGGGGACGGATGGTCTACTTCCGCCACTCGATCCGAAATTGGGTCGTCATGCTGATGGCCGGCGTCTTTGCGGCATATCGCGCGTTCTGCCACATCCTCGACAATCAAATCGAGGAGATGCCGAAGGTGGAGCAGGTCCGTAACGCGATTCGTGATCTGCCCATTGAGTTGCGCTTGATCGACGCCACAAGCCTGATTGAAAATGGCGTTCTCGACATAAAGCGCACGATTTACGAGCAACTTGATGTGCTCGGTGCGGTTCTGGATACGAACAAAGTCGAGGCCAAAGGACAGATGCGCCTCTTGGCCTTGATGCGAGACAGCCGCAATCGCGTCAACATCGGCGTCCTGCTGTGCCGCCAAGTGACAGCGGTTGACCGACTGGAAGCGCGCTGCGAAGCGCTCAAGCACATGCATTTGCGCGTGCAGTACAAGCGCCAAGTTCTCATGATGCTGATTGGCGCAAATGAACAGACGCTCGAGCGCGTGCGCCTGCTGTACGACGAACTCTACGACACCATCCGGCTGCTCGCCAACAGCAAGACCGACCGTGAACGTGCCACGCCACTACGCGCGTTGAGCCGTATCACAGCGGCCATCATGATGAACCTGGACAAGCTCACGCTGCAGCCCTACCTGCGCACGGCACGGCACCTGGTGAAGGAGATCAGCCTCATTCGCAGTGAGGTGACCGCAAGCAGCTGGAAGCGCGCACAGAGAATCGTTGATCGTGGCCGCGTCTCCATCGCGATCAAGCAGCTGCAAAAGCCAATGGAGCTGGCTATCCTGCACGTCATGCGCGCTGCACGGAACGGCCCAATGGATCCGGTACTGCTCGAACAACTGAGAGCCGGGCTCCAACGCGTCGTGGACATCCTCAGACGCATGTACGATGACGACTTCGAGCTGAAGGTTCGAGACGAAGCACTGCAGCATGCCAGACAAGCACTGCTGCTTCTCTCGCTTCCCGATCCCCCCTACCTTGAGATCAGACAGGAGATCGACCAGGCACTCCTGCGTCTGTAGCCCACCCCGGTCGAGTCGAGCCACGCGATACCGCGCAGGCTCCTCACCACACAACCGGCAGCCGTTTTTTCCGCTGCCGCCCAACCATAGTGCGGCATATGTGATGCATTATGATTGGATTAAAAAACCCCCGATAATTCGAGGGTTTTTTGTTGTTTTTTTATCATTATTCCTTTTCTTCAGACTCTTCGTCGTCTGTTGATTTTCCCTCTTCTGATTCAGCCCGTTCTTCTAACTCTTCGCTGAGGGTTTCGTCGATTTTTTCTTCTCCATCCTCACTGTTAATTTCTTTTCCGTCATCGCTCATATCAACAATATTGATCTCATACCCGGTTAGTTGCGCAGCCAAACGGACGTTTTGTCCACCACGGCCAATGGCGAGCGAAAATTGATCCGGCGCAACATGCACATCCGCGATATTTTTCCCGTCTATTTCTTTTAATTCGACATGACTTACTTTTGCCGGAGACAACGCTTCTTTAATATAATCAACCGGATTATCATTGTACTGAATGATATCAACTTTTTCGCCGCCCATTTGGTCAATAATGGTTGTGATACGACTGCCTCGCTGTCCGATACAGGAGCCAATTGGATCAATGCTTTCGTCATCGGTATAAACCGCGACTTTTGAACGGTTCCCCGGATCGCGGGCAATACCTTTTATCACGACATCACCATTTTCGATCTCCGGAATTTCTTGTTCAAAAATACTTTTAACCATGTCTTTGTGTGATCGAGATAATATGATCTCCGGGCCACGCGTTCCCATGTCAACCTTGACCACATAAAACCGCATGCGGGCTCCCGGTTTGTAAAATTCGCGCGGTATTTGCTCTTTTTGTGGCACAAAACCTGTAATTTTCCCAAGATCAACAATAACTGTACCCGTCCGGTCACGGCGTTGAACAACGGCCTGCACAATTTTTCCTTCCTGTTCTTTAAAATCTTCAAATACGGTGTTGCGCTCGGCCTCCCGAAGTTTTTGGATAATAACCTGCTTGGCGGTCTGCGCTGCCATCCGGCCAAAATCGCCGGGAATGGAAAGTTCAATCTCAAGCACATCGCCAATCGAAACAGCTTTTTTTACCTCCTTCGCTTCGGATATCATCATCTCTGTCTTTGGGTTAAACCGAACCAAATCTTCCATCTCCTCTTCGGAAAGTTCTCTTCCCTCTTCAAGAGCTTTTTCTCTGCGCGCGGCCATTTCTTCTTGCGCGGCTTCCAGTGTTTCCTCCGGAATATCTTCCACAACAATTTTCACATCCCACATTTGCATGTCTCCGGTGTCCGGATCAAATTTGACTTTGATATTCTGCTGGCGGTTGCCAAAATCTTTTCTATAGGCGGCACCAAGCGCGCTCTCAATAGCCG
>PFCB01000034.1 GCA_002773135.1 Candidatus Magasanikbacteria bacterium CG10_big_fil_rev_8_21_14_0_10_47_10
CTGGCGGTTGCCAAAATCTTTTCTATAGGCGGCACCAAGCGCGCTCTCAATAGCCGCCATAACAGTCTCATATTCAAGACCTTTTTCATCACAGATAATCTGGATGGATTTGCTAATTTCTGACATACGAAATAAATGATAATTTAAATGATATACGATGGACAGAATACCGGTTACATACAATGTACACGGCATACGCCAAAAAATAAAAGCAGCCTATGAAGCTACTTTTACGCAATTACTATACCATACTGTTACGCAGGTGTCAACCCCCTTTTCAAATAAAAAAAATCTGGTACTATAGGCAAGAACAGCGCCCGGAGGGAACATGGGATCCAAGCAAGAAAGTCTGCCGCCACTGTGTGAACGCAACGAGCTGAAACGCAAAACCGGCCTGACACCAGAGCTCTGGACTGTGGTACGGCATTTGTTCAAGGAGGAAAGTAGGCCCTCGCAAAAACACCCGGGACGCTTCCGGGCGTTCTACATCGGGTATGAGCATCAGAGGGCCCCCAATGCCGCTCGGCGTGTCTCCAAGCAAGACTGGAACCGCCTGATCAATGCCATGCTGAGTCGTGAGGTGCTGAAGAAGGGCTTGGCCAACGGTGAGTCGGTAGCCTACTTCGACAAAAACCCGGACATACTCACTCGGTACGAGAGCATCCGAGAGCGTGACGCAAAGCTCATACGCCTAAGAGCCGCACGCGACGAGGCAGCCAACCAGGCTGACAGTGTCTGCGAAAACGATGACGAAGTACCCGGCAGCCTAACAGGCTTCCACGCGAATCCGACCCGCTTCACGCAGGTACTGATCGTGCTGCGTGAAGCCGAACTATCCAGTGAACGCGAACACCCGGATGGGGTGCGGATTAGTCCTATCGCGAGCACTCTCAAAGAATGCTATGGCTGGCCGGATGTACAGAATAGCTCTTTCGCGACCACCATCAAATCGATGGCACGCCTACACCCCGGCATGCTGACCATGACCGGAGCACTGGTTCCAAGTCGCGGACACTGCTACGTCTATGGCCTCACCGACTTGGGTCGAACACGAGCTGCCGAACTCGCGTCCGAAGATCCCGCCAAGTAAGTCCTGCCCGCGGCTCCTGCCGCAATACCCAACGCAAGGCAGTGCGTTGGGTTCATTCAAAAGACCGCCTCTTCAGGCGGTCTTTTGTTATTGCATGGGAATAATCAAATGCTGAACACGCGCGGTCGCGCGGCCGGGAGACCCCATAATGGTCATATGCTCAAACTGAATGGGCGTTTTATCCATGTCTATCTGATACGCAAGACAAAATGCTTTCGCGGCACGTTCAAACGCACGCATTTTTTCATATCGATTTGTTGCGCGCGCCCCACTTTCTTTGTGTGACCCACGTGTTTTTACCTCTACAAAACACAGCGTTCTGCCAAACAACTTTTTTTCATGCCAGCCAACCAGGTCAAGCTCTCCCATGGGCGTCCGAAAATTTCGGGACACCACATGATACCCTTTTTGTATTAAAAAACGCGTGGCAATTTCTTCGCCCCACGCACCAATACGCTGCTTTTGTGTTTGCATATTCCCCCCCTTATACATTAAAGATTTCTGTACAAGACAATGGCATGATGATATGGCCCAACCGTAAACTCATCCTGCACGCCAAACCCATTCATTCGAGCCCAATCTTTCATGTCATCAAAATTGACAAATCTGTTATCATCGGGTGAAAACGATAGCCCTTTTTTGTGCCAATCAACGACCACAATACGTCCCTTTGACTTTAACAAACGTTTTGCTTCTTCCAATATTCCATGTCTATTCTCCGCTTGGGACAGCGTATTCACAATAAAAACCAAATCCAGCGAATCGGATGGAATCGCCGTTTTCCCCACATACTCCAAATTGGACCAAATGGTATGAATATTGACAAGCGCTTCCAAATTCGCACGCTTTTGAATGCTAACAAGCACATCTTTTAATATATCAACGGCGTAGACAATGCCCTGACTTCCAACAACAACAGACGCCGGAAACACGATATGTCCTGTCTTGCCACATCCAAAATCCGCGACGTGCATGCCCTCTCTCAATTGCGTCTTCTCAAATATGAGAGTAGGATCGACAAGCTGATTTCCTGAATGGTAACTCATATGTATTACGCGCCCGCGCCAAACAGTCGGCCAAGCGAATTGATCAAAAACGGGCCCAGCAACCCCGTCATGGCCATAAATGAAATAAAAATAAAGGCAATACCTATTAATTTGTACAACAGTCGCGTTCCCCCGCTGGTTGCCATTTTTGTCTCAGCCCAATCACTGGTACCAAAGTTCTGAATAATCCACTCAGTTTTGAGAATCATCCAGACGCCAAAGGCGACGCCCAGCAAACCTAACAAATATTTCATATACAAAAAAGTTTCAGATAGTATACCACACTATCGAACACCGACGATGCGTCTGACCTCTTCGATCGTTGCTGCTGCAATTTCAGATGCCTGTTCAGCACCGCTGTTTAATATATCAGCGACCAGTTCCCGTTCATCTAACAGTTCTTTTCTTTTTTCTCGAAATGATGCAAATGAATTCCCAATTGCATGAGCAACTTCCATTTTTACATCTCCATATCTGATACTTCCATTTTTTTCGGCTGCGCGAAATGAACGAACCAATGCCGGTTCACCAAATTCTTTCAAGAGTAGCAATAAATTTTCCACGCCCGGCGCATCTGCTCCGCCTTTTGTTGCGGTAACAGCCTTTTTTAATTTTGCTTCAATAACAGCCGGTTCGTCCGCCAGCTCAATCACATGACCTTCTCCCAAACTTTTACTCATTTTCTTTTCCGGATCAAGCAAGCTCTTTACGCGAGCCGTTTCTGTCAAAAGAACCTTTGTTTCTGGAAAATATTTTTTATATCGGTTGTTAAACCAACGCGCAACGTCACGAGTCAGCTCGACATGTTGCACCTGATCTTCTCCAACCGGTACATGCGTTGCTTTATAAAGTAAAATATCCGCGGCCTGTAGCACCGGATATGTAAACAAGCCAACATTCACATTTTGCTTTTGCGCGGCTGATTTATCTTTGAACTGCGTCATGCGCTCCAATTCTGAAATAGGTGTAATAGTATTAAAAATCCAAGCTAATTCCGTATGTTCCGGCACGTGTGACTGCACAAACAGTGTTGATTTGTCTGGATCGATTCCTGCTGCCAAAAGTTCTATAGCTGTCATGCTAATTTGATCATGCCGTTCTTTTGCGGATCGATCACCCGTCAATGAATGATAGTCAACAATACAAAAAAAACAGTCGTATTCACCACTGTTTTGCAGGTCTACCCAGTTGCGAAGAGCACCCAAATAATTACCAATGTGCAAATTGCCAGTTGGCTGTATACCGGAAAAAATTCGCTTCTTGGCCATAGGAACTTATGATTTACTTTCTGGAATGATAATCGCCGCAATAATATACAACATAACGACAGGGAAAAACCCGGTAAGTACAAATACAAGGGCAGTCGCCAAGCGGATTATAGTAGGATCGGCCGAATAATACGCGGCAATACCACCGCATACCCCTGCAATCATGCGTTCTTTTTTGGAACGGTAGAGTCGTTTCATACTGCGCATACTATACCGAATTTGGTACGTGAAAACAAGTGAAGTGAGGCCAAGGCACGTCCCACACACCAACAATGGTTGGCGGGAATGTGCCTTGGCAGGTGGGCGATCAGGAGGCGGGCTTGGCCGGCGGAGGGGTGGGGAGGGTGTCCTCATCGTTGGTACCGTGGGTCACCGACGGCTGCGAATCATCGGTCCCACCGTCCTCATTGGCAGACGGTGGCCTGCCGGTGTGTGTGAGGGAACTTGTGTCGAAAACATCGAGATCATGCCCGGCCTGACTGGCCATGCGCCACTCCTCTGAATGCAGCCCACCTCCGGTTGACTGCGCTGAGGGGTTCCGAACCGGAACCCTGGTTGATCATCACGCCCTTACGCCCCTCAACAAAGCGCGCGACGAACCTTCGACAGACTCAGGGTAAATAGAAAAGACCGCCTTGCCGGCGGTCTTGTTTGTTTTTTATCACACAAACATTGCGCCAGCTAGGAGCTCGTAAAGAAAAAGAAGTAAAATGATTGTGTTGAATTGTTCATACCCGTTTAGTATATCAAAGTCTACCATAGCGTCAAGCAAAATGATTGTGCGTCGAACCCGTGTCATAATGACAGGGTTCGACAGCTTTTTGGAAGGAAAGCGATCACCGAATGGACTCCGAGATCAGCTTAAGAATGCCACGCAATATCTTGAAACACCCAATACACCAAACCACAGGAGGCAACACTCTCACAAGTCCACGAAGACGACCGGTTGGTAAACTAAGCCGGAGGTCTTCTTTTCCGCTACTTGCTGGCATGTCTTCAAACGGAAGACCGACAGCACCCATACAGAAGATAGACAGGGATCCGATACCCAACCAGAATGAAACCGGCCTTGTACCAAGCAAGTTGTCCATGGCGTAAATGAACGGAAACATGGTGGACACCATGATGAACGAAAAGACCAGCACACCCCACATGAAGGTTAGCGTTTTGCGAAACATTGGTCACCTCCTTGCCATACTGCTATCCTAGCGATGAGCAACACATCTGTCAAGATAAAACCCGCCTTTTGGCGGGTTTTATTCATTTCCATTATGGTCGTCTTTTTGAGAAGCCGCCTCTGCGGTCTCCTCCTCTATCGCCTCCACGAAATCCTCCCCCGCCAGTCCGCGGCGGTCGCGGTGCTTCAACGTATCCTTCCGGTTTTGGCAGCAATGCTTTCATTGATAGGTTAACTCGGCCAAGATTATCAATCTCCTTTACCTTTACTTTCACAATATCCCCCATGTTTAGCACATCGCCGGGTTTGTTAACGTGGGACCACGCAATTTCGCTGACGTGCACAAGGCCGTCTTTATTCGGCAAAATCTGCACAAACGCGCCAAAGTCTTCCAGGCGGACGACTTTGCCTTCATATTCTTCACCGGCTTGAACTTCTTTTGTCAGCATTTCAATCCATTCACGCGCTTTTTTCATGGCCTCACTGTCATTTGTCGTAATCATGACACGACCATCCTGCTCAATATCAATGGTAGCACCGGTTTCTTCTGTAATCTTTTTAATAATCTTACCACCCGGACCAATAATGTCTCCGATTTTTTCCGGATCAATAATAACGGTTTCAATGCGCGGCGCGTATGGGGACAATTCTGCTCGCGGCTCTGTGATCTTTTCATTCATAACCGCCAAAATCCGCATACGAGCATCCTGTGCCTGCGACAACGTTTGTTCAACAATATCCCATGTCAATCCGAATGTTTTGGTATCCATTTGCACCGCAGTAATCCCGTCCGAGGTGCCGGTAATCTTAAAGTCCATACCACCGGGTCCATCCTCAACATCTTGCAAATCTGTCAGTACATGCCAATTGCCCTTGTCGTCCGACGCCAATCCCATGGCAATACCGGCAACCGGTTTTTTAAGAGGAACACCGGCAGCCATGAGTGACAAACTGGATCCGCATGTAGACGCCATAGAGCTTGATCCATTTGACCCCATAATCTCCGAAACAACGCGAATAGCATATGGAAATTCTTCTTCCGGAGGAAGCACCGGTTCCAACGCGCGCTCTGCCAACGCGCCATGACCAATGGCTCTGCGGCTTGGGCCTCGCATAGGCTGAACTTCACCATAGGTATATGGCGCGTCATTGTAATGATGCATATAGCGTTTTGTACCATCTTCTTCCATGCTGTCGAGCGTTTGTACATCACCCGGCGCGCCAAGAGTCACAATGGACAACGCCTGCGTATCACCGCGCATAAACATGGCTGATCCGTGCACGCGCGGTAGCAAATCAACATCTACAATTAACTCTCTGATATCGGTAAGCGATCGTCCATCCAAACGCTGTTTTTTTTCTAAAATGCGCTTGCTGATTTCCATGCTGACATAGAGCTTGATTTCAGACAAACCTACTTTGTGGACTCCCTCGTCAAATCCTTTTTCCGTCAGCATTTTTTTCGCGCCCGCTTTGATTGCGTCAATCATGGCGTATCGCTCTTTTCTATTTACTTTTATTGAATCAAAAATATGCGATTCCGCCACACCGGCTACATACTCACGAACGGCTGTGCGAACGTGATCTTCAACAGAGTCGTCCACAGACGGATCATCATTTGCAAGCAAAGGAACGGCATCTTTAGGTACGCCGACTTCTTTTCTGGCTTGTTCAATCAAGTCAACCACAGGCTGAAGCTGCGCGCAGCCCCACTTCATCGCGTCAAATATGACCGTCTCCGGTACTTCATACGCCGCCGCCTCTGTCATAACCAACGCATCCGGCGTGCCGGCGACAATCAAATCCAAATCACGATTCTCGTCCAATTCTTTTCTGGTAACATTCAATATAAATTCGCCATCCGGTGTTCTCCCAATTCTTGCCCCGGCAATAGGCCCTGCCCACGGAATGCGCGACAGTGTCAGCGCCGCGCTTGCGGCAATGAGAGACGTGATAGCCGCATCATTTTCGCCATCAACAGACAGTGCCGTTAACACAACCTGTATATCATTTCGAATTCGCTCATCAAATAATGGCCGGATAGACCGGTCAACAATGCGTCCTGTTAAGATGGATTCATCCGATGGACGTCCTTCGCGCTTGATAAAACGGCTGCCCTTAATTTTCCCGGCGGCGTACAGCTTTTCTTCAAAGCTCACCAACAAAGGAAAATAATCGATTCCCTCGCGAATGCTATCACTTTTTACAACCGTGGCCATAATCACGGTATCGCCATAGCGAACAGTCACGGCCATGTCTGATTGCAACGCATAGCGTCCTGTTTCCAACTCCAGCTCTCGTCCACCCCATGTGGTGGACCATTTTTTTATATCCAACATACATCTATCCGTTACGGATGATGCTAATACCACAGACCCCTGAATCAGGATCTAGATGTCTTACCACCATCCACTAATTAATGTTTTACTTGCTTCTTTTATCCCCGATCAAAAATTTCTTTTTATCGGCACTTAAATCGATATAATCATCTACTTCGTCAACCAGGCGACTTGACGTGGTTTCTCCAAACGCGACGATTTCCACTTGTTTACCGGTGCTTTTTTGCAGGTATTCAACAAGCGGCAAATAATCTCCATCGCCAGACACGATCACGACCGCGTCCAGGCTTGGTGCCAACCGAATAGCATCCACTGCCAGCCCAACATCCCAGTCTGCTTTTTTATTGCCACTATGATAGATTTGCAAATCCTTCTCACGTGTTTCTATCCCCAAATTGTAGAGGGCCTCAAAAAAAGGCTGCTCCTCTTGCGATTCTGTTCGTACAACATATGCAATGGCGCGAATTAACTTTCTATCCGCGACCGCCTCTTTTACAATAGCACCAAAATTTACTTTCTTCTTATATAAATTTTTAGCACTGTAGTATAAATTTTGCACATCAATAAAGACCCCAACGCGTTGGTCAGGGTGCTTGAGAGGGTGTGGTTTGTTAGCTGTTGTCTTCGGCATTGTCGCTATCGGTCATGTCGCCATCCAGGTCGGCAGTTTTCAAAAGTGCTTTCGCCTGTTTGAGGTTCAGCTTCTTAACCAGCTGCTCATATGACTTGGAATCCTCTTTTTGCAAATATCGAAGCAATCTGCGACGTTCTCCTACTTTTCTCAAAAGTCCCCTCCGAGATGAATGATCTTTGTGGTGCAGTTTCAAATGCCCTGCCAACTCATCGATCTCCGCAGACAATATGGCTACCTGAACCTCTGAGGAACCGGTGTCACCATCATGCTGCTGAAATTTTTTAATAACGTTCTTCTTCTTTTGCTTTGTCAGCATACCATGCATACTTAACGGGCCTGACGCGTGCATGGCTGCATCGGTCCGCTCTCGGATGTCCATAGCCCGCGAGAACGCGCCTGAACGTTGAGACGTAAATAATGGAGACACTATACCAGAAGACAATGAAATTGTCAATGGATGATGCCCCTGTCTACGGCGCGTCCGGGTATGCCATCTCCGATCCAAGTTGTATTGCCCTATCAAATCGATACCGCGTATCGTCGGCCTCTACTGCCCGCTTCACCAACCCCATGGCAGGATCAGGATCCTCTTCCAGCACATAGAGCTGATTTGATCCTTGATATCGTACAACCATCCCGGGAATATGCTGTGTGGCATCAACAATAGCCTCTTTTTCCTCATATTTATTTAAAAAATCATTGGTCACGTCTTCAACAAAATCCCACACATATCGTAACCCGTTAAAGACAGCTTCCGACTGAATCCAATGACGTGAGGAACCCAACAGCAAATATACTTTTGGATCACTTATTATCTTTACCAATGACCCTGACCCCGGTGTATATCGGTGCCCCCATGGAAGAAAATGAATAGGATCTTCAGGAATTTTTTCAATGGTCGTTCCATCAACGGTTTGCAATGCGCTCCAAGAGTCAAAGTAAGAAAAATACTTGGCGCTGCTGGTGAACAACCGCCGCGTACAATCCTTTGTAATCAGCCAAACGCCGGCGGATCCGGGAGACTTATACGCCACACCTTGCTTTAACGGGCACCCATCATCACCCAAAATTTCATTTTCAGGCAGATCAATCTCTTTGACATCGTCAGGTTGCGCAGGCTCCACAATTTCATTAGGATCCTGCAAAGTGATGCTTGCAAACGTCTTTGTGATGCCACCCTCTGGCGTACGAAATGCCGCATATACTGTTTTGACGCCACTGCCAGCCGATAGTTTCCATTTCTTTGTCGCAACAAATGGTTCAAATGATGAGGTTGAATACTCAGCGTCATTGGACACGGCCATATTGTCCGCACCGACAATGTTAAAATTCAGTGTCACATCCCGAGATGTTGCCAGAGTATCTCCCCCGTTAATCGTAACCGCGGGCAATGCAGTACGCGCAGAATCAGTGCGCACAATGCTTGGACCCGGAAGCGAAGGAGCAGCCGCGGAGCTGGGCTGAGAATAGGCAAGAAATTTAGTCAAATGCGTTGTCCAAAGGATCCCATCGTTCCCCAAGCTGGCAAAACACTCTCCGCCAGCCGGGATGTTGGTTGGGTTGCTTGGACTGTTACATTCGGTTGAAACAGGCTGTGGGGGGTTGCTCGCGATGGCAAAAGCAAAAGCCGCACCGGCTTGCCCGGGAAAGACCAGCTTTACTGCATTTGACAGCGACAAAGAAATATTTGGATCGCCTACCTGAATGACTTTGTTTATGGCACCAAGCGCGGATGCGTCAACAGAGGTGTCTGGCTGTATGGTTGGCAATTCCAAATTCCCATCCCAAGCACCAGATGCGGGAGTTATAATCGTACCGGCAGGAATGACCATAGAAAATCTGTTGGCGGAAACACTTGAGTCACGGGAGACAGCAATTTGGTTCGTAATGGTGGCTACACCACCACTGAGGATTCGTGACAAACTCAAGCTGACTTGTGCCGCATCCGCAACTGTTCTTGGAATACTCATTGCCGTGAGACTGCCTGTTCCGGATCCGGCCGCACCATCAACGATAAATGTCGTTTTCGCGCTGCTGGCAGTTGCCGTGGCACCTGTCACGATCTGTGCAGAGGCCGAAACATCTGTATATGATAGAGTACTTGCGGTTGAAGTGGCCGTATCAACACCGTTACACCGTGCGACTGACTGAAACTGATACCCTGTGCTTACCGAAAGGCCGGTCACTTCAATGGCGGTACCCCAAGTAGACGCGGACTGAAACACTGCCGTACCGGAACCTGCTCCAGTCGCTGACACATAATTACCTTTTGTTACATTATATATTGCATATGTGGCATTTGCGCTGTTACTGTTTGTATTGAGCGCAATCGTCATACTTGTTGCTGATTGTGTACTCGTTGTGACCGTGCCCGGCGCATTTGCCAATGTATACAAGCTTACTTCGGATGAACCAAGTGACGAATTCCCGTACATGTCATACGCCGCGATATTGAACACATATTGTGTACATGGTGTTAACCCGGATGCGGTTGATGTTGTCGCGCTGTTAAAATCCACCGCGCCCAAATTACTGTCCGTACTTGATGTTGTGATAGCGTCCGAGGAGGTCGTGACGCCGCTCGCTGCCGCAATATAGTGAATTTTGTACTCAGAAAAATTAGTGTCAGCGGCCGGCGTTGCCAAATTGAAAATAATACTTGTCGTGCTGGTTGCATTCGCGGTCAAAGACCCGGGGGCCGTCGGATCGGCCGTGTCAATGGCAAAGGCGTTAGATGTCACCGTGGTACCGTCATCCGTGCCGTCGTTTGGCGTTACACGAATGTACACGCTGGTGTCATCCGTATCCGGCAAATTCGTCTCTATATTCCAGACAAACGTAAGGTCAATGGATCCGTCATTGTCAGTATCAATATCTGTAATAGACCCACTTCCTGCCACCGCCCCATCCCCTTCTCCTCCACTTTGCGTAGCACTGTCTACTGTGGCGTTATACCATGTTGAATTATCTGTTGAATATTCAACCGTCAAGCTGGTAACATCAGAATCTGTATCAGCAACTGTGGATGTCACTGTTATTTCTGTGGCAGAAGATTGCGTCACTGACAATGGTGTAACGCTTGGTGCAGCATTGGCCGATACGGTATGAATGGAGTATTGATCGACTGACGCAAAAGAACATCCATCATTGCATATGGCGTGAACATAATATGAAGGGGTTTCTCCGCTGAGAGCGGTTTTTGCCCAGTCGCCCGGAACGGTCCAACTAAAACTATGTATGCCTGTTGACTCATAGGCGCCAGTATCATTTGTTACTGTCAATGACGCCCAGCTGCTTCCATTGTAGTACTCCCATGTGTAGTTAAGCGGTGAAAAATCCTGTGAAGAAACGTAAGCGTAGAGTTTATCAAACTGGAGCGTGGAATGTCCCCAGTACTGACTTCCAGACCCCCCGCCGGATCCTGGAAGATCCACATCGGCCGCGGCCGCGCTGTTCGCGTCAGTAGTATCATCCACGACACCGCTTCCAAAGGCGTCAATCCAATAATAATCTAAATCAGAATTTGCTCCAGTGATCGGCGCGGCCGACGCGGGTGGTGGCTCTATTACCAATGAGACGTACATGCCTGCGATTGAACCGACAAATAGCAGCGCGATCATGTAATATAAATAATTTGTTTTGACGTGATAGACAACCTGTTTCATAAATACACTTCTTAAAAAAGCGATTTAATTATATCACAATATATTCCTCAGCGCAGCGCCTTTTGTGCACTTATCTGGCAGAAAGTGCTATTGCAATAGCATCTGCCGCATCATCTTGCGTGATTGGTGTTTTCAAATGCAAGTGAAGACCAATCATTTTTTGAATTTGATCTTTGGTCGCAGCACCATGCCCCACCACCGCCTGTTTTACTTGCGATGGCGTGCGCTCCACGATTTCTATCTTCCTTTTAAAACACGAAAGCAAAATCACACCGCGTGCATGTGCCACCTGAATGCCGGTGGTGACATTTTTGTTAAAAAAAAGCGACTCAATCGCCGCAAGATCCGGATGATACATATCAATGATGCTATCGAGAGCTTCTGATAGATCAAAAAGACGACGGCTTAGCTCATGCGCAGCCGACGTTTCAATGCAACCGTGCGCCACATACGCCCAGTCATTTCCACTCCCTTCTATAATGCCCCAACCAATGCGGCCAAAGCCGGGGTCTATGCCGAGGATTACCATATGTAGGGAGTAGGGGCTAGGGAGTAAGGGCTCGTCATTGCGAGGAGTGAATCCGCCGCAGCGGATGAGCGACGAAGCAATCCCATGATGTGTCATCCCCGCGAAAGCGGGGATCCAGTTAAATTGTTTCCTTTATTACTGGATTCCTGCTGGAGTTTATCCCACGCTCGACGCGGGGCTGGAATGACAGGATCGCTATCCAACATTTATATATACACTATCCACGTCATCATTTTCTTCCAACACATCAATCAAGTGTTCCCCTTTTGCCGCGTCTTCAGCTGATAGTGCAACACTCTCTTTTGCAAACCATTCAAGTCCGGAATCATCCGGCTCCATACCAAACGCCTTTACCGCATCAAGTACTGCGGCAAACCGTTCAACAGGACAACGAATTTCCGTATGATCATCTTCTTCTAGAATATCAGAGACACCAGCCTCAATCATGGCCAATTCAAATGCATCTTTATCTTGTATCGTGGCTCTTGTTTCATCTGTCAGCCGCACGGCGCCCAT
>PFCB01000002.1:0-3291 GCA_002773135.1 Candidatus Magasanikbacteria bacterium CG10_big_fil_rev_8_21_14_0_10_47_10
ATGCTCGGCTAATCTCAGCGGCGTCCGAATACGAAAAGCAAAACGACGCCCAAAAGCGTCGTCTGCTCATCGATGCCAGTTCCAACCTGAAACTGCTCGATAAGTTTGTGCTAATCCAAGCCAATAAATCGCTTGAACCACTCTTGGACGTGCGCGACCGTCCCGCTCTGCGATACCTTTCGATCTATCCCGATCAGAGCGGAAGGGACAGGATTTGAACCTGCGAACCCTTGCGGGTTACACGCTTTCCAAGCGTGCTCCTTCAACCACTCGGACACCCTTCCGCTCTTGTCAGGACGCCATAGACCAGCAGGCAAACTCTCTATTGGTGCATCTTTCTATATTCCAACCGTCTTATTCTTCCACATCATTCTTACACCACTCACGGCCATCACAATACTGAAATATTGCGCCGGTGTCAACCCAAAGTACCTGGCATCCGGGGCAGACACATCGCGAGCACGCAAAAAATCCAAACCAAATCGAAGCACGCCGTAATACACCAGAAGAATGGATGTTTTCATTCCGGGAGAGAATTTCTTATTCCGTTTTACTACAAAAAATGTCGCAAGCGGAAGCAGACCAATAATTTCCAGCAATGCCATATCAAGTCGCGGACCGTTTGGATTGTTAAGCGCAAACACGCAATCACACGCTATACCGGGATGATCGTGAATCATCACACAGCCAATGCGACCAATCATCCAGCCAAGCAACAACATTTGAGCTGCTTGATCAACAAACTCGATAAATGAGATTTTTTTTAACCAAGCAAATCCCTTTCTTTTTTTAAAAATCCAAAGGCCCACCAATGCCCCGGCAAAGCCGCCAAACGAAGAAAGGCCACCATGCCAAATTTTGATAATCTCAAGCGGATTTGAAGCATAAAACGCAGGCTCGTAGAGCACTATATGAAAGACACGCGCCCCCAAAAAACCGGCAACAACCAAATAGGTTGCGATATCAGTCACATGCACGGGATCAATGCCATATTGCTTTTTTAGCTGCCTGGCAAGAAGCATGGTCGCGACCACGATACCGGTAGCAACCCAAAATCCCCATACTTGAATGGGTATGGGGCCGAGCTGTACAATATGATATTCAAACCAGGGAATCATTTCTTTGTTGGTGACTTTTTCTTTCTAAATTTGTTGATAATTTTCATAGCATCATCGATATCATCCACCACCGTATATAACGATGCGTCAGACGGCGATATGGTATGAAATTTTTTGTTCAAGACCTGCTCAATAAATTTATTAAATGGCGCCCAAAATGCGCTATCGTACAAAATAATCGGTATTTTTTGCATCTTGCCTGTCTGAATAAGCGTTAGCACTTCTAGCAAGTGGTGCATGGTGCCAAACCCGCCAGGAAAAAAGACAAATGCTTTTGACGGAGCTGTAACAATGAGTTTCCGTGTAAACGGGAACTTAAACATGATGGATTTATTCAGATAATCGTTTAGCCGCTGCTCATTATTGACTGTCAGTCCAATGCCATATGACTCACCGCCCGCTGTCATGGCTCCCTTATTCGCGGCTTCCGCAATGCCGTCCGCGCCACCGGTTACTGTAGCGTACCCGTTTTCAGCCAGTTGCTTTCCAAGATCTTTTGCCGCGGCATAGTAAGGACTTTCCGTACCAATTGAACGGGTACCCAAAACCGTTACGTCTTCCACCAAGCCCGTCAAAAACTCAAACCCTTGCACTATTTCAGCCATGATGCTAAAAACACGCCAGTCCATGTCTGCCTGACCCGAATGAAAATTGGATGGCGAGAGCTCACACACGCCGGCTTCTTTCCCATGTGCCTTCACCGCTTTTTGTGCTTGCTTTGCGCTGTCAACCACAATCCAACGCTCCACCTCCTTTTGGTCAATTATACCGCGCGAACACGCTTCATTTTGAAGGAATTCCAACAGTGGGTTCCAATACTCCGGCCCAACCAAAATGGTAGGGACATGACACATCTTTCCCAAATCCATATGATTGACCACTTCAAAAAATTCATCCAACGTTCCGTACCCACCCGGAAAATAAAGAAATGAATGCGCCGGTGAGGTTAGAAAAACTTTTCTGGTAAAAAAATAGTATACGTTGATTGACTTGGTGACAAAAGGATTTATTGTTTGTTCAAATGGAAGTTGAATGTTGATACCGATGGACTCTCCGCCGGCATCCTTTGCCCCCCTATTGGCGGCTTCCATGATGCCGGGGCCTCCTCCGGTCATAATGGTGTACCCATCTTTCGCCAATAATTTTCCGACCTCACGAGCAAGTTTATAATATTTTGTGTCCTTCTTTGTGCGAGCGGATCCAAGCACGGTTACTTCTTGCTTTACCGTACTCAAAAATTGATACCCCTCCACAAATTCGGACATGATACGAAAAATCCTCCATGGTTCTCGAAAATTTCCGGACTCATTGAGACGCTCGCTAAAATCAACAAATGACATCCCCTCTTTTTTCTTTGGCATAGTAAAAAATGATTAATTGGCGGTGAGTTGGTGGCCAACATTTAAAATAATACCTTCCGATAAGCGTGGTCCGATTATTTGAAGTCCAATTGGCAAGCCATCTGTTGTTGTTCCTGCCGGGACAGAGAGCGCGGGAACGCCCGCCAACGAGGCAGGGCTTACAAACACATCTGCCAAATACATAGAAAGTGGATCTGCTTTTGCACCCAAATCAAATGCCGGAAATGGTGATGTCGGTGTCACAACGATATCAACTTGATTTTCAAAAACCGTTTCAAAATCTTGTTTTATGAGAGTCCGTACGCGCTGCGCCTTACGGTAATATGCATCAAAATATCCGGCTGACAATGCATATGTCCCGATCATTATTCTTCGCTTGACCTCGCTTGGAAATCCATGGGCACGCGACAGCGCATACACATCATACAGTGAATCAGCCTCTGCCCGTACACCATACCTGATGCCATCCAGCCGCGCCAGATTAGAAGAATCTTCACTCGGCACAATAATATAGTAAACCGGAATCGCATATTTTGTGTGAGCAAGCGAAATATCAACAAGTTCGCAGCCCATTTCTTGTAATCTCTTGAGCTGAGTTCGAATACAGGTAAGAACTTCACTATCAATTCCATGGTGTTCAAAATATTCTTTTGGGACACCTACTCTCATTCCTTGTATGGGCCTATCCAAAAATTTTGAATATTCATCGACAGAATCTGGTACTGTGGTTGCATCTTTTAGATCCTGTCCTGCCATTACTTCCATAAGAAGAGCCGCATCCTCTACAGTCTTTGTGATCGGTCCAACCGTAT
>PFCB01000002.1:3326-40299 GCA_002773135.1 Candidatus Magasanikbacteria bacterium CG10_big_fil_rev_8_21_14_0_10_47_10
CCGCGGCAGAACCTCCGGAGGATCCACCCGCCACTTTTTTTTCATTGTGTGGATTGTGCACCGCCCCATACATGGAGTTTTCATTGCTTGCTCCATGTCCAAACGCATCGCAGTTTTGCTTACCAACAATCACCGCGCCACGATCACGCAAACGGCGTATGACTGTTGCGTCAAATGGTGGGACATAATTATCCAAAATAGTTGCAGCACCCGTAGAGCGAGTATCCTTGGTACATATGGCGTCTTTAACACCAAACGGAATGCCGGTAAGCGGGTGAACATTCCCCCCTTTCAACATTTCATCAGCAGCTTTTGCTGAATCAATTGCGCTTTCATTGACAGATATAAATGCATGAATAGACTCATTTCTAGCATCTATCCTATCTAAACAAGAGTGCGTCAACTCAACACTGGAAAATTCCCTTTTTTTTAGCCCGGCAGCAGCCTGGGCAATAGTCAATTCATTCAATCTCATACATCATCAAATACAGCCTTTACCTTCAGTAAATTTCCCGACCGATCCGGAAATCCGGCAATGAGTTTTGCGCGTACTTCAGGGTCACACGGCTCTTGCGTATCAAAACGGAACACATCTTCCAACCCGGTCACCTGGCACGTTTCTGCGACACCATCTGTATCAACAGTCTTCAACAAATCCATATACTCAAAAATAACTGACAGTTGCTCTGCATACATTTTTACTTCTTCCTCTGAAAGCGATAGCCGCGCCAGCTTGGCAACATGCTCGATATCCTTATTTTGAATAGACATAGTGCATATAGTGTAGCCTATGGTGACACTCTTGACAAATGAACTTATACTATCTTCAAAAATTGTTTTTCAGTCAAGATAACAACACCAAGCTCTCGCGCTTTGCCTAACTTGCTACCAGCATTTTCTCCGGCAATCACAAAGTCTGTATTCTTACTCACTGATCCTGCCACATCGCCTCCATTCGATCTGATTTTTGCCTTTGCGTCATCTCGTGTCATGGACAGCAAAGTACCGGTGAGAACAAACGTTTTTCCGGATAATGCTTTATTCTTTTTATGTGCCTCTTGTTTTTTGATCTCAACGCCACTTTTGAATAAATCCTCAACCAAATATTGATTCTCTTTATTTTCAAAATACTCGACAATAGACGCCGCAACCCTGGATCCAACGTCATGCACGTCTTCCAACTTTTCACAATCAGCATTCATAATTGCCCGCATTGTTCCAAAGTGAGTAGCCAGTCGAATAGCGGTCTCTTCCCCCACATGTGGAATACCAAGGGCATACACAAATCGCGCAAGCGATATATTTTTTGATGCCGCGATAGCCTCAATAAGATTTTCCGCGGATTTTTCTGCGAACCGCTCCATTGGTTCAATATCCCCTTTTGTCAGGGTAAAAAAATCAGCGGCATTTTTTACCAATCCTTCATTCACGAGCTGCTCAATAATTTTTTTTCCCAATCCATCAATGTTGAACGCATTCTTGGACACAACATGACCCAGTCTTCGCAGTTCCTGCGAATAACACTTTTTATTTGTGCAATACAGCCCGGCTCCCTTTCTGCCTTTATCTCCTATCTCATCTCTGCGTACCTCCGACTTGCATATCGGACATTTTTTTGGCGCTCGCACTTTCTTTTCATTGCCGCTTCTCATTTTTTCAAGAACTCGAACCACCTTTGGAATAATATCTCCCGCCTTTTCCACCACTACCGTATCTCCAATTCGGACATCAAGACGCGCAATTTCATCAAAATTATGAAGCGTGGCATGGGTCACAGTCGTGCCGGCGAGGCGAACAGGCTCCATAAGCGCAACAGGCGTGAGAGCACCGGTTCTACCAACCTGGACATATATATCCTTTATGGTCGTAGTCCCCTGTTCTGCCGCAAATTTGAGCGCAATGGCCCACCGTGGGGCCTTCCCGGTATACCCAAGATCGTCCTGATACTGCCGTTGATTGACCTTAATGACAAGGCCATCAATCCAAAATGGTTGAGAATCTCTTCTTTTCTCCCAATCATGATAGACTGCCAACATATCATCCGTGTTCTTACACACCTTCCAATAATCATCTGTTAAAAATCCTAGCTGCTTGAGCTGCTCCAGCTCCTCGGCCTGCGTAGAGGGGATAGCGCCGGCTGAAATATCATAGGCAGTCAGCGACAATTTGCGCGCCGCCACAACACGTGGATCCAACTGACGAATAGTCCCTGCGGACGCATTGCGTGGGTTGGCAAACAATGGTTCACCCAATTTTTCGCGCTGCCTATTGAGCGCGGCAAAATGTTTTCTATCCATCCATACTTCCCCTTCCACGACAATATCAATTTTTTTCTTCAATGTAAGAGGCACCGTCTCTATCGTCTTTATATTTTGTGTAACATTTTCCCCCACTTTTCCGTCACCTCTTGTAGCACCACTCATAAGCTGTCCGTCCGCGTAGGTAAGCACCATATGCAACCCGTCAATCTTCAATTCTGCTGTATATGAAAGATCTTTCGGCTTGGAGCCATATTTTTTTTCAAGTATCTTTACAATGCGATCTTCCCACGCCTTTAAATCTAACTCATCAAACGCATCATTAAAAGACCACTGCGGAACAGTATGCTTTATTTTATGAAATCCTTGCGCAGGAATACCTGCCACACGTTGTGTTGGCGAATCAGCAGTAACAAGTGACGGATGCTGTTCTTCAATCTTTCGCAGTTCATCCATTAATCCCTGATACATGGCATCCGTCACCTCCGGATCGTTCAAAACATGATAGCGATAGCGCAAATCATCTATCTGCGCACGCAATTTTTTTGCCCTCTGCTGCACGCTTTTTTTTATCATATTATATTTCTAAAAGAAATTCGGAAAAAACCCGATCCTGACTGAGGTAAATCAACACTGCAGGAATATACTGCAAAATATTGTCCGGCAAATCATTTACGTTAAACCAATCCGCATGATTACACTTGTGATCTTCAGCATTGCACGGTTCACCACTCCAGTCGACTGCTTCAAAATAAAAATCAATGTAGGGATCATCTTTCCTGTAGCGGTACATAGTATGCACATGTCGAATTTGATTTTCCTTCAGCCGAACCCCAACTTCCTCTTCTGTCTCTCGCAAGACCGCGTCCACTATGGACTCACCGTCTTCCACATGGCCCGAGGGAAGAGTGTACATGCCATCTGAGTATCCTGTGTTAAATCGGCGTATTAAAAAAACATCTTTTCCACGTCGAAAAATGATGTACACTGCAAGCAATACTTTAAATCGATCACTCATAAAAATGTCATGTACCAATCAAGCAGCCTCTGCCCCCACAGCAACGTCACCAACGTCGCGGCTGATAAATACGTGCCAAACGGCGTGGCGCTTTGCAGGTCTTTTTTTCTCAAGGCAAGCATACCAACTCCTACGGCCGCGCCGACGATGTAGGCAAGAAATAACGCCACCAAGATAAGCGGCCATCCCAAGACAACCCCCATGAAAAAACCAAGTCGCATATCACCACCGCCAATCCATCGCCCCTGTGACAGAACATATTGAAACCAAAAAAATCCTGCGCCGACCACCGCGCCGATCAGCATGGTTTGCGGCGTATGTATCCCCAAATACCAAAACGCTCCAAACAATATCACCGCTGGTATCGTTGTCGCGCGGTCTAAAATCAGCCGGTACTTTGCGTCGTAGATAAATACAAAGGTCAACAAAAAAATAATAAACCACTGAAACGCAAGCGCAGCGGTAAGGCTGCTTGAGTCAGAGAGAACAGCCGTACCAACAAATGCCAACGGAAGCCATGCTTCAACAAACACATATGAAAGTGGGATGCGGCTGCTACAGTGCCGGCAGTTCCCGGCAAGAACAATATAGCTGATGATGGGAATGTTATCGTACCACGAAATCACGCGGACGCACGCCGGACAAACCGACCGTCCGGACAACGCAAACATGTGCCTGGTTCGCCAAACCCAGGCATTTAAAAAACTGCCAAGCAAGAGCCCGGCAATTATTGCAATAACAAATACCATAGGACTTAATTCCCGGCGTTACTGATGCCAGACGGTGTTGCGACCACGTGCGCGCGAAGTCCATCGACATCGCCTTCCAAATCGGCTTGAATTTGGTAACTGACACCATCTGCCGATGTGTAGATATATGAACCACTGCTTGGGTCCACGGGTACCCGCTCCAAATAGCTGCCGGCGCATCCGATTGCCCCAAAGCCATCAACACCAAAACAGCTTGCCGTCCCCGCCCCCAATGGTACGGCGTCACCCGCCAGAGGGTACTCATTGTGCGCGATGAAATAAAGCTCAAGAGCCGATTGCATTTTTTCCAGGTCAGCCACACGCTTTGCGTCACGTGCTTTTTCTCTCGCAGAACCCAACGCAATAACCGAAAGAACAGACAACAAACCAATAATGCCAATTACGACAAGTAACTCGATCAGCGTAAAACCATATTTGTTCCTTCGTTGCAAAGTGGGCATAGTCATTTACTTGTTAGATACGCGTTCCAGAACCTTGCGAACCTTTTCAACGGTCTCGGACGGCTTAAAGTGAGCTTTAATCAAATAATCCTCTGCACCAAGCGCCAATCCTTTTTCCACGTCGTCTTTTTGACCCAAATTGGTCAGCAATATAACCGGAACCGATTTTAGCACCGCATCACTTTTGAACTGCTCAAGCAAGGTAAATCCATCTATCTTTGGTAGTAAAATATCCAACAAAATGATATCCGGTGTTTTCTTTTTTGCTTCCTTCATGCCTACTTCACCATTTTCCGCGGTGAGCACATGAAATCCTTCCATTTCAAACTTGGTCTTATATATATTGGACAAAAATGTATCATCCTCGATAAGGAGAATATTAATTTTCTTTCCTGCCATATGTCTTAGTATTACCTGCTTTTATTGTACTACAAGCATATTATTTAGACAATATTTCGCATTGCCAACCCGATGCTGACAGCCATGCGCGGCCCCAACTCATCGAGTACCTGCTTCAGACCCTGCTGGTACACGACTCTGGCCCACGGGTCACCAATAAACACTTTAACCGGAAACTTTGCCTGTATAGCTTCCAAAACAGGTGGGAAAAGAGCACTCCCCCCTGTCAATACGATCTTCTCCAAGCGCTTGCCTTCATTGCCTGTTTGAGCGCTAAACAATTCAATACCATAGCTGATTTCTTTGATAATAGGGCTCACCAAACCATCCACGATGGCCGTATGGACCGACCCGCTCGGTAACTGCGAAAGATCCTTTTTCATCTGCCCAACCATGTCTTCCGATATGCCAAGCCGCTGCGTTAAGAGCGCATCCAGTACATTACCCCCGGCATTCATACTGCGATGCGTGATAGGTAAACCCTGATCAATGATAAAAAGATTGGTTCGCTCGGCGCCGATGTCAATTATCATTGACGTGGACTGGTCATGACCAATAAGTGATCGCTCCAGTGCAAAGGCCTCGGTTTCCAGCTCTTCAAGCTGAAGCCCTGCTTTTGCAAAAATCATGCTGTAAAAAGACACCAGCGATTTTGGCGCGGCAGTCACCAGGACGCGCAAATATTTTCTTGCTTTGACATCCTTTCCATCCGGGATCAACTGATGCACGACCTGCATGTTCTCAATTGGTTGTGGAAGCATCTTTTTTACTTTTGCTTTGACATGATGATCCAACTCTTTTTGAGCATCGGCCGGAAGGGTGACGATGGCATGAAATACGTGTGATACGGGTAAACTCGCGGTCGCGCGTCGCGCGGTCGCCCGTGTTTCTTTTAAAAGCTGCTTGAGGATCTCGGCGTATTGTTCAATACGATCTTCAACCGATAGCTGATTTTGAGATGACGCATTTTGACCGGTAAGGCGTTTGTACTCCTCCATGGCGTTCTCGCGTCCGGCCTGTGCCGGCTCTGACGGATGGATATCAAGATGCTCATGCGCCACACCGTACGTCCAAAGTTGCGGCCTTCCCTTGGTTTTATGGAGCTCAACCAACTTAATGCCGTGTGCGCCTATGTCAATACCAAGGTATCCTTCATTTTTTTGAAATATAGCCATACTCCAATGAATGCCAGATTCTAAATCCCAAAAAATCAAAATGTATTTCACTGTTTGAAATACGCTCCTCAAATATGTGGGCAGTATATCACAAAACGGAAAGAAAGACATCCCGATTGAGTCGGGATGCCTTCGCTAATAGTCTCTCAGTTTACTGATGATATTAAATCCTTTTATTTTTTCAAGCGCCTTCGCTTCGATTTGTCGAATGCGCTCACGCGTGACGTCAAATTCTCGGCCGACCTCTTCCAAGGTGTGCGTCACACCGTCCCTGAGGCCAAACCTCATTTCCAAGATTTTTTGCTCTCGGGGTGAAAGCTGCGAAATAGCTTCGCCAATATACTCTCGAAGTAATTCGACCCCTGCCACGTGCGATGGTGACGCGTTCTTTACGTCCTCTATAAAATCAGACAGTGGAGAATCATCATCATCGTCGTCACCCACCGATGTCTCCAGTGAGATCGTGTCCTGAGATATTTTGATGATGTGCTTGATTTTGAGAAGTTCTTCACCCATTTCAGCGGCCAGCTCCTCCGGTGTCGGATCGCGGCCCAAGTCCTGCAATAATCGCCGCTGAATTTGCTTAAAGCGATTGATGGTTTCAACCATGTGTACCGGAATACGAATGGTCCGAGACTGGTCTGCCAACGCCCGCGTGATAGCCTGCCTGATCCACCAGGTGGCGTATGTTGAAAATTTGTACCCTTTTCTATAATCGAATTTTTTTACCGCCCGAAATAAACCGATATTGCCCTCCTGAATCAAATCCAGCAATGTCAGCTGTTTGCCCACAAACTTTTTCGCAATCGAAACAACCAAACGCAAATTCGCCTCTATCATTTTTTGCTCCGCGGATCGATCGCCTCGTTCTTTGCCTTTTGCCAAAGATACTTCTTCCTCGGCATTGAGCAACGGGATCTTTCCTATTTCCCTCAAATACATTTGAATCGAATCCTGAGAAATTTTTCCCAAATCAAAGGTGCCCCCCTCCGCATCCGGCTGTTGACCTTGGATAGAATGCAATAGTTCTTTTCTTTCGGACCGGTTTCCAAGCAATCCGGCCTCCTGCTGGACAATCGGCACGCCGTTCCGTTCCAAAATATCCAAAAAACCCTCGTACAAATCAATGCAATGTTCAACAAAAGGAAACGTGGAAAAAATTTCCGCTTCCGTGATAAATCCTCTGTTTCTTCCCTTTTGCAGCATGTCCCAGAGCTTCTCTTCTGCCGGGATAATAACTTCATCGTCTCTCTTGGAAAGACGTCGGACCGGCTTGGTTGGCTTTGCCGTTTTTTCGGACTTTCTCGACCCACTATTTTTTTTGACGACCGCCTTGAGCGATGCGGCTTTTTTCTTGGGAGCCTTACTGGAGGCTGTTTTTTTGCTATTCAATTCACGTGCATTTTTTGATGCACGTTTTTTTGCCGTGCCTTGTTTTTTTTTGGCAGCGGTTTGCTTAGTTGTTGCCTTTCTTTGCTGAGGCATTTTACGATAAACACTGAATAATATATTGTTGGTGTAACACTAGAGCGATGATACCTGTTGAAGCAGCTCCGCCACTTTTTTGTCATCACCTGACTGCTCGGCCTGGGCAATTTCCAGCTGCAATTGTTGCCGAATTTCTTTTTTCCATCCGACCACTATCTGCTGCGCCAGCTGGCGAAACTCTAAGATAATGACACTGTTATCAATAAGCGAAAAAACCTCGTCACCCTTGAGGAGGAGGCTATTGAGTGTTTGATGTAAATTTGAATCTGATAGTTGAGATATAATACTCTCAATATCAATAGAGTTTCCCTCAGTATAGCCTTTTTTCAACAATTCGTAAAGTGGCCGGTAGGCAGACGTCGCAAAGACAGGATCCAGACGTAAAAACGCGTCCCCATCGACAATCCCCCTGGTTAAGAGAAGCGAAAGCGCGTGTTGTTCAAGTGTGTCCCTCTGTCCTCCCTTTTGTTTTTTTTCTTCGGGCGGGGACGATGGTGCCTGTCCCCGGGATTGCACCGTCTCGGCACTTTCGCGCACGTCCGGCATATCTTGCCGGAGGATGCCCGGATCTACGCCAAGTTTGGCGGCAATTGCTTGGAGCCAATGATCCTTTTCTACAGCAAATGGTATGCGCGCTATTTCAGGAAGCAATTCATTCGCGATCACCTGTTTGTGCTTTGGATTTTTGAGATCTTGACCCGCAAACGCGCGGTCAACGTACCACTGCATAACATCCACCGCATCGGCAACCGCTCCTCTCCATCCTTCAGGGTCTTTTTTTACAAAATCGTCCGGATCCAAACCATCCGGTACCCGGATAATTCGAACGTTTACGCCTGCCTGTCGAGCCAAGTCAATCCCGCGTTTTGCCGCCTTATAACCGGCATCATCGGCGTCAAACGCGATTGAGATATTCTGCGCGTAGCGCTTTAACAGCGCGACTTGTTGCTCTGTGAGCGCTGTTCCGCTTGTCGCGACCACGTTGGGCATGCCGGATTGCCATACGCCGATAACATCCATTTGCCCCTCAACCATCACAACAACATCTTTTTTCCGAATTTCATGCTTTGCTTTATCCAGGCCAAATACAACGCTCGACTTATCATACAGCGGGGTCTGCGGCGTATTGACATACTTCCCTCCACTTTTTTCCGTTTCTACAAGCACGCGTCCGGTAAACCCGACAACATTACCATGGACATCCCGAATGGGGAACATTATTCTACCGCGAAACCGATCATAAAATCCTTTCCCGGACTGCGCATTCGCGCGCTCGCGCTTTATGGTCATGCCGCTTGCCACCAAATCGTCAATGCCAAATCCCTTTTTGAGCAAATACTGGGTCAGCAAATCCCACTGATCCGGAATATATCCGATCTGCCATGTTTCGACTGTTGCCGGAAGCAACCCCCGCTGCCGCAAATATTCACGTGCCGACTTTGCGCTGTCGATTTTTGTAAGGACATTGTGATAGAAACGGGCGGCATCGGTCATGATGTCCTTGAGCCTATTTTTTTCACTGGACTCGAGCTCGGATTGCTTGGTCGACAATTCGACTCCGGCTCTGCCGGCAAGAAGTTTCAGTGCTTCAATAAAATCCATGCCCTCTATTTCCTGAACAAACGTAAAAATATCTCCCCCTTTGCTGCAACCAAAACAATGCCAAGAATTTCGCTCACGGCTTGCCATGAAGGAGGGAGATTTTTCATTGTGAAACGGGCACAAGCCCTTGTGGTTTATGCCAGCAGGCTTGAGCTGGACATACTCCCCAATAAAGTCGACAATGTCAATCTTGTCTTTTATAAGTTGCGTGTCTGACATCCAAGGTAAATTATATTCTCGTATTGCTAAATTGCTGTAGAGTGATGCCGCTGCGCTACAAAGTGTCAAGCACAGCATCGAGCTCCTGAAGTGATTGAACCCTGACCAATCGCGCGCGAATATCTTTGATCCCGGGAATGTCAAATCCTATTTTGTTTGTCTTAAAATACCAGGCAAGATGCTTTCTGAATGTTACTATACCACGTTCACCGTACTGCGCCACATGCGAGCGGGCGTGTTCTTTTACCACGCGGACTCGCTCTTCCATTTTGATATCGCCATTCTGATTCAAATACTGCTGAAAAAACCATGGATTCCCCAAAGCGCCGCGTGCGATAAGCACCCCATCTGCCCCGGTTTGACGCAATGCGTCATCCACCTGATGCCACTCGTGAATATCGCCATTTGCTAAAAGTGGGACAGTGGCAATCTCCTTTGCCTGACGAATTCTATCCCAGTCACTTATCCCGCTGTAGCCCTGTGCTTTTGTTCTCCCGTGAATGGTGATTAAATTCGCTCCTGCCCGCTCAATAGCAGGAATAAATGTTTTGAACGCGTCCGGATCGTCCCAACCCAATCGAATCTTCACAGACAGCGGTGTATCCCCCATCGACTGTTTCATTTCTTTGACAATTTTTGATGCTAATACTGGGTCTTTCATCAATGCCGCACCATTAAAATTGCTCGTAATTTTATATACCGGACAGCCCATGTTAACATCAATCCCCTCTGGCCCGGCATGCTCCATGACAATCGCGGCAGCACGCGCCATGGTAGCCGGATCCGCGCCAAAAATTTGCTGCACAATCGGCCGCTCTGTCTCCACAAAATCCGTCATGCCCAGGGTCTTTTCATTATCACGAACAATGGCCTCGCTGGAGACCATTTCACGAAAAACAATATCAGCACCGCCAATGCGCCTGACCACCTGACAAAAGGCAGAGTCGGTCATGTCAGCCATGGGAGAAAGCGCTAAAATATGCGATTTTTTGTCCAAAATATCTTTGACCCACATACCAGCTGAGAATAGCCCAAATACGGGCATAAATCAAGGGTTTAAAAAACCGTCCCGCTTCGCCCCTGCGCATCCACAAATGGATGCTTCCGGGAGGAGGCCTCGGGACGATTTTTTGTCATCGACGCGTGTACAGATTGTCTATCCAAACTTCATATCACCGGTATAACCATACGCGTCCGTATGCGTGCCGGGTTCTTTCACAATTTCCTTTTCCACGGGAACGTCCCATACCTGCGGCGCCAGACGTTCAATGGGCAAACCGATTGGTGGCTCGGATTGCTTTGTTTCCACTTTTTGCAGCATGGGCGTTTTGACATGCGACATGGGAAAATGCCATACGGTCGCCAGCTCCACAACATTCAAAACAAACGGTGTCGCTCCCGGTTTTATCTTTCTTTTTTTGTACGCGCTCATCATCAAATTTTTTTTCGCATTTGAACGCATGTCTTTAAAAAAGTAGGACGTGCCAACACCATACTTTGGAACAATGGAGTTTGACGTTGGGACGTTAAACTGAGTCATTGACCCGATCAGTCCGCTTACCCCGCGTGATGGCCGAAATACTTCTTTTCTGGCAACATACACCCCTCGCATTTTTGTTTTAAATCCTATCAACGAAATTTTTTCCTCCATGGCTTCAATAACCTTTGTCTGGCCGGGTGTCAAATAGCGCAGTTTATTCTGCTCTCCATCATCACGATCACTCGACGATGACGATTCAGACTCTTCACGTCCAAATACTTGGTCACCAACACCCTCCAATAGTTTAATGGGCGCGCCAAGCATGGCATCCACGTATTTGTTTCCACCACCGGATGATTTTTCCCCAATCAGCTCTTTAATTTTCTTAATCGCCTTTTCTTTCCATCCGTTGTCAATCGGTTCAATCAAAATTTGCAGCCACAGTTGCTCTCCGGGTCCCATACGGCTAAAATTTTCAAGCACAGCGCCCATTGGATCTTTTAAAACCGTATCTTTTGATATGCTATGCTCAAATTCTCTGTAATTGCGAATCGGGTACGCGTCATCCTCGGCAAGTCCAAAATCTCCCGCCCAAATGTCATGCGTATCATTTGGATATGTTGACGGAACAGTATTCACATAATCCTCCACCTCGGTTATCTCCGCTTCAGGATATTGGGCATAAATAGATGCCTCAACCAAATCTCGATATGTTTCTTCCGTACGCACTAAAAATTGTGTATACCCTTCTATACTGATGATTTCAAAACTGAACCACCGCTGCTTGTACCCACCGCGGAAAGCATCCGCTATATTGGGAGACTCAAACGCGCCGGCCAGGTGCGAAAACATTTGCTCGATAGCCTTTGGTGTCTGCACATTGAGTGGCGGAATGTCTATTGCTAACACAATCCATTTCCAGTCGGCCGTATATTTATTTTCTCTGTAATCCCGATAAAATCCAATGGCAACATACAAGAAAAGCCACACAAAAATGAGGTACCCCCCAATCGCAAAAAGATCCAAGATGATCTTGGCTGCCGGCTGAGAAAAAATGGTCTGCGCGATATCCAACACCTGGTCCATAGTTATACTTCAACAAGTGCGTATACAATAAAATACACAATGAAAAGACCGAACACCGTGAACCACCAACCATTTACGCCGGAATAATACGCCGCCCAAAAAATCAGGCCCGAGACAATCGTGCCGATAAGGGCGATCAAATGACGGATGAGTGTATCGGACATGTTGGGAGTTAGGAAGTAAATTCAAAGCAGTATGTGTTGACACACTCCATGCCTACCCGTAAAACGGAGCAACGGTGCGCTTTGTCTCTATACCGGTATTTCTATCCAAGTATAGCAAGAAATAAAAAAAATCGGAAGCTCCGTTTTTTTCCTGCCCCACCAGACTACACCTTTCTTCTCCCCGCCTGCTCCCACACAACCAGCAATGGACTGGCCAAAAAAATGGAAGAATAGGTTCCCAAGGCGATGCCAATAATAAGAGCGAGCGCGAAATAGTGAATGGACATGCCACCAAAAATAAATAAAGCAACCAAGACCAGCAGCGTGGTCAGTGACGTATTGATCGATCGTGGAATCGTTTCAACCACACCGTTATTAACTGTTTGAGCAAACGCGTTTCGCCCCTCGCGAATAAGTTTTTCACGAATACGATCAAATACCACAATGGTGTCGTTTACTGAATATCCAAGGATCGTTAACATGGCAACTACAAATGGAATATCAATTTCAATACCGTAAAAATGACCAAGCAGAACAAAAACCCCCATGGTGATGACAACATCGTGAACAAGCGCGATAATAGCGGTCATGCCGTATTTCCAGGAAGACACCGGTTTGGTCACCTTCCTGAATGAATATGCCACAAAAAGAACAATCGCAATCATCACCGCAATACCGGCTTCCCAGGATCGTGCTTGCAGCTCGCTACTGATGGAAGGACCAATAGTTTCAAATCGATCTTCCAATATGCGCTGCGTTGGCTCGGTATCACCTCCCTGTGCGATTCCAATAGTTATTCCCTCGGACGTTTCCACTACTTCCGTGGCTTGGCCACCTTCTGCATTGAAATATGTGCGGATACCACGCAACACCTCTTGATGCTCTGTTTCTCCAAGAAATTGCATTTTGATAATATACCCATCCTCGTCAGCAGGCTGCACAACGGCGGAGCCAATATTCAAAGTATCAACCGCCATTTGCATATCCTGCAGCGCCGGACGATTTTGAGAAAAGGTCAGCTCAAGCAATGATCCGCCGGTAAAATCGATACCCGGCTTCAGTCCGATTGTTAGAATCAACACAACACTCGCTATGAACAGCAAACCTGAGATAAAAAATGGAATTTTTTTGTTTTTAATAATATTCATCATACTATGCATTACACGTCAGAGTCATTAGTTTTCTTCGCCCCTAAAAAGAGCGCGTTGCCATAGTGACCGAACCACGGAATCACAAACCTCAGGAGGACGCGCGTGATGGTAATAGCGGAAAACATGCTCACCAAGATACCAATTGCCAATGTTGCCGCGAATCCCTGGACAAAACTGGAACCAAACCAAATGAGCAAAAAACAGGTGATTAATGTTGAGAGGTTTCCATCGCGAATGGATGACCACGCGCGGATAAATCCTTCCTCAACAGACGCCTTCATACTTTTTCCTTCGCGCAGTTCTTCTTTGAGCCGCTCGAAGATAAGCACATTGGCGTCAACAGCCATACCGATTGACAATATAAAACCGGCAATGCCTGCCAACGATAAGGTAACCCCAATCAGCTTGAAAATTGCCAAAGACACCGAAATATATACAGATAACGAAATAACAGAGAGTATACCGGGGAGACGATAATACAGCATCATAAAAATCATTACGAGAATGATACCGGCAAGCCCGGCCTTCAAACTCTTTTGCAATGACTCCGCGCCCAGCGTGGCCCCAACAGACTGTTCAGAAATCAAATCAATCGGCACCGGTAACGCCCCTGTATTGAGCCGCTGAGCTAATTCTCGCGCTTCTGGGACGCTAAACGTTCCTGTAATGACCGCATTCCCTCCGCTAATAACCTGCTGCACTGTTGGCACGCTGATTGGCTGGCCATCTAAAAATATGGCAACCGGCTGACCAACATTGCGCTTGGTTATTTCTTCAAACAAGTCTGTTCCTTCGCTGTCAAACTGAAGAGACACCTGTACATTGCCTGTCCGTGAATCCGTGACCACTTCCGCGCGATCGAGTTGTTTTCCACCAAGCTCTGTTGGTTTCCACGGATCCTGTGGAGGAAGAATGTCCACTTCTCGCACTTTTGCCACGGCAATATGAGAGACTTCATATTCGGTCGGCACGGTTGTGCCCTGTTTGTATACAACATGATACCCGTATGGTGTTTCAACCGGACCGATAATTTGTCCATCTTCTGTATTGATGATTGCCGAATCAAGCTCGGGATACGGTCCGCTACCGGCAGGGAACGGAGAGAACGAGCCACCTTCTGACGCACTGAGCTGGTCATCGGAATTATCCCGCGCGAGCGCGGCAAAATTGTCCGCGTTCGCTTCATCGTATAGCTCCTGCGCGCGTGCCGCGGCTTCTTCCTTGGTGTACATTGGATTCGGACAATTTCTGGCGCCAAGGTAACACACAAGAATATGGCTGGCATCAATAAGCGGGACGCCATCTTGCTGGCCGCCTCTGCGGACAATATGATGGGCAACCTCGGACTCGATAAGCGTATCGGAAATATCACCACTGTTGTGTGTCGCGGCCCACCGGTAGAGCGGCTCTCCCAAAACAGTATTTGGACCAAGAAATCCAATATACCCATTATTATTGTTGGTATCTGAATCTTCTGAATATTCTTTTACCAGATCGTCAAACTGTGCGCCGTCTTTTACTTTTTCAAGCGCTTCATTCGCTCGTTCCAGTGCCACCGCATTCCGCTCGTTCATCATCTGCACTTCTTCTTCGGTTAATTCGCGCGGCGGTTCGGTGTTCTGCTCCCTAAATTCCAAAATAGGCGTGTCTCCGATCAACGCGATTGCCTGATTCACATCTTCAATCCCCGGCAATTCAATATTTAAACGATACTCTTCGCCAACACGCGCGGTCTGAATATTCGGCTCTGAAACGCCCAATCCGTTAATTCGTCTTTCAATAACATCGCGAACACCATCCACGGCGCTGGCTCGATCAATTTGTGGGATGTTGGCAACATTCGCTTTGTAAATAAGATGCGCGCCACCCTGCAAGTCAAGCCCCAGCTTAAATGATTTTTCTGATATGTGAGGGATGCTTACGGCAGTAGTTCGCTCGACAAAAGAAATCGCTCTGTTAAATGCGGAAGGGAGAATAAACCCAACGGACAAGATGAGCAGCGCAAATACGCCGACAATGCCCCATCGAAGTTTACTGCGAAGGTTGATTTGTTTCTTTGCCATAAAAGTTGAATGTGGCCAGTATCATAGCCGAGCGGACGCTATTGGTCAAGACCTTTTTGAATATGCTTTGCACGCTTACGCTCCTTCTTACTCATTTTAGGCTTTGCCGCAGTGCCCGCACCACCGCCCGCGGCCGCCTGTTTTTGCGATTCAGACGTCTTTTCGGCTCCTTGCAACACCAGCGCGTCATCCGCCATTATGGTGGGCGCCAGCTTTAACCCGATCCCCACCTTGTAAAAAGAATACACAACTTCTTTTTGAATGTTGGACTGGAGCGTGTTGAACAAATGAAATGATTGCTTCTTGTATTCAATCAACGGGTCGCGCTGTCCATATCCCTGCAGCCCTATGCCGGTGCGCAAGTAATCCATTTCCACCAAGTGATCAACCCACAACGTGTCGACGGCACGCAGCAGAACCTGCCGCTCTATCTCTGTCATAATATCATCTGACGCCTGCTGCATGGCGAGCGCGGACTCTTTTACCTGCTGCTCCAATCGCTCATACGACGCGCGCGCTTTTTCCATAACAAAATCCACCATCGCGCTGCGCGCTTTTACATCATCAAATTTTTGGCTTGTTTTATTCGCAAGGGAGACAAGTGTCTGCTCATCTTCCTTTGATAGCTGAAAAATAGTATTCACGGTTTCAATAATCTCTTGCACGTTCCACTCATCCGTTTTTTTCTCTTCATCAATCACCTGTTCGTTCGTATGATAGCTCACCAAAAACTCCACCTCTTGCTCAATCATTCCAAGCATCATGTCGCGTAAACTAGCGGGTTCCCCTTCTTCCGGTTCGCCCTCATCAAAAACATCCAAAATTTGACGCCGCTTTTTGTAAATAACATGTCGCTGCTTATTGAGGATATCATCGTATTCAAGCAAATGCTTTCGAATATCGTAATTATGCGACTCAACTTTTTTTTGCGCGTTTTCCAGCATGCGCGTTATCATTTTTTGCTCTATCGGCATATCCTCCGGAACATTGAGTCTGTCCATGACGGATTTTAAGCGATCACCGGCAAAAATTCGCATGAGGTCATCATTGGTGGAAACATAAAATTGCGTTTCACCGGGATCACCCTGACGCGCGCTTCGACCTCGCAGCTGATTATCTATGCGTCGTGATTCGTGCCGTTCCGTGCCAAGCACAAATAAACCACCTGATTCAAGCACTGTTTTTTCATTTTCCGTGTTAAAGGGGACGCCCCCCAATTTAATATCCACGCCTCGACCGGCCATATTGGTGGCCAACGTGACGGCTCCCGGCCGACCGGCCTGCGCGATTATTTCACCTTCCCGCTCATGGTTCTTCGCGTTCAGTACCTCGTGTTCAATCCCATTGGCCGTTAAGAAAAAAGAAAGCTGCTCATTTTTTTCAACGGAAATTGTACCAATCAACAGTGGCTGCTTTTTCCCCTGACACATCTTGACTTGCTCAAGCACAGCATTGAATTTTCCTTTTTCTGTTTTATATATTCTGTCTGACTGATCAACACGAGCGTCGGGCCGATTTGTGGGGACAACCAACACGTCCAAGCCATATATGGTTCTAAATTCTTCCTCTTCTGTTTGCGCTGTTCCCGTCATTCCGGATAGTTTTCCGTACATGCGGAATAAATTTTGAAATGTAATGGTCGCCAGTGTTCGGCTTTCCTGCTGAATGGTAACTCTCTCCTTTGCCTCTATTGCCTGATGCAATCCTTGGGAATATCTGCGACCGGGCATTTTTCGACCGGTGAACTCATCAATAATCACGACTTCTTGTCCGTCAATCACGTACTCTTTGTCTTTGTGAAATAACACCTGCGCTTTGAGTGCCTGTTCAACATGATGCACCATGCGCATGCCCCCTTCGGCATACAAATTTTCAACGCCAAGCGCCATTTCAATTTTGTGAATACCTGCTTCGGTCATGGTGGCACTGCGGAGTTTTTCGTCTACATTGTAGTCCTCGTTTTCATTGAGCACTTTCACCAATTTGGCAAACTGATAATACTGATCTGCCGCGTCTTCGGCCGGCGCGGAAATGATAAGCGGCGTTCTGGCCTCGTCAATCAAAATGGAATCAATTTCATCGATAATGGCATAGTGCATTTCACTGCCGCGGCGCATAACCATGTCTTCCAACTTTTGCACCATGTTGTCGCGCAGATAGTCAAATCCGTATTCGTTGTTTGTTCCGTATGTAATGTCGCAAGCATACGCCTCCTGCCTGCTGGCCGGACGCAGATACTCGTGTTCCACATGGAAACCGCCCTTTTCGTCTCGCTCACCATCCAATTCAGTACCCTCCTGCAAATTTGGCTTGGCCGTGGCATCGTACACAAAGCTCACCCGTTGATTTTGGATAATACCAACGGATAACCCCAAAAAATCATATATTTGCCCCATCCAAACCGCATCACGCTTTGCCAAATAATCATTGACAGTGACAACATGAACGCCCTTACCTTCAAGCGCGTTCAAATAAGCCGGCAATGTTGCTACCAATGTCTTTCCTTCACCGGTACGCATCTCGGCAATCATACCTTTGTGAAGAGCCATTCCACCTATAAGCTGCACATCGTAGTGCCGCATGTTCATGACTCTGCGCGCGGTCTCGCGCACGGTAGCAAATGCCTCCGGCAGGATATCGTCCAATGACTCGCCGTTTGAAAGACGCTCTTTAAAAATTGTGGTTTTGCCCTTTAGTGATTCCTCAGACAGCGCTTTGTATGATTCTTCCAACTCATTAATTTTTTCAGCAACAGGCTGCAATTCTTTGAGCGTCTGCTGATTGGCAGAACCAAATACTTTTTCGTAAACGGTTTTGAGAGATTTCATATTGCTAAAATATTGTTGTATTTCTCACCTATCACTGGTCGATTCTATCACTTTTCCTCCTCTATGTAAAGCATTGACAAAAAAAATAAAAAACGCTACATTAAGGCAAGAAACGCCCAACAAGGAGGTACTGATGGGCACCAACGAGAACAGGCCGATTCCCCTGCGCCAGAGCGGCTACCAGGTCGGAGACGGCCAAGATGCAGACTCACGGAAGCACACCCGGGACGAGCTCGTGGCCGCGTTCACACCCGAGAGCCGACCGCACAACCAGCCCGAGATCTCGGACGCGGCGCGCTGTGTGACCGGATGAACAGCGTGGCCAACAACCGCGTGTACTGCAACGCCTGCAGCACCATGGTCCCTACCGGGACTGATCGCTGCACGCAGTGCGGACACGCGCGAGACGAGTCCGTTGGCTCTGAACAGTGCAAGTGCGCCAGCTGCCTGAAGGAACTCGCCAAGCAGGCGAAGAAGAAGGGGCAGGCCGCCGCCATCTAGCCCGCTTTGGGCACACGCGCGGGGAGGACAACACACGTCCACCCGCGCGCCACTCCACAAAAAAACAAAACGGCCCTATCCCGGATCCGCCGCAGGCGGATGAAGGATGTGGCCGTTTTTTCATTTATCTTTCTTACCTGCCGCGTCTACTCCGCCGTCCGCCACCATTTTTTTTCTTTGCCCTCTTTGATGTTTCTCCAGCGCCTACCTGACCTTGCTTGGCCTCGGCCTTCGCTTTTTCAACGTGCGCGATATGCTGAGCAAACATCTCGTGCGCAAGATCTGCTAAACCAAGTAAATCATCACCCGCCACATGCACATTTTTTCCTTTGAGCAAATCATACACACGCATGGTAAATGCCGTTTCATTCATGCCGGGCTCAATGAGAAGATCGCCGGCATCCATGGCCTGATGCAACACATGAGCTACTTGTTCCAATTGAACGGGTTCACCGGACATGCGCTCCGAAAACCCGCCGCCTTTTTTTTCAGACATATTACATTTGATATCCTTTCTGATCGCGCAAACTCTGCTTGTCTTTATCGCGCATTTTTCCTTTCATTTTTTCAAACTCAACTTTCAAATGATCTTTTACTTTGTCTATTGCCTTGTATAAATCATCTGCTTCTTTTTTCACAAACACGTTCTTGCCCGGTACATGCACATTCATTTCCGCGAAGAAAATTTTTCCTTTATTGTGATGATTGCTCAGGCTTCCAAATGTCACGTCAATCTGCTGAATGTTGTCAAAAAACTTTTCAACGCTCTCGGCTTTTTCTCGAGCGTACCTGTTTATTGCATCTGTCATATCCATGCCAATGGCTTTGGTGTTGATGGTCATAGGGTAAGATAAGGAATATGTGTTATAAGCAGACTAAGAAGATTAAGTGATCGGTTTAAAGAAACTTTCTTTGACTCTTGAGCCAACCTGACAGGAGCCTGCCCACCTCTTCTGTAAGGTTCACAACTATTTCGTACTGTGAAGCATTTAGATAGTGTAAGTCCCGAGCAAGTAATATTTGATATTTGACGAAACTGAGACTGCCGCTCTTCTGACCTGACTTGTAAGTGAATACAGTTCTTCCTTCGAAAATATGGCGCTTGCACGATACACGCAAAGAGTCATTTCATGTGCCTTGTTCCATACCAATAAATCTTTAAATGTCTGTATTTTTGCCATACCCCCCTATCAAATGAATAAATAATCCCTGCTTATCTACTTATAGCTTATTCTGCTTAGGCTGCTTTCTTATCCCACAACCTGTATCTCTTCCTCCAACTCAATATCAAATGTATTGTACACTGCTGTTTTAATCTTCTCAATTAATGTCAAGACGTCTATGGCCGCAGCCCCGCCCAGGTTTACAATAAAATTTCCGTGCACCTCGCTTACTTGCGCTTTTCCTTGCTTTTCTCCTTTGAGACCAGCCTGTTCTACCAGCCATCCGGCTGATATTTTGCCAACACGAAGAAACTGCTGAATTTTTTCATCCTGCTCATCAAAATGGGTGAGCAGCTGGGTTTTGCTTGACTCAAAATCAACGTTTTTAAAAATACATCCCGTAGACGCAAAGCCCTTTGGCTGCGTTTTATTCCTGAACTGAAGGACGCCAAGCGCCTGCGCCATTCCCGCTTTTGCGTCACCTTTTTCAAGCTCCAGCCATACCCGAAGAATAACACCTTTATTTTCTTTAAAAATGCTGTGGCGGTATCCAAATCCGCATTCTTGATTTGAAAGCCGTACCACGTCTCCATCTATATAGGCCTCCACCTCTTTGACAGAATCTTTCATCTCTCGTCCCATGGCACCGGCATTCCCCCGGACTGCGCCCCCGATTGTCCCCGGAACACCCACGCCCCATTCAAAGCCGGTAAGCCCTGCTTTGACCGTTTCATTTGCAAGTTTAACTGTGACAACACCGGCACCCGTTTGAACCGTTGTGCCTTTTATGTCATATGTTTCATCCTTTGTTACTATCGCAACGCCCCGGTATCCCTCGTCCCGCACGAGCATATTGCTTCCCCCGCCAAGCATAACATAATCCACTGCCTCACTGTCTAGCCATTTCAGAAGATCGATACGCTTACTACTGTCCTCAACAACCAAAAAATAATCAGCCGGCCCGCCAATTTTAAATGTTGTATGCTTACTCAGTGGTTCGGAGAGTCTTACCTTTCCAAACGTCCTGAGCATTGTGTAGAGTTGGTCATTCATGGGCCAGCAGTAAGCTGTAAGCAGAGTAGGCAAAATAAGCAGTACGTTGTATGCAAAAATGAATAGGTTGCTTAGATTTTGCAACTTGATTCTTATTGCCTAACGACCCCATTTCCGCTATAGTATCCTCCGTATGAAGGCACTATACCAGCACATAGCGGACAATCCTCTTGTCTATATCAACCTGGATGTTGAGCGTGCCGCTCAGCTGGATTTGGGCGCGCCAGGTTACTATATTATAGCAAACAACACAGAATACGCCAGACAGCTTGCCGAGGGGCGAACAAATATCGTCCTCGTGGATGAGGGCCGCATCCTTTCCAGCCGCGAGCTGCTGGAGCACCCGCGGACAGAGGCGTTTCTGGCGATGGTACAGACACAGCATGAAAAAGCTCCCGGTATTGTTGTTTTTAAAAATATTCCCCAAATCGAGGCATACTGCACGCAAAAGGGGTGGCATTTATTGAACCCGGAGTCGGCGTTGATTGCGCGTGTCGAAGAAAAAATATCGCAGATAGAATGGCTTGGCGAGCTTGCGCGTTTTTTGCCGCCGCACACGGTCAGCACGGTGAAAGAAATTGTGTGGCCGGGCAAACCATTTATTCTTCAGTTTAATGCGTCTCACACCGGCAATGATACCTTTTTGATTGAATCAGAGACAGGACTCACCGAGCTCAGCGCCAAATTCCCCGAACGCGTGGCTCGCACTTTCTCGTACATTACCGGCTCAACAATTACCAGCAACAATGTTGTCACTCCACGTGGAACGCTGGTAGGATCTGTAAGCTACCAAATAACTGGCCTGGCACCGTTTACCGATCGCCCGTTTGCTACGGTTGGGAACGATTGGAAACTTGCGAGCAAACTGCTTTCGGTAAAGAATGCAGAACAGTTCACCACCATGGTCAAAGAAATCGGCGACAAACTTCACGCAGATGGATACCTGGGTGCCTTTGGCATAGATGTGGTACTCGATAGCCAATCGCAAAAGCTCTATTTGATAGAAATAAACGCGCGCCAACCCGCGTCCGTGCCGACAGAATCTTTTTTGCAGTCCAAGCAAGACCCTGCCGGGACGACCATTTTTGAGGCTCACTTGGCCGCACTCTGCGGTTTGCCTATAGATGTGCCAGTCACGCATATTGAAGACGGCGCGCAAATCATTTCCAGGGTGACAGAAACAGTCAATAGTGTGACGCCTCAGGCTATGGACGCGCTTACCAAAATAGACGGTCTCACTCTTATTCCATCGCCCGGTACTACGCCCGGCGGAGAAATACTGCGTATCCGCTCCGAACACGGCCTGATGAAAGCACACGGCGAGCTCAACGAACTGGGCACGCGGATACAGGCAATTCTATGAAATCCACCCTATCCCAACCCGCGCTTGACATGATCGAGCACTATGCCCATTTGAAGATAGACGGCAAAACAGTCCGCTGCCCTTATTTTAATAACAAAAGAAATCGCGTGCGCGGCGCTCTGGGCGTGCATATTGGCAAAGGGCGGCCCGAAGATATTGAACATGAAGTTCAAATACTCGCCATGAAACAACACAAACAGCTCTCCGCGCTTACCGCGACCGACATTACTGAGCTTATGGTTGACAATAATATTGGGATTGACTGCTCAGGATTTGTGTATCATGTCCTCAATGCCCAACGCCATGGCGCTTTGCGCAAATCAATTGCATTGTCAGCAACAAACCCCTTCAGAAAACTTATTGGTAAATTGCGCACAGCGGAAAATGTAAATGTTCAGGTATTTGCGAATGAAAAAAATTCAAAATCCATTGCACTCAAAGACGCTGCGCCGGGAGACATCATCGCGATGCTTGGGACAGGAGAAAAGCACGATTTGGATCATATGCTTTTGGTCAGTGAGGTCGAATACAACGAACAGAATGAACCAACAAAAATAGCCTACGTCCATTCGCTGCGGTGGCGGACAGACGCCAAGTACGGCCACGGCATAAAGTTCGGATCAATACGCATCATTGATGCTTCCAAAGGGCTGCTCGATCAATCATGGACCGAAGACGGTCACATTGATGAAAAAAATGAAACGCTCTGGCGGGCAAAGACAGCAGAAAAATTGGAAGTACGGCGAATACGGTAGACAATTCGCTTACTCAAAATTTCATTGATAAAAACAAAAAAACCACCATATACGGTGGTTTTTTGTCCTGCTTTATCCGCAAGCACGTTGCGGTCAAAGTGGGATGGGGTCCGGTCCGAGAAGCGCGTTCTCGAACCGGACAAGCTGGCGTCTCAATCATATGGCTCGCACAAGGTGCGTGCCATGTGAGAAACTGCCAGAAGCCGCAAGGGGCCCCGGACAGGATGCGTGTGGAGGGTTGCATCCATGCACGGGGTCCCCAAGCGGGAAAGGTAGGCCTCGCCGGCGACATGCTCTGTCACCAGGCGTTGGTAGTAGGTGTTGCCACCGACGAGGCCTAAAAAGGTGCCGCGCGGAGGGGTATTTCACCGCCAAGTACGCCAAACCGCAGGATCGCGGATGCACGTACCAAACGGCCGCGCGGCATGATTTGTCGACGCGGCTGCGTCTAGAAGTTGTCGGCGAGACCCTCGGGGTCCATGGTCTTGATGTCGGGCATCGCGATGAGGCCGTAGGTCCGCTCGCCGTAGTCGTAGATGCCGAGCGAGGTGTCCTCGGCGGTGGTGATGCCGTTGAGCACGCCGTCGTTGTACTCCGACCGCGCGATCACCGTCCCGCACTGGAAGGCCTTGCCCCCCGCCATGGTGCTGTACTCGACCGTGGTCCGGTCGGCGAACTGCACCACCAGAGTCCCGCGCGCGACGTCCACGGTCGTGGCGCGCTTGACGAAGACCTCGAACTGATCCTTGCCCGGGATCTTGACCGCGAGCTCGCCGTCCTCGCCGTTGATCGCGGCGATCATGCCCGTCTTGCGGCAGACGGCGATCTGGAAGGCCGCGTTCGTGTGGCCGGTCCACTCGCCGATCTTCTCGATGTCGATGGCCGTCATCGTCAGCACCTTGCGGCGGCCCGTGTCGTCCACGGCGATCGCCCCGAAGAAGCTGATGCCGTCGCCCTCGCGCGGGAAGGCGGCGTCGATGTCGACGATCCGGCGGAACCCCCAACGCGTCTCGCAGTTGACCTGCTCGCTGTCGCGGTCGTAGATGCTGAAGTTCTGGGGCGGGTGCCCCTTCTTGCTGGCCGTGCACCGGTAGATGTGCCCGTGGCTCATGGCCGAGACCCCGAGCTTGCGCGCGAAGGCCTTGAGCGCTTCCTGCCAGCGGTGGTTCACGATCGCCGGCGACACCGAGTAGCCGAGCACCGTGGCACCGCCCTGGGCCGCCATCAGCCGGTTGATCTCCACCCCCTCGCCGCTGGTGCGGCCGAGGGTGAACATCCCGGGCGTCTTCATGCCCGGCAGCATCTGCACCCGCAGGGTCGGATCCTGCCAGCCGTCCGAGCCGGCCAGCAGTTCGATGCTCGCGGCCAGGTCGAGGATCTCGGGGATCCTCTCGTCCTTGATCTCCGACAGCGGTCGGGAAAGGGTGTCGACCACCATGGCCGGCAGGCTCTTCTTGGTCTGCACTGAATCACTCCTGTCTGCGTCCGCACTCCGGCGAACGTTCACGTTTTGGGGCAAGTGCCCTCGATCCTTCCCGGTAGGATAACCGGGAAAAGGCATGCGCAAGAGTATACCCTGCTTATTACATTGCGTCAAGAGAAACGAGATGTAGTGTCTAGACAGGCAAAACATCCAAAACAACACTAGAGTCTAGACTTTTGTGTTGTTTTGGATGTTTTGTGTCGTTTACTCACCCCGTTGCCAAACTCCCAAAAACCTGTTAATCTAGCTCCATTATGCCTATCTCTCCAGAGTCTTTTGACTCCCTCAGAACTATTATCGGCTTTGGTCTCCTTTCCGCTATCGTGAGTTTTTTTTGGGCGCCCGTGCTGATAAAAATACTGTACAAGCTCAAGCTTACCCGCAGGGCTGAATTTGACGATACCCTTACTCTTGGCGAACGCAAAACAAAGGCCGGCACCCCTATCATGGGAGGGCTTCTGGTTATTGTTACGGTTGCGCTTATCACCTATCTGTGTAACTGGCAGCGCACGTTTACCTGGGTTCCCATTGGGGTTATGCTGCTTTCCGCTGCACTTGGCGGCATGGACGATGTGCTCCATGTGTATGGCCACACCCGCAGGAGCAGAAAACTGTCGCAAGTATTGCGTCTCATTCGTGTGCACAAAAGCGTGCGCCACCGCGTATGGCTGGTAATAACATTCCCATGGTCCATTTTCAAACGCGCATCTGTCTGGCTCTCACGCCATCCAGGAAAAGGCGTACACGTCCACGAAAAATTATTGTTACAGTTTACAGCCGGTGCCCTCACTGCATGGTGGGTATACTACAAACTTGGTGAACACTGGCGAGATATTTACATTCCCTTTGATGGCTATGTCGATATTGGTTGGTGGTTGGTGCCACTTATCATTATATTTGTCATGTTTACGGCCAATGCGGTAAACGTGGCAGACGGCATGGATGGATTGGCAGGGGGATCACTCATCATTACCTTTGCCGCGCTTACCATTCTTTCATGGCTTGGCGGATACGAAGAAATTGCCGCGCTGAATGCCACGGTTGTAGGCGCATTGTTAACCTATACCTATTTCAACATCAAGCCGGCACGATTCCAAATGGGAGATGTCGGAACACTCGGACTTGGTGCTCTATTGGCAATAAACGCGATTGTCATTAACAAAATGCTGCTCTTGCCGCTGATTGGGTTTATTTTTTACGTAGAATTGCTGTCAGTCATTATTCAAATTTTGGGACGCTATACGTTAGGGAAAAGAATTTTTAAAATGGCGCCGATTCATCATCACTTTGAACTGCGCGGCTGGAGCGAAGAAAAGACCGTTATGCGTTTTTGGGTGATGCACGCAATGGTCGTACTGCTTGGTCTTTGGGTGGCGCTGTTTTAGCGGACAAAAAAATACACGCGCCCGGTTCTCTTTTTGTATGTCATACCTTTCCTGGAACACACAAACAATATCTGATTTTTCTGATGAAACCATACATGCGATGTATCAACAGGGCTATGTTTTTACGCGCAAAGGAAAAGGTGAAATGGATCAAACGCGCAGCGTCCGTGTTGATTTATCACAGTTTGAACTATCCAGCGAAAACCGACGGATTTTGCGCAAATGCCAGGACATGATACTGGCAGCGACATCAATTCCCTATGCTGAGTATGACTGGTCTATTGGAAAAATGGCAAAAGACTTTTATGATACAAAATTTGGCGAAGGAACTTTTAGCGCAAATAAAATAAAAGAAATAATGACTGATAGAAAAAAAAGCAATTTCAATCGCCTCTTAAAGTTCACAACAAATAGTTCACAGCCAATAGGATATTGCATTGCGCTGGAAACGGATTACATTGTCCACTACTCCTATCCCTTCTATGCACTATTGGCTACTGGCTCTGAACTCAAAAACATAGGCATGGGTATGATGCTCCAGGCGATTCAGTATGCAAAAGAGAATAGCAAAACACACATCTATATTGGCGCTGCCCAGCGGCCGACCGATACGTACAAGCTACAATTTGCCGGCTTGGAGTGGTTTGATGGGACGGGCTGGTCCAATAATCTTGAAACATTAAAACAAATACTTGATTCTGATGTATAATACAACCATACTTTTAATCCCCTTTTATGCCTCGTCGAAAAAAAATCAAAAAAAGTAAAGCGGAAATGACAACCGCGAACAGCATCATTCTCTTGTCGGTTCTTACGGTCATCGCAGCCAGCTCCATCCTGCTTGTAGAACCAAATGAACAGCGCCGCTTCTTTCGAGACGAATCGGTAACCAAACAAATGTCAAAAAAATCAAATGTTGAACAACCTCTGGCGCCAAAGCCACCAACCAGGGTGCAAATGGAAGTACGCATTGATGATGGAGAATAACGGTTGTTAATAGTATCGTGAAACTTTGATCTGCGCACAGATGCAAGAAAAAAAAAGGATACATTTTATAGGCATTTGCGGCGTGGCCATGAGCGCCCTTGCCATATCACTTCACAAACTGGGACATACTGTTACCGGTTCTGATAAGGGATTTTATCCACCAGTCTCCAACCATTTAAAGGAGGCTGGTATTTCGTATTACCCGGGCTGGCATGTAGAAAAAATGACAAAAAATGGCAATCCGGATCTGGTGGTGGTGGGAAATGTCGCAGGATCTCAAAATCCTGAATGGCTCTGTGTCCAAAAAAATGGAATTGACTATGTGTCTTACCCGGAGCTAATGGAACGAATGCTCATTAAAAAAAATTCCATTGTGTGCGCAGGGACCTACGGCAAATCCACGAGTACGGCCCTGCTTGCCTGTATCCTCGCGCAAAACGGCAGGGACCCAAGCTACATGTTTGGCGGTGTACCACAGGACGGCATGCTTTCAGCGCGCATATCCGACTCGCCGTGGTCCGTGGTTGAAGGAGATGAATACAAAACCGCCAAGTGGGATGAAAAGGCAAAATTTTTCCATTACGCGCCTACGCATTTGCTGCTCACTTCGGTGGTGTGGGATCACGCTGATGTGTATCCAACGGAGGAGGACTATATCAACGCGTTTGCAGAGTTGGTCGGGATGCTTCCTGACAATGGTCTGCTGATAGTGTCTGGAAAAGTTCTTCACCAAAATGCGGCGATCATTCAGCGGACAGCAGCCCCTGTCGTGACATATGGGAAAACAGCGGATAACGATTACCAATACACGAATGTCGCCTCTTCAACAGTGGGTGTGGACTTTGACATCTTGCACAAGGATATTACTTATCACGTTCACACAAATGAACTGGGTGACTACATGGCAGACAACATGACAGGCTGTTTTGCTCTCTGTCACGAAATAGGTTTGAATCCGGACGATATCATAGCGGCCATTCAGTCGTTTAAAAATATTAAGCGAAGACTGGAAAAACGATTTGATCATGATGTGACTGTTTTTGACGACATTGCGCACTCGCCCAAAAAAGCGGAAGCCGTGCTGCGCAGCCTTCGACAAATCTATCATGGGCACATTTACGCGGTGTTTGAACCAAACACCGGAAACCGTCTGGAAGAGTCAATCCCCGGGTATGATGGCGCATTCGCGGAGGCTGACACGGTCATCATTCCTCGGCTCAGTATTGTAAAACGAGTCCCGGGAAAGCCGGCGCCGCTAAACGGACACTCCTTGACTTCCGTCATACAAAAAACGCACCGGGACGTGCGCTATGTGGAAGATGATGATCAGCTGGTGGCCGAGCTTGCCAAAGCAAAAGATGGGGATGTTATCGTCTTCCTTGGTTCCCACGGATTCCGCGGGATGATTGAGGCGTTGGTAAGCAAACTACAAGGATAATTTAAATATCATCTGAGCCTATGTCATTCCCGCGCCTGCCTGCCGGTAGGCAGGAAAGCGGGAATGACAGCCAAGGTTATAGAGGAAGTCAATTTCCTTTGACCGTGGATCCCTCGCTTGGCTCGGGATGAAGGCACGCGGTGTAGATCCCTCGCTTGGCTCGGGATGAAGGCACGCGGTGTCCTTCATTTCCCTTCGTCCAAGATCTCTGCCTGGACTTCGTCAGTTGATGTGTCCGTTACCAGCAGTGTGATACCACACATTTGGCACTCAACGGCCTGGTTATCGGCCAAACCCGGATAGCGAGCAAGATCAACGTCATTTTTACATTCTGGGCAGGTAAGATGCATATATGGCTTTACAATAATAAATGGTTTCTATAGACTAGCATAGGAATACATCAGTTAGCAAGATACCGTACCAAATACAAACGGGAGCTTTTCCGCCGGGGCGGAAAATTACAAAATAATGATTCCAATTCAACAACATTTTCGTAATTTCGTATAGTTCCTGCAGGCAGGCAGGCGTAGTTCGTACTCATATGAAGACAGTCCAACAATCATATCTATCGCTTGCCCGCGCGCTTGGCATAGACGAAGTCTATCTTAAACGCGAGGACGAACACCCATACGGATCTCACAAGGGGCGATCCATTCCACTGATGATCAAAGAATATGTGAAACGCGACGACATTCGCGATTTTGTTATTTCTTCGTCCGGGAACGCGGCTCTGGCAGCAGCCATAGCCGTACAAAAACATAATCAGAATAACCCTTCAAATCCCATTAGGCTTCGCATCTTTGTCGGTCAGCACATTCCAATGGAAAAACTATCGCGCCTCAGACCATATCTTGATCCGGAAAAAATTACTGTCGAACAAGTTGACCGCCCCAAACAAACAGCGTTTCAGGTAGACGCCGCGGGCACAGCAAAAAATCTGCGACAGTCTACCGATGACCTGGCACTGGTTGGCTACAATGAACTGGCGCAAGATCTATGTAAAATTCCAAATTTGTGCGCGGTATTTGTTCCCACTTCATCCGGCACAACCGCGCAGGCTTTGGCTCAGAGCTTTGCGCGCATGAACCCGGGTACGCAAGTTCATGTAGTGCAAACGGAAGCCTGCTTCCCAATTGCACAGACGCTAGGCGCGCATGCACAAAAGACTGAGCAATCGATTGCTGGCGCGATTGTTGATAACGTGGCGCACAGAAAAGACGCCTGCGCTGCAGCAGTAAAACAAACAGGCGGCGCCGGCTGGATTGTGTCTGATGATGAGATTCGCGACGCAATGTCACTTACAAAAAAAGAAACAAACATTTCTATATCTTCAAACAGCGCCCTATCAGTGGCAGGATTAAAAAAAGCCCTTGCTACGGGCTGGACCTGTAGTGGCGCGGTTGTGTGTCTGGTTACGGGCGCATAACCGTCACAATATTATCCCCCGGCCCCAAGCTGCTCTCTTTACCATCTTTTGAATAATACTGCCTCTCAATCATAAGACCGGCTTGCTCAGCAAGGTCGTGCAAATCCTCCAGCATAAATCCATGATAATAGCGGGTCGCCAAGACCTGTTTTTTTGCGTCTTTCCACGGGATATAAAAATCCCCATTTTCGTCACCACTAAACCCCTTGCTTCGCGCCCAGTTGCTGTACAAATTCCAGTTCAGCATGACAATCCTGCCTTCCGGCTTGAGCAGCCGTTTCATTTCTCGCAGCGCACGGACACGCAAGTCGTCGGTTGGCAGGTGATGAAAAGAGGCAATCGAAAAAATCATATCAGCGACCCCCTCTTGCAACGGAATTTTGGTCATATCAGAGGCGATAAAGCGTGCCGCCGGGTACTTTTCCTTGGCAACATCAATCAGCTTATCAGCATTATCTATGCCAATGTAATTGACTTGATTTTTTGCTAATTCTTGATATAATCTGCCATTACCACACCCAATGTCCAAAGTAGTGGTATTTGGCACAACAGTTGCCAGCAGAGGCTTTACGTCATTCCATACATAATCACGCGTACTGGAAAACAGACCTGCAATAATGTTGTAGGCGGCCGATGTCTCACGAATTACTTTTTTCGCTTGCGTGTCATCCATATGGTGACTGAAAAACAGCTTGAAACAATTGTACTTGACATTCTTGAAAAAAAACCTCTCACAAAGGCTGAATTTGATGATATCCGCCGCCGTGCCTCAAGCAAGCTTGGTATCAATCAGCCGGCCAACCGTGACGTGCTCCGAGCCTACCATGATTTAATCAAAAAGAAAAGGATAGCGCCCGCGCCCGAGATGGAGCACCTGTTCATGAAAGCAGGGATTAGAAGCACCTCTGGCATTGCCGTTATTACGTCTTTGCTCAAACCATATACCTGCCCTGGCAAATGCATTTATTGCCCCACAGAAGTGCGCATGCCAAAAAGTTATATTGCGTCAGAACCGGCAGCTGCCCGTTCGCTCCGATTGAATTTCAATCCCTATTTGCTCATGCAAAAACGAATTGAAATGCTTGAAAAAAACGGACACCCGACCGACAAAATCGAGTATATCACCAAAGGCGGTACATGGAACGCCTATCCCCTCAAATATCAATACTGGTACATTTTGGAATCGTTTAAAGCGTGTAATAATTTGTCCCGCGAGATTGAAACCCCTTTTACAGAAGAGGCGTATTGGAATGATAAACCGCTTGAAGCACTGATGGATGCGGTTGACGCTGAACAGATATACAACGAGAGCGCTGACCATCGCATCATTGGAATTACACTGGAAACCCGACCCGATGCCATTTCACCAAAGTCAATTTACCACATGCGCCGACAAGGATGCACGCGTGTGGAACTTGGACTGCAAGCGCCGGATGATGCCATTTTGAAACTGGTACACCGCGGCCACACGGTAGATGAATTTAAAATCGCGATGAAGCTATTGCGCGACGCCGGGTTTAAAGTGGACCTGCATTTTATGCCGGATTTGCCGGGTACCACCCCCGCGCATGACGTTGAAATGTATAAACTCTTGTTTGAAGATACCGCCCTGCGACCGGACATGGTCAAAATTTATCCAAACACAGTGATCAAGTCTGCCGAACTGTATCAGTGGTTCTTAGATGGACGGTACAAGCCATATGGTGATGAAGCGCTCTTTGACGCGCTGCTTGAAATGAAAAAATCTACACCACGCTATTGCCGCATTTCGCGTTTAATTCGTGATATTCCGGCCACAGAAATTGAAGCCGGTAATATTGTGACCAATTTGCGCGAAGTGCTGGCGCACAAAATGGCTAAAAATGGTGACACGTGTGAATGTTTGCGCTGCCGTGAAATTTCGCGACATAAAAATCTGGTAGATGCTGAGCAGGTATTGTTTGTTGATGAATACGAAACAGTTGGAGGCAAAGAATATTTTATTACGTTTGAGGACAAGGATCGCACTGCTGTTTTTGGCTTTCTCCGACTACGCATTCCGACTGAATCAAATGATGCACTTGAAAAGCTCATGCCGGAAATAAAACACGCAGCCTTTATTCGAGAGCTGCATGTCTATGGGCAGTTGGTGTCAATTGGTGAGCGCGATGCACGCGCCTCTCAGCACAAAGGACTGGGCAAAAAGCTGGTCGCTGAGGCGGAACGTATTGCTGCAGAGCAAGGCTTTCAGCGCGTGGCGGTTATTTCCGGTGTTGGTGTGCGTGGCTATTATGCAAAACTTGGGTATACAAAAGAAGGGACATATATGGTGAAAAAAAATTAAACCCCGGAAAATGCCAGTACAAATGTACCCGCGATCACAAAAATAAGCGCGGTCAGCTTCAAAAAGACATTTCTTTTATCCAAATCTTCCTTAATAATGTGTGGGTAAAATAACGACAAAAAAGTGGAGATTAAAAAAACAAATAATATCTGCGACCCTTCAAATGCCAACACAAGTGCGGCCGGGCCAAGTGATATGGCCAACTGACTGAGTGCTGTCCCGGACAAATCGATAAGCACAACAGTGGGAAGACCAATTTTCACGATGCCACTCATGCGCTTCAGCTCACGAACATACTCGGACCGAATCCAGGGAGACAGCGCGATCACTGATGCCGCTACTGCGCCAAATAACGAAAACCAAATAAACCCAACCAAAAATGGAACTGTCGCAAAGACATAATCCATAATGGTAATTTGAATCGAAAAACCAAGCGTAGCAATGATCATTAGTTTGGCCGCCCGTGAAAAAGAAAGCCCCTTTCCTTTGGCATGCACTGACGCGATCACACTGCCAAAAACAAGCAGAACAAAAGCAAAAAGTTGCACATGCGTAAACCTCTCTCCCAAAAAAAGTGTGCTAAAGAGCAAAATAAAGACCGGTATGAGACTCCAATACATGTTAATGCGCGATGGCTCTTCAATTTGCATTGCCTTTATATACGGCATTCCGGAGAACGCCCATAGGATGCCAGCAGCCATCAACCATACAAGGCTTGCGCCACTTGGAACAAAAAAATCAACAAACGGGATTAATACCACAACAGGAACCACGCTCAGCTGGTAAAGCCAGAGAACATACACGTACGGATTTCGTATCCGCTTGCTAACCAAGTATTTGTCTCCCAGGTTAGCCAACGCCCAGCATAAATGGGCTGAAATGCTAATAAACATCCATGACATAAGCTCTTTTTGACCAAGTATACCGCTCAACCGGAGCCTTGAATAGCCCACTTGAGCCTCCCAGCCGAAGATGATACACTGCCTTTACTATGAAACTACCAGACAATACATTTCTTGTGGCAGGACCGGTCATTATTGAAGAAAATAATGTACTGCTCAATAGAGAATATGAAGGAACCGAGGCTGATGAAATTTGGATGTTTCCCGGCGGAGCTGTTGATGGCGCACATGAAACGTTTGAAGAAACAGCCAAGCGAGAATGTAAAGAAGAGCTGGGTATTGATATTGAAATTTTGCGGCCGCTTATTACAGTGCTCCACAAACTCATTGATGAAGATGGACATGTACTGTTAATCCATTTTCTCGCCAAGCGGATTGGAGAAATCAAACCGGGAGAAGAAACACTGGAATGGGGATGGTTTGATATTCATAACCTACCGGAAAAGACAGCGCCAAATGTGCAGGAAGTGATTCATGCATACCTCAATGAAAACAATAATACTATATAGCAATATAACAATTTAACAATGATCAATTACCCTCTATGAACAAGCAACACCTCACTGACTACGATCCGGCTATTCAAAAAGCAATTGAAAGCGAGCTGAACCGACAGGAATCAGGTCTGGAAATGATCCCATCGGAAAATTTTGTATCCCTGGCTGTATTGGAGGCGCTTGGATCAGTGCTCACAAATAAATATTCAGAAGGCTACCCCGGAAAGAGATACTACGGCGGCTGTGAATTTATTGATGTGGTTGAACAGCTTGCCATCGACAGAGCCAAAGAAATTTTTGGTGCCGAGCATGTTAATGTGCAACCACTTTCCGGCGCGCCAGCCAATGTCGCCTGTTACTTTGCACTGCTAGAACCCGGTGACACGATATTGGGCATGGATTTGTCTCACGGTGGACACCTGACGCACGGCCACCCGGTGACCAGCATTGCAAAAGTATTTAACTTTGTCCGGTACAAAACAGATGCCCAAGGTCTTATAGACATGGACAACCTGCGCGCCATGGCCCTCGAGCACAAACCAAAACTGATCCTGGTCGGCTACAGCGCGTATTCCAGAGAAATTGATTACCCCGCAATCAAGCAAATTGCTGACGAGGTTGGCGCCATGACCATGGCGGATATCGCCCACATTGCCGGACTTATTGCCGGAAAACAAATGAACAATCCTGTTCCAATTTTTGATGTTGTTTCAACTACAACGCACAAAACTCTGCGTGGCCCTCGAGGCGGCATGATTATGTGCAAAAAAGACTTTGCCAAAAAAATTGATAAAGCTATCTTCCCCGGACTTCAAGGCGGCCCACATGAAAATAATATTGCAGGGAAAGCCATTGCGTTTAAAGAAGCACTGGAACCGGCGTTTGTGGACTATGCCAAACAAATAAAAGCAAACGCAAAAGTGCTGGAGCGAAAGTTCAATGAGTTTGGATATACACTCATGTTTGGCGGGACAGACAATCACCTTCTGTTGATTGATGTCACACCAAAAGGACTGACCGGTGCTGAGGCTGAAAAGGCACTTGACCACGCAGGCATTACAGTAAATAAAAACATGATTCCGGATGATCCTCGCTCTCCGATGGATCCGTCCGGGATTCGTCTTGGAACCCCGGCATTAACAACGCGCGGAATGAAAGAAGCTGACATGGAAACAGTAGCTGTTCTTATTGAACAAGCACTAACGCACCATACGGATGAGTCTGTCTTGCAACGTGTTCGCGAGGAAGTAAAAGCACTGACATTGCAATTTCCTCTCTACCCGGAACATCGATAACCATGGAACACATATCATATTCCGAACAAGACACCAACGAACTGGCCAAACAGGTTGCAGCACAGCTTCGTGGCGGAGATGTTGTGTTGCTTTTTGGTAAGCTTGGCGCTGGTAAAACAACGTTTACCAAAGCGCTTGCAAAAACACTTGGCGTTCGAGATGATATCACCAGTCCAACATTTGCACTCATGAATGTGTACGATATTAATCAGCCAACATCCGGTATAAAAAATTTTGTACACATCGACACATATCGTCTCAAAAATGAACAAGATCTCCTTGATATTGGCGCGCAAGATTATGTCGGAGACCCGGATGCCATTGCTGTTATTGAGTGGCCGGAAAATGTTGAAAAGCTGATAGATAAAAAAAGAGTGATTTCTATTTCTATCAATCACTCTGGAGAAACGGAACGCGTATTTTCAATTAACGGTCCGGACGACGACCACTCTGCCAAAAACGATAGAGTTTAAGAGCAAGCCACTCCTTTACTCTGTGCATTTTTCCACGATCTTCCCAATTTAAATCATCCAAGCGAACCGCCTTGCCAATCCACTCTTCCAGAGTGGATTTTATTTTTTGCACAGTTGGTTTGTGTCTAAATTTCACATTGGCTTCATAATTTTCATACATACTTCCCTCCTCCAAATTGGTGCTGCCAACCATGGCCCACTCGTCGTCCACAATTATTCCTTTGCCATGCATCATACTGCGCATAAGGTGAACCTTGACGCCATTTTTTTTCATGAGAGAAAAATATGTATAGGCAGCGTACGTTGCCAACCGAAGATCGGTTCGAAATGGAATAAGCAAATCAACCTTGATTCCCCTTTTTTGCGCTTGCCATAGCGCCTCGATAAATTTTTTATCCGGCAAATAGTATGGAGAAAACAAAATAACACGCTCACGCGCCTTGAGAAGCGCCTCGGTGTAAACTTTTCTTGTCTTTGACTGTGTCTGACTTGAATCATCATAAATAAATTCAAGGTCATCAATACCCTTGGCAACACGAAATTTATATTTAAGCAAATACTTCACATGTTCCTTTGCTCCCCCGCAAATCATATACATTTTTGCAAAAGCGCGCAGCATGGAACGCACGGCATCCCCCTCAATCTTTACATGAATGTCCAACCAATCTTTCATGGACTTTTGCACATTCACGCCGCCGATAAATCCAATGTGCTCATCAACAATCAACAATTTTCTGTGCGTGCGTGCGGCAAAACGTGTCCAAATGCCTCGGTATCGATGTTTTCTCTCGTGAAAAAATTGCAAATCCACCCCTTTCTCTTTGAGTGAATGTGCACGCTTACGAGACAATCCGAAGCTACCAAGGTAGTCAACAATGACTTTAACATCCACGCCATCAGAAGCCTTTTTTTCGAGTATGTCAAAAAAACGACTTCCGGCCTCATCGTCAACAAAAATATACATCTCCCAGTAGACCGACTTATTGGCCCGAGAAATGGCCCGATACATGGCATCCCAAGCCTCGTGCGTCGTGGGATAAATTTTGTACTTGTCTTGCGGCATGAATATACTATATACTATAAATTGATTTTGTCCATGGGAGAGGAATACCATACATAAATACCGTCATACTTATGAAAAATCCGGAATTTCTGCAAAAAAAATATGGCCTGCACAATGCGCCGGAAGTGGAGAGGGCGGCACAGCGTAAGGGAAGGAGGACAGGAGAAAAGGTATCTCAAGCCCCCGAGGTTCGTATTCAAAACTATCTGGACCGGCTCGGAAACATTTTTAATCCCCCTGAACGCGACAACGGCAGGGTTGATCGCAAAGAGCGCAATCTCTCCCTGATGAAAAACTTCATGCACAACAACCTTATCGTGAAGCCGGGTATTGCCACGGATGAATATCTCAAGTATGATCAGCGTCTTGCGCGCGAGCGCGGTCACGGCGATGTGAAAGTGCCGGACGAAACAAAAAACAAAATCACTTCAGCTGTAGAGACGGTCGCGAGCGGCGCAGACATACGACATCAGCTGCAGGGCTTTTCAAATAAAGAAAAACAGATGGCCGAGGAAATCATTGCCCGTATGGATGAGCAAACACGCTCTTTGGATAAATGGGTGGACTACCTGGCCTCGGATGACGCTCTGTATCCGGACTGGCTTAAATACTGGGCCATGCGCAGTGTTATTGGGCTTTCCTCGTACGACAAAGACGAGAAGCGATTCCCAATCCGTAATGAAAGAACAACAAACCCATTCCCGGATTTAAACCAACAGGCGCTA
>PFCB01000025.1 GCA_002773135.1 Candidatus Magasanikbacteria bacterium CG10_big_fil_rev_8_21_14_0_10_47_10
CACGCGGCGTCGCTCCATCACACTTTCGTGCATTGTGGAATATTCATGACTGCAGCCTCCCGTAGGAGTCTGGGCAGTGTCTCAGTCCCAGTGAGCCGGATCACGCTCTCACGCCCGGTACCCGTCATAGCCTTGGTGAGCTTTTACCTCACCAACAAGCTGATAGGACATAGGCCCCTCTGCGAACGATAAATCTTTACATGGGAATGTCCGAAGACCCCCCATGACTATCGAGTATTAATCCGGATTTCTCCGGGCTATGCTCGATTCGCAGGTAGGTTACCAATGTGTTACTCACCCGTTTGCCGGTAGTAATTTCGCCGAAGCGAACACTTCCCTCGACTTGCATGCCTTAGTCACGCCGCCAACGTTCATCCTGAGCCAGGATCAAACTCTCAATAAAGAGTTTATATTTGTGTTTATAGACGTTGAACTATCAGGTCCGAAGACCCAATATGGTTATTCTTGTCACATTTTTATAGTGAACCTTACAGATTATGTGCAAATAATCTTTGTTTTGGTTGCTGAATTGTAATGAACAGCCAGTTTCTTCTTTCTGATCAAAGAAGAAAAAAAAGAGAAACCTGGTCCCGCCACGAAGAAATCGCTGCGGAATTGAGTTGCTCTTTCTCTCCTAGTATCTCGCCTGCCTGCCGGTAGGCAGAGCTGCGTAACTTCGCCGAGCAAGCTGATCCATTCTTGGGTGCCTGCTTGGCGTAGCCCGAAGGGCGTAGACAAGACTTGGGAAACGGTAAGTTTTAGAGGATTTTTAGTGCTTCGGCATTATATACTAAGCCTGGAGAATATGTCAAGCGTTTTGCCTGTGGGGAGTTTGGGGATAAAAAAGGTGCATGACGGGTTAATTATGATATTCTAACACATATTGAGTACTCGCAGACTACCGAGCAAATCATAGCCTATGTTGAAGAAGCTCAAATTATACATACACAGTTCAAAATATCAAATACTGCGCTTCCTCGCCGTGGGCGTCACTTCCCTATTTATTGATATCGGATTACTCATTTTTCTCATAGAAAGAATCAATTTCCGGCCTGTGGTAGCTGTCGCGACCAACCAATTGCTTGTCATCCTATACAATTTTATTGTGAATAAATACTGGTCTTTTTCAAGCAAAAAAATCCCCTTCAGACAGCTTATTCGCTACTTGATTCTTGTTGCTTTTAACTACGTGACATCTATCACCTTTATGTACATATTCAACGATATATTTCACATCAAATATACATTAGTAAGATTATCAACTATCGCAACCCTTTTCATTTTTAACTTTATTTGTTATAAGCACTGGGTGTACAAAGAAACATAAATCATTTGACTTACTAATATGGATTTTTCGGATGTACAAATGTATATCATCATAAAACTAATGTTTATCGTTTTTTTGATATCTTCCATCTACCTCGTACACAAAAAAAAGAAAAAAATCTACTTCCTCCTTTTGGTCGGCCTCATTTCTTCCGCGTCATATTTTTTTTTAACAAACGATCTCGCGTCCATGCTCTGGGGGCTACAGGGGGATGAAATCACTATTGCCGCAATGTACAACACGTTTGCGCACGTCGGCCTAGGATCAGATTTTGCATACCATAACCTCCCCCCTTTTTATCCTCCGGCTTTTTTTTGGTTTTTTGGACTCATTGGAAAAATGATGAACTGGAATGGTGTCCTCATTGCAAAATTTGCCTCTTTTTGTTTTTTTTTATGTTTCCCGGCCGGCTTATACTACTATCAAAAATTTCTTGAAAAAAACAGCAACCCGCATGAGAGGCCAAACGAAATTTTTGCGCTTTTATGCCCACTGGTGATTTTGACAGTACTCGACAAAGATCTGCTTATTGGAAAACCATATGAGGTAATCGCAGCGGCGGCGACAGTATTTTGGTATATCAATTTGTATCGCAAAATCTTAGAAGACAGATGGTCCCACAAACAGTCAATCATATACGGTACAATAGCCGGCGCTATCTTCATGGTCTATTATCTCTGGCTTATCTTTGCTGCAATAGCTTTCTTTTTGCTGGGTCTTTTCAATAACAAACAGTCAAGAATCAAATATTTTTTTCGGCTGTTTCAAACAATGCTTGTCACTCTCCTGGTGAGTACACCGTTTCTCCTGCCGCTTATTAGGTCATACACCCAGTTCGGCATGGAAAGCTGGCAGACAGCTTTCTTTACTCCCAAAGGGCTTGATCTTTGGCTCCCAATGTTTCAATTGAATTCCATAAATAACCTCATATATCTTTTTGGTCTTGGGGTGCTTATTTTTTTCAGAAAGCATACCATCACGAAACAACTGTTATTTCTTTTTATCACAGCCTTTATTTGGTGGGGTGGCGGCATGATTTCCTTACTCTTCTTCAAAACCCCGTTCCAAGAATTTCGTGGCTTCTACGTCCTTTCGCCGACACTGCTCGCCATTGCCGCCGCGTACGGCATAGATCGCATTTGGCACCACTTTAAAGTGAGCGATAACAAAGATATTTCTTTCACAATCACTGTTATCGGTATTTTGTTTTTTGCCTCACAATCAATGTTTGGGGTTTTTGTGGATGATCCCATCGTAAAAATGCGCCGTGTTGAATCGAGGTACGTGAATGAATCTATCGTCCACCTCGCTGATTTTCTCAAAAAAGATCCTAAGGCAAGCTCAAAACTGACGCTTCAAACCGTACCACAAATATTGGCATTTATTCCGTTGCATCACGTCATATATTTTAATCAGCACAATAACCATCCCACGGCCATCTTCTCCAAGCGATACGCTTATGTTGAATCTCTAGCACATTCACAGACAACCGAAGAGCTGTATCAAAAAGTAATCAATTCTCCGTATGGAGAGTTGGAACGATTTATTTTTTCCGGTGATGATGAATATTATTATCTCTATTTTCATGTAGATAAAATTATACAAGGAGTTGAAGAAAAAAAGATAAAAATAGACAAAAAATTGTTTGAATCAGAAAACTTTGTGAAAGTATATGAAGTAAATAACTACACGGTCATAGACGTAATAAAAAGAGAGGATACATAAAGAGGATACACTTTTCATGAAGCACCTCGTCAACAAAATGAGTGAAGTATATCGCTGAATTTGTTATACTAAAGCCATGAAAATATTTCATACAAAACGGAATCGATTCACGCTCAGCATGGTTGGGGCCGCAATTCTTATTGCGACAATACTGGCGTACGTTCTCATTAGTCAAAGTATCAAGCGAATTTACACGAGCGCTGATGCACATCTGCAAACGGAAGCTGATGCTTTTTTATCATTATCATCAGAACATTTCTTGGGGGCCGTTGCTGCTCTTCGCTCTGCGAGGGGGTTTTTTTATTCCAGCGAGGTAGTCACCAGATCAGAATTTTATAATTATGTTGAAGTATCTAAATTCTTGAATGAATATTCAGGATTCCAAACGTTTTCATATGCTCCGCTGGTATTGGGAAAAGATAAAGATGCCTTTTTAAAGAAAATTTCAACGGATACAAGTATTCGTCCGGACGGATATCCTGCATATTCCATACAACCCGAAGGAATGAGAGAAACGTATTTACCAATACAATACATTTATCCGGAAGAGGAAGTGGACTTTTTACTTGGATTGGACTCTCTGGGAGACGCAATCCGAACTGAAAATTCTTATAGAGCGAGAGATGTTGGGGATATTTCCGTTTCCTCTCTTCTCAACCTCGGTGAAGGAGGCGACGGTGTTTTGGTAGTCATACCCCTCTATCAGAATAAGGACATCCCTGAAACAGTGGAAGAACGGCAGCACTTTTTTTCAGGAACCCTCACTACGGTTATTGATATTGATACTTTCTTTTCACATATTTTGCCGCAAACAATGATAGGAAACAAAAATATAACCATTTCAATAGCCGGGCGCGGTGGTGATGTAGGATCTATTCAAGTTGCAGAGAAAAGCAACAATATTTTTTCAAAACTGTATGCAAAAAGAGAAGTGACAGAAGAGCTTTCACTAACAGAACAAACGAATTATGACTTTACCTTTGATGCTGAGGTAAATGAACTCCTTTCATTTGATGAACTGTTTGAACCTTTTTTGCTGGCGATTATTTTTTTCCTCGCAGCAGTCTTTATGTCAATTGTCATTCTGTTTTCGCAAAAAGCCAGAACCATTGAGGACGTAAAAAAACGCTATGCCTTTATATCAACGCTATCCCACCAACTGCGCACACCGCTAACCAACTTGCGCTGGCAGATTGAATCCCGCATAGTCCCCAAAGGAGAAGAAGAATCACAACGCATCATGATGCAGGGAGTACTGATATTAAATTCTATTATCGATCGAATGCTGCTGTATATTGGAATGACAGCAAAAAAAGAAGATACACCTACAGAGACATTACTCTCATTTGACGTACTGTATAAAAAAATTCTAAACGCCCTTTCCAAATCTCAAGATGTAGCCAGAGTGGTACGGATTGGGAAAAAAACTATTCCTAACAAACTACTTGTTGATGAGCAAAAAATCGTTTCTGCTATCCTGTATGTTATTGAAAACGCTCTTATCTATAGTCCAAAAGATAAAGCGGTTAACGTGGAGGCTGTCCTCGGCAAGACAACGCTTTCTATTCTGGTAACGGACAAAGGGTATGGTATTCCAGCAAAGGAACAAGAAAAAGTCTTTTCTGAATTTTTTCGAGCAAGCAATGCGTCACTCGGCATAAACATGGGGAGTGGCGTGAGTCTTGCCATTGCAAAACGTATCATAGAAGAACATGGCGGAAGCATTCAATTTTCGAGCAAAGAAAATGAAGGATCTATTTTTGAAATTACTCTTCCGCTGCGCTCCGCCGGATAAACTAATCTCTCCGCGTTTCACGCCATTTTTTAATTTTCTTGTGATTTCCCGACAAAAGTACGTCTGGTACTTTCCAGCCTTTAAAGTCGGAGGGCTTGGTATATTGGGGATATTCCATATTCTTCGATGAGACTGCCGCGTCGCCTTTGGCTCCTCGCAATGACGAATTAAATGTTTCTTCTGAAAGTGACTCCGGGTTGCCCAATACCCCCGGCAAAAGACGAGAAACGGCTTCAATAATCACAAGCGAACCAAGCTCGCCACCGGCCAGCACATATGGACCAATGGAAATTTCTTCGTCGACCATGTAATCCACCACACGCTGATCAATGCCTTCATATCTACCACATACAAACGTAATTTCATCCAGCGTTGACAATTGCTCTGCAACACGCTGATCAAACTGTCTGCCGCGCGGAGATAACACAATCGTCCGTTTTTTTTTCTTCAAACTTCCATTGAACACTTTTTTTACTCGTGTTAATCCGTCCGCCTTTCTAAACGGTATTGCGTCCAAATGTTTAAGCGCCTTATACAACGGCTCCGGTTTCATGACCATGCCGGCTCCTCCTCCATATGGCGTATCATCAACGTTGTGATGTTTGTCTTCTGAATACTTTCTTAAATCAATAGCTGCCACAGTAATATGACCTTCTTTTTGTGCGCGACCCAAAATAGTCTCGCCTGTATAATGAGTAATAATATCCGGAAAAATTGTGATAACATTAAACTTCATCTGATACTTTTATCCCCCAGCCGAAATAATTCCACACGCGCTCGTACATAGAATAAAACACTATCTTTAACACAACTTTTACGCTTTTGTACGAATTTTGACATATGTGTAATAGTAAACCGTAACAAGCAAATAGTAAATAGCGATGTATAAGAAAAGAGCGGCATTGCCGCTCTTTTCTTTAACGTAATTTACTTCCTGCCAGCAATAATCTCCGCCCCGATCCGCCTTCGGCGGATGTCGGCCTCAATTTTTTCTTGGCCAAAACAATCCAACTTTTTTACTTCCTGCCAGCGATAATCTCCGCCTCCACATTCTTTGGGACTTCAGCGTAGTGATCAAATTCCATGGAATAGCTGGCCCGACCGGATGACATGGATCGCAACTCTCCAACATAGCCAAACATGCTTGATAGCGGCACCATTGCCTTTACCACTTTGGCGGTCCCGCGATCGGTCATTTCCTGAATTTGCCCGCGGCGAGAGTTCAAATCTCCAATTACGTCTCCCATATGCTCTTCCGGCGTAATAACTTCCACCTTCATAACCGGTTCAAGCACTACAGGATCAGCCTTTTTGGCTGCTGCTGTAAATGCCATGCTCCCTGCCATTTTGAAGGCGATTTCCGAAGAATCCACGTCGTGGTATGAACCATCATATACTGCCACAATCACATTTTCGAGTGGATATCCTGCCACAATACCTTTGTCCATGGTTTCCCGAACACCCTTTTGAATAGCCGGAATAAATTCTTTTGGAATAACACCACCCTTAATTTCATCGATAAAGTCTAACCGCTTTTCTGCGTTTGCCGGCGCCGGCTCGACGCGAAGCCAACAGTGACCGTATTGCCCACGTCCACCTGACTGCTTGATATACTTTCCTTCTGCTTCAGCCATTTTGCGGATGGTCTCACGGTATGCCACCTGCGGCGCGCCGACATTTGCTTCCACCTTAAACTCACGTTTCATGCGATCCACGATAATATCAAGATGAAGCTCCCCCATTCCGGAAATAATGGTTTGGAGTGTTTCATCATCTGTATGTACCTTAAATGTAGGATCTTCTTCTGCCAGTTTTTGCAAAGCCATGCCCATTTTTTCTTGGTCCTGCTTTGTTTTTGGTTCAATCGCGACGGAAATCACCGGCTCCGGAAATGTAATATTTTCCAAAAGAACCTGCCTGTTCTCCGCGCATAGCGTATCTCCTGTTTTTGTGCCCTTCAGGCCGATTGCTGCTGCTATTTCACCGGAAAATACTTCATTCACTTCTTCTCTGGAATTCGCGTGCAGCCGCACAATGCGCCCGATTCGCTCTTTTTCGCCAGATGTGGTGTTTACAACATAACTACCCGCCTTTACTGAACCGGAATACACGCGGAAAAAAACCAGTTTTCCAACGAATGGATCCGTGGCCACCTTAAAGGCAAGCGCGGTAAGGGGTTCTTCGTCAGATGCTTTGATAATAACTTTCTTTTCAGCGTCATCCGCGTCTATTGCCTCTACATCCGGCACTTCCAGGGGCGAAGGGAGAAAATAAATAACAGCATCTAGAACCAATTGGACGCCAATGTTTGCAAGCGCAGATCCGCACATGACAGGATAAATCTCATCAGCAAGCACTTGCAAGCGGATGCCATTTCTGATTTCTTGTGCTGTTAATTCCGCGCCACTAATATACTTTTCCATCAACGGTTCTTCGGCCTCTGCGACTTTTTCAAGAAGCTCTGCCCGGTATTTTTCAACACTGTCCTTCATGTCGGCAGGGATTTCAATTTCTACCATGTTTTCTCCATGCTCTCCTTCAAATTTGTACGCTTTTTTATCTATTAAATCAACAATACCGGAAAATTCACTTTCAGCGCCGATTGGCAACTGAATTGGAAAGGCTTTATTTGAAAGGCGCGTTCGAATAGAGTCGAGCGTCATGTAAAAATCCGCGCCGGTCTTATCCATTTTGTTGGCAAAACAAATACGAGGGACTTCATACTTGTCTGCTTGTCTCCAGACAGTTTCTGACTGCGGTTCCACGCCCTGCGAACCATCAAATACTGCGACCGCGCCATCGAGCACACGCAGCGACCGCTCCACTTCCACGGTAAAGTCCACATGACCCGGTGTATCAATAATGTTGATGCGATGAGACTCTTCTGATAAATCTGTTAGAGGTTTCCAAAAACAGGTAGTCGCGGCGGATGTAATGGTAATACCACGTTCTTTTTCCTGTTCCATCCAGTCCATTTCAGCTGCGCCTTCATGCACTTCACCGATTTTGTGCTTCTTTCCGGTATAAAAAAGAATGCGCTCTGTCGTTGTTGTTTTCCCGGCATCAATATGCGCCATGATACCAATGTTTCTTGTTTTATCGAGGGTATATTCTCTTGACATAATATTGGTGGACGGACGACAGTTTACAAACTACGGTCACCGCCAGTGAAGTAAATAATTGGTTCCGCCGACAGCTGTCGACAGGAGACCGTTTAACGGCGACGCGCGAAGTGAGCAAAGGCTTTGTTTGCTTCTGCCATGCGATGTGTATCTTCTTTTTTCTTCATGGCACCACCAACGCCTTCTAAAATATCAAGAAACTCGCCGGATAGTCGTTCCTGCATGGAACGGCCTTTTCTTTTGCGGGCCGCGTCCAAAATCCAGCGGAATGACAACGCCAAACCTCTGTTCCCCATTACCGGCATTGGCACCTGGTAGTTGGCTCCGCCAACACGGCGAGAACGCACCTCGACCTGCGGCCGGATAGTTTCAATAACCTTTTCAAATAATTTTACCGCGTCACCTTGTTTTTTTTCAGCAAGATGCTCAAGCGCGCCATACACGATATCCTGCGCGACTGTTTTCTTACCATCTTGCATGGTGTAATTTATAAATTTTGCCAATGTTAAATTATGATACTTTGGATCCGGTAGAATATCTCTTTTCGGTGCTTGTTTTCCTCGTGGCATACTTCAAATTCAGTGAATAGTTATAGTCGTAATGAGCAAATAATTTTTTTATTCCTCATTCTCTATTCTCTATTTTTTTGGCTTTTTGGTTCCGTAAATTGAACGGCTACGTTTTCGACCCTCGACACCCTGGGTGTCATACACACCACGAACAATGGTGTACCGCACACCCGGCAAGTCTTTCACGCGGCCGCCACGCATAAGAACAATTGAGTGTTCTTGTAGGTTGTGACCCTCACCCGGGATATAGGCAATCACTTCCATACCATTTGAAAGTCGAACTTTTGCAACTTTACGCAACGCCGAGTTTGGTTTTTTTGGCGTGGTAGTATACACCTTTGTACAAACCCCTCGCTTAAACGGCGCCCCACGCCGCAATTCTGTTTTTTTTCTATGCAAAGAATCATACGTGAATTGCATGGCAGGACGATCTGATTTCTTCTTTTTGCTCGTGCGCCCCTTTCGCAGAATTTGGTTCATTGTTGGCATAGTACGAAATACGACGTTAACCCACGTGGCGACCATGTCGCTCTATACGCGAATAATACGAAATTACGAAATAAAATGAATGAAAAAATAAAAAAAAGTGCCTGTGGCACGCCAAAAACTCTTTCATTAAAGGTTCTTAGCGTTGCCCGATAGAATCGAGAGCCTTCATTCCACAGAAAGTATCGTGGAATTACTTCGCTTTTGATGTGCGAGGAGTATACGGGATCATGCTTTTTTTGTCAAGGATATTGACTTGTTGGCTTAAAAAAGGTAGAATGTGGCAAGTTTTCGCTCATTTTCATGGAGTAAGATCTTGTTTAGCACCTTGACCAAGCTGGGAGCCCTGGCCGGGATCGCGGGCTTCTTCGCGGTCAAGATTCTATGGCAGTCGCTCATCCCGGACTGGGCCATGATCCTTCTGATCCTGGCGCCTCTCGCCGGACTGATCGTGCTTATGATCAGCCTGATGGACGGCGATCCGATCCGAATCCGACGGAGGCGATGGCCTTGACAAGCCAACCAACAACCAAGGAGATGCGCTTCGACCTGGAGGACGAAGCGCAAAAACAAACCCCGCCTTTCGCGAAAGGCGGGGTTTGTTTTTTTCACTCACGTTAGAACAATCCACCTACCCCGCCGGTAAACAACGCGTACAACATTTCCATGGCCGGTAAAACAAGCGCACGATACACACCGGGAAATAAAAATATTATCGCAAATAAAATCCAAATCCCGTATCGTTCAAGCGCAACGCGAACATTTGTTGCCGACGGAGGAAGCAGGGCAAACAAAAGTTTTGATCCATCAAGCGGCGGAATCGGAATTAAATTAAATACACCAAGCAAAATGTTGGTATACACAATAATGGATAAAAAGAGAGTGATATCGCCAATCGGCATCACACGCATAATAA
>PFCB01000018.1:0-358 GCA_002773135.1 Candidatus Magasanikbacteria bacterium CG10_big_fil_rev_8_21_14_0_10_47_10
GCACTTTACCGCCTAACAGCTTCATCATGAGATGATGTCCGTAGCAAATACCAAGCACCGGAATGCCCAGCGCAAAGAGACGCTTGCTCATTTGCGGTGCGCCGCGCTGATATACAGAGTTGGGACCGCCGGAAAGAATAACGCCTTTGTATTTTTTAAGCCGTTCAAGAGAAACCGTTGGCAGCATAATTTCGGCGTAAACACCCTGCCGGCGAATGCGGTTTGCAATGAGATGTACATATTGCGAACCAAAGTCCACAATAGCGATAGCCTCTTTTTTTAGAAGCGCTCGCTGGCGCTCAGTGTGCTCCTTCATGGCGCATATTCTATCTTGCAACCTAAGATTTGACAAATATTA
>PFCB01000018.1:557-36476 GCA_002773135.1 Candidatus Magasanikbacteria bacterium CG10_big_fil_rev_8_21_14_0_10_47_10
ATCCAGAAAAGTCGTGACGCCTCAAAACGGATATATAATAAACGAGTTTGACCTATTTGTCAAACTGGCCGCTTGTGGATAAATAATATACTCATCCTCAGTCCAAAATTTCCATGGTGAGTGTTTTCGCCCCAAAAATGCGAGCGTCATCTCTTGTCTTGAGCCATATATCAACTCTCCCGTTTCCATACCGGCTATTCATGCGATCATGGACTGTATATACGTTGTTTCCAAGTTCGGGAAAACGGACGCGAGTGCCAAAAGATAAAAAATTGGCCGCAATAACGGTTTCCTGCCCATGTTCGCAGAGATCAAATCCGTCCGCAGTGATACAAGGAGTTGCGTCCGTCTGATCCGGTGTACTGGAGTATGCCGTGGCAACCACCATAACAGTATCTACCACTACATCCGGCGGCAACGGTTCAATCCTGATCGCAAAAATGGATATAAGCACAAATATCGCCGCCACACCAAGCATGCCGCCAAGCGGAGCAAAAAAATAGTCAACCCAGCGAGTCCGAACCTGCAAAACGCCGCCCGGTGTCCGTTTCCGTGTTGAAACAGGACAGCGCTTTCCCACCGTCTTTTTCACAGATGCCTTTTGCCGTGCTTTGACAGGCGTGCGCTTTGTAGTTTTTGTTTTCTTTTGGGTTGGCATACAACAACAGTATATCATACCGACACGCGCCCTGAATACATATTGTGTACGATATATATTTGAGTCTTGCCTCCCCTGTGGTAAAATACTTCTATCTATGACAAAAAGAAACTCACAGCGCCCTGCATACGATGATGCCATGCTCACGCATGGTGTTATTGCTATTTTACTCATTACATTCGCTATTGTTACGGCACTGAGTTTTTTTGGGCGAGCCGGGACGGTAGGCGTCATTCTGAATGAATGGATATTAAGCTTTCTGTTCGGATCAATGCGCTATTTTGTTCCGATCGTGATAGTTGTTCTGGCATGGTACATTGTCGCCGATGTTAAATATGATTATCGCAAAACACACGGTATTGGTGCTGTTCTTTTTTTTGTGGCCACCTCCAGCGTCATTCATTTGCGGTATCCGGCGGATGAAATGTGGCTCAACGCCGTAGAGGGACGAGGGGGCGGCATTTTTGGGATGCTTGCGTGGGTTTTGCAAACGTACGTTGGCACAGTCGCCTCTTGGGTTATTTTAATCGCATCCATAGCCATATCACTGCTGTTGCTATTCAACACGTCTATCATGCACTTATTCAAATCCGGTTCTCTTTCAGAACGGTTTGCTCCCGTACGAAAAAAGATGGAAAATGCCCGTAACGACATGGATGACGACGAGGAGACCGCAGACACTGATGAATGGGATGACGAAGATGAAGAGGAAGATGAAACAGCGCATGAGGACAATCTGATTCACGAGGACGAAACTGAGGATGAGATGGAGGAACATGATGACGCGTCTAACGAAAACGAAGATGAAGACGATGATCGCGCTGACGTCATCACAGGTAAACAGCGGGTCACCCATAGAATTGATGTTGATATCATTCCGGCGTGGCAAAAAAATGCAGTGATCAAACCGATTCCGCCGCTTTCCTTACTGCAAAATAAGAAAGAACGTCCAAATGGCGGCGATATTAAGCAAAGTCAAAAAATTATAAAAGATACACTCCGCGAATTCCGTATCAATGTTTCCATGGAAGACGTTCGTATCGGACCGACGGTCACCCAGTTTTCTCTTAAACCGGCCAGCGGGGTAAAGCTAACGCGGATCACCGGCCTATCCAATGATCTCGCCTTGGCACTGGCCGCCCATCCCATTCGTATAGAAGCACCCATTCCCGGAAAGGCGTTGGTTGGTATTGAAGTACCCAACCACAAAACCGCGATGGTCTCTTTGCGTGAGCTGATAGAAAGCCAAGAGTTCAAAGAGAGAAAACACGACATGATGATTGGGCTTGGAAAGGACGTCAGCGGCAAAGTATGGTTTGCAGACTTGCCACGAATGCCCCACCTGCTTATTGCGGGTTCCACCGGTTCCGGAAAGACAGTCTGCATGAACACCATCATCACAAGTCTTTTGTATCAAAATACGGCCGAAACACTGCGCATGATCATGATAGACCCAAAACGCGTGGAATTGACCGTATATAATGGCATCCCACACCTGCTCACACCGGTCATTACCAATGTTGGGAAAACAGTCAACGCACTGAAGTGGACTATTGCAGAAATGGATCGACGATTTGAAGTCCTTAGCCGAGCCGGGAACAGAAACATCACCAGCTATAATGAAAAGCATCCGGATCAAAAAATGCCGCATATCCTTTTTATTATTGATGAGCTGGCAGACCTTATGGCCACCGCATCCGGCGATGTGGAAGCAGGCATTATTCGATTGGCACAAATGGCACGAGCCGTGGGCATTCATCTGATTGTCGCAACACAACGACCCAGCGTAGATGTCATTACCGGCCTGATGAAGGCAAACATTCCCGGCCGTATTGCTTTTTCTGTGGCGTCAATTACCGACTCGCGAACTATTTTGGACACGCAAGGAGCGGATAAATTGATTGGAAAGGGAGATATGCTGCTGCTAACATCCGACTTTCCAAAACCGGTTCGCATCCAAGGCGCGTTCATTTCCGAATCCGAAACAAAACGTGTGATTAAATACTTAAAAGCGGGCGTGAAGCCAAACTACGATGAATCAATCGTCGAAAAACAAGGCAATGGCGGAACCATGAATATGTTTGGTGGCAGCGATGACGATACTGATGACATGTTTAACGACGCAAAAAAAGAAATTATCGCGTCCGGCAAGGCCAGCGCCTCATTTTTGCAACGAAAACTAAAAATTGGATACGCCCGCGCCGCCCGTATCTTGGACGAACTTGAAGAAGCCGGTGTTATCGGGCCGGCAAAAGGGGCAAAACCCCGAGAAATATTAATGACCAACGATGAAATAGAATCGAGCATGGACGCAGGTGGCGAATATAATGTGTACCGCGATCACGATACTGATGACGATCAAGATTGGAGCGATGATGACGAAACGGATGAGGATGACATGGAAAATCAAGACAACGAGCAAGAAGATACTGATAATTATGAGGAAGAGGATGATAGTGATGAAGATGATGAGAAAGAAGACGGTGACCCGGAGGAAGAGGAAGAGGGCGACGACGACGACGAAAAAAAATTAAATGCTTTTGAAACATGAAATTGATGACAAAACAACTGAACCCGACCAAACGAGTGTGTTTGCGTCTGCAAGAAGCCCGAGAGCACTCCGGGGTCAGCCTTCAGGAACTGTCAAAACGAATGCGTTTGAGCCAAGATCACATTGTCGCGCTTGAAGAATGCCGCTTTGACGAGATCCCATTCGCCCCTGTCTACCAAAAAAATATTATCAAATCCTATATGACGAACTTGGGACTTGACCCTGATTCGTTTGTTGATCAATTTGTATGCGAAGAAGCCAATAGGATGGAGGAAACACCCACACGCGGCAGAAAAAAACAACAGGGCTTTGACAGCACCCATGTACCATTGCTCCTCAAATTGAGCGGCATTTCGGTTGTAGTCATCTCGATTTTGGGATACTTGATGATACAAGTACGACACATCGTGGAGCCGCCCAATCTCGTCATTTACAGCCCGACTGACGGACTTATAACCCACGAGCAGGTCATCGTAGTGCATGGAAAAACCGATAGCGAAGCAAGCATCCAAATTAATGGTCAACGTATTCCCAATAGTGAATCCGGTTTTTTTGAGCAATCGATACCACTCAACGAGGGAGTAAACACCATCATGTTTATGGCTCAAAAAAAACACGGAAAGCAAACATTACACACAAGTCACATCATTTATAAAAAGGACTCCTCCATTTCCGCACTCCCTTTTGCCGCTCCGCTCTAAACAGTGCCATAAACAATTGCCGGAGCTGTTTGATCAGAGGAGAACAACCGCCCACACGGGCTTTTTTTTATGTTTGACAGACAGCGCCAAAAACCGTACCCTACAGTGACAGAAAGGAGGGGGGCGCCGTGATTTTTTTAATTTTTACCGCACGGCAACATGTATTTCAGTCGCGCCTGTCGATAATATAATTAGAGTATGCCTACACGATCCGAGGAAACAAACGCAAAACACCAGGCTGCGCAAACAGCAATAGATCAGATAAAACAACGGTTTGGGGATGGTGCGATCATGAAATTTGGCGAAGCGAAAGCAAGCCAAGTAGACGCGGTTCCAACAGGGTGCATCTCACTTGATATTGCGCTGGGAGTTGGCGGCGTTCCACGAGGCCGCGTCATAGAGATCTTTGGTCCTGAAGCCAGTGGAAAGACAACCCTTGCACAGCATGTGGTCGCCGAAGTGCAAAAAGAAGGTGGTATTGCCGCATTTATTGATGCGGAGCACGCGCTTGACCCTGATTACGCCCAAAAAATAGGGGTCGATGTCAATAACTTATTGATCTCACAACCGGATACCGGGGAGCAAGCACTTGAAATATTAGAAACTCTTGTCCGGTCAAACGCAGTGGACGTGGTGGTCATTGACTCGGTAGCCGCGCTGGTGCCAAAAGCTGAAATAGAAGGAAACATGGGTGACGCGCACATGGGACTTCAGGCTCGACTCATGAGTCAGGCCCTCCGAAAACTGACCGGTATTGTTAGCAAGACAAAAACAGTCGTCATCTTTATTAATCAAACACGACAAAAAATAGGAGTGTTCTTTGGCAACCCGGAGACAACACCCGGCGGAAACGCGTTAAAATTTTATTGCTCCATTCGTGTAGAAGTCCGTCGCAGCGCCCAGATAAAACAGGCGGATAAAATAATTGGAAATCGCGTAAAAGTAAAAATCGTAAAAAATAAAGTGGCTGCGCCATTTCGCACAACGGAATTTGATATCATGTACAACGAAGGCATCTCTATTTCCGGCGACACGCTCGATACGGGCGTTGAACACAAAGTCATACACAAATCCGGAAACAGCTACGAATTCGACGGCGAAAAGCTTGGGGTAGGCAGAGAAAAAGCAAAGCAATTTTTGCGGGACAACCCCATTATCATGCAAACCATACGAGAAAAAATCTGGGAGGCAGCCACACATGGTGACGCCCCCGAGCAGGAGCAAAGGAAACCGGGCAATAAAGAAGATGTTGAAGAAGATATCTAGATCATATACTTTCAATGTAAAAGTGACGCAAAAAAAGCGTCACTTTTTTGTTTACTTGTGGTATACTAGAATATAATATGCCTGACACAACGCAATCACAGACAAATAAAAATGGATCAACATCACCCAAAAACAAAATGACATTTTCGCAGCGATCAGCGGATCGCCTGACGTCGTTTATGGGGAGCTGGACATTTATACTGCTTTTTTGTGCGTTTCTCGTTATCTGGATGGCCATCAATGCCGTCGCCTGGGCCAACCAATGGGATCCATACCCGTTTATTCTACTCAACCTGGTTCTTTCCACCTTGGCGGCAACACAAGCTCCCATTATCATGATGAGCCAAAACAGACAAGCGGAAAGAGACCGGCAGCAAGCACAGTATGATTACGCGGTCAACAGAAAAGCAGAGCGAGAAATCCAAGACATGCAAAAGGAGCTGAAATCAATTCAACAACAGTTAAAGAAGACTGATAAAGATCGACAAATCATTCTTAATGATTACGCTGCTGACAAAAAATCGGGGCGGCAAATGGAAAATATATTAAAGGAACTTGAATCAATAAAACGATTACTTCGAAAAACAAAGGACGAGGAAATAAAAGAGATAAAGAAAAAGAGAAAAAAGTAGCATACAAAAAAACCTCCGAACATACGGAGGTTTTTAAATTTTTATCGATACATTGTTTCTACCTGCGTCCCGGAATAGTAATAGGTCAACAATTGGTCACTCGTCCACCCATCATTTTTTGCGCGGAGCGCGGCGTCGCGCTGACTCATGCCCACTCCATGACCAAACCGGCTACGGCCGGCATCATATTTGGCGACAATGGAAACCAACCACGACTTTTCTGACCCACCCCAAACGCTGCTCCAACTGCGCGTTTTCCCATCAGAATTTCCAAAATAGGGTGTCATAACAACGGTTCCTTGATATGTGACCATCTGGCCACGAGTTGCTTTGGCGGCGGATTTCACATCAACTAAATATTTTGACACATCGTCCCCCAAATACAGCTGATCGTAGGTGCTCCCCAAAACATCAAAAAACGGATACTTTCCCCTGCTGGTGTACGCATAGGTTCTGGCGGCAACTAAATTTGCTTTTACCGCTTCTGACGCGATGCCCTTTCCTGTCTCTGCAATTCCTTCCACGTAATCCTCCAGCAGAACATCATTGACCACATACAGTTCATTATCAACCTGCCCTATTCGAAATTCATACGCACCACGATACCGCAAAAATTCACTTGGCCCCACCCATGCCACTTTTCTGTCCTTTAGTCCTTTCATTACAGTAAACACCGCATGCGGATTATTGACAGGGACAAAACGGAAATACGCAGCCGACGTATAGGTGATACCGGCGGCTCTGAGAATATAGCCGTCTCCTGTGTGCGTAATAATGGCAATGCTGCTCTTTGGTAAAAGCCCTACTTCATTATCAATATCGTAAATACGGTAGTCATCATCATAGGAAACAATTTGTACGGTTGATCCTTCTGCAGCCAGTCCAACGCGTATACGAGGTTCTGCGCTCAGGCGGACAGACGGCGGCGTCACGGAAGTATCAGTTGAAAAAGTTGGAGGAGCATAATTGTATGGTGCGTTTTCGGTGACGTGCACGTTGACGTGTGTTTGCGATCCTTCTATTTCACTACCGTCTGATGCCAAGAAAAAACTCAACACATAATCACCTTTTTGGCTGGGGGCACGGAATGTAAACTCCTCACGAAATATTTCTTCCGGAGTCACAAGCTTCTCCTGTGTTTTTACCGTCGTACTCCCCTGCCAATTGGTGTCGGCAAATGAAATATCAGAACCAACTGATGCCAGGCTGGCAGATGGGGCGGCATGCAATGTATAGTTGCGCCATGGCTGTCCGCCCTTATTGCGATACACAAGGATAAACGGGACAGCGTCACCACCGTGAACTGTCACCTCTTTTGCTTTTTGTGTAATGATCCGTGCCACCGGCTTTGATTCGGCAACAGGTGAAGCAACAGCATCGCTCCCCGGAGGCGGCGTGCTGACGGCGGGAAGTGGAGCCGCGGATGAAGCAGGGACAACGGTAATATCAAAATAAAAATAGCCGCCCTTGATCCATGACCAATTTTCAGCGGCAAGATAAAATTCTTCTTTATATGTCCCCGGTGTTGTCGGTGCGGTTAACTGAATCGCTAGCTCTGCGATTTCTCCCGGCTTTGTATCCTTTACAATGGAGGCTGTTTGTTTTGCGCTCAACCAATTGCTGCCTTTGAACGCGGAATTTCTATCACGCGGTTCCATGGTGTAGGCAGATACGTGCTTATACCCGTCTTTGTGCGCATTGAGTGACAACAATGGCTGTGTCCCTGTATTTTTGAATCGCACTGTCACTGTTTGCGTTTTCCCTGCCTCAATTCGGATAGGATCCGGAATACTTTGCGAAACATACTGTACCGACAAACCGGAATCACGAATCGTCAGCTTTGGGTCTGCTGCCTGCGCTGTGCCGACAAGAATGCCAGAGGCTGTGAGCGAAAAAAAAGCAATTACAAATGCCTTTATCAGTACTGATTTTGTATAGTGATACATCATATTCTTTGACTCCATTATAGCAGATACATCAATGAGTTTTCAACACACTTGAGACATGGTATATTACGCCGGAACACATATGTCTACCACACGAAAAATTGCGCACAACACAGCCATTCAAATAGGCGGCAAAGCGATATCGACACTGCTCGGTCTTGCGGCCATTGGGATGATGACCCGCTATTTGGGGACAGAACAATTCGGCTGGTATGTTGCTGCGATTTCTTTTCTTCAATTTATTGGAATTATCATTGATTTTGGCCTGATTCCCGTTACAGCACAAATGATGAGTGAACCGGCGTTTGATAAAAAAATATTATTTCAAAATTTACTCGGCTTTCGATTTATTTCAGCCATTATTTTTTTGGGAATTGCACCACTTCTGATATTACTGTTCCCCTATCCAATTGAAGTAAAAATGGCAGTTGCCATTATGACGATATCCTTTTTGGGAATTGCCATGAATCAAGTGTTTACGGGTTTTTATCAGTATACATTAAAAATGCATATTCAAGCGCTGGGTGAAGTGCTTGGCCGCGCTGTTTTGGTTGGCGGATTATGGCTCTTGATCGCGCAACGTGCGTCTTTTTTATCTGTCATGATGCTGGTAACAATTTCAACGCTCGTGTACACCGCGTATATGTGGTTTGCTTCGGCTCGTTTTGAAAAATCACAGTTTCGATTTGACTGGCCGGTCTACAAAGCGATATTTCACAAAAGTTGGCCCATTGCTATTTCCATTATTTTTAACGTCATCTATCTCAAAGGCGATATCATTTTACTTTCACTGTTTCGCGATCTAAGCGAGGTCGGTATTTATGGAGCCGCCTACCGCGTAATTGATATTCTTACGCAAACAGCCATGCTGCTTATGGGCCTAATGCTTCCGCTTCTCACATATGCATGGTCACGCTCCAATACGGCGCTATTCAAAAAAAGATACCAGCAGTCATTTGACGCTATGATGATGTTTGGCATTCCAGTGACAGTGGGAACCGCTGTCCTTGCCAAACCCATCATGTCTTTTGTCGCGGGCCCGGACTTTGCATCAGCAGCACCAGCGCTTGCCATTTTGGCGCTTGCTGTTGGAGCCGTATACTTTGGCGGTGTGTACGGCCATCTTGCCGTTGCGATTAATAAACAAAAAAGCACCATGTGGATTTATATTTCAGGTGCTTTGCTAACCCTGGTCGGATATCTTATTTTTATTCCGCGGTTTGGTATGCTTGGTGCCGCATGGATGAGTGTTTTTTCTGAAGTCTATGCCGGCGTGCTGCTTACCCTTGTGGTGCGGCGGCATCTACAATCGCATCTTTCCCTGCTTACCTTTTCAAAAATCTGCATCAGTGCCATGGTGATGGGTCTTTTATTGACTATTCTTCCACCATGGCCTGTTCTTCTTACCGTCTGCATTGGTGCCGGCGTCTATGCCGCTTTGCTCCTCATAACCGGCGCGATCTCAAAGCAAACGCTCCGCGATGTTTTGGCGCGCAGCGAGTAATTATACTTCTTCAAACGGATCAACCCCCCGGGCCGCATTGCGAAAATCGGCCCATCGTATTTTTTTTGGTGTGACACGGCCAAGCATAAGTGTCCCCTCTCCGGAATGAAGCAACGGCAAATCACCTGTCTCTTGCTCAACAATAAAATAAATTGTTGCTACATACGGGATTCCATTGGCATCCACCGTTGCAATTGCAGCCGGGTGGCACCCTTTCAAAAATTCATACACTTGTTCTCTTGTCATAAAAAATTATTTATACCCAAATAGCTGTATTGCGTTATCCTTGCTCGCTATTTCAAATTTACCAAGTGTATCCAACTGTTCAACAAAAGAATCTACATTTGTATCCACAAAAATTTCAATCCACTCAATATCAGAAAAGCGAACGGGTTGAAACCCTCCTCTATCTTTGAGCCCTACATACGCGTCTGTTTCAATCTCCTCCGACGACGGCACCCCCCAATCATACACATGGTCGTCATTTAAAAATTTCCAACGACATTTTTTTATGCCACTCGCATATAAAAAACTAAACAGCTTCTGCCATTTGGTGTCACTCATGCACGATGTCATGTGATTCATACAGGACAGTATTACCTACCAAACAATCTTTTGAACCAACTTTTTTTTGGCGGTGGCGGTGTCAATTCCAGCACAGCGGGCGGCTTGATTTGCACAGGCGGCTGTTCTGTGGATATACGTCGTTTTGGCATTTCGGGGAGTGTTGCGTATAAGCTGGCTTTTTTGTCTCTCGCTGCCGCTGTGGCCGCTTTCCTCCGCTGAAACTCGCCTGTTTTTGCAATATTTTGCGGAACAACCCATTTTTCCCTGGCCATCACCTTCCATGTTGCTTGATCAACTTTTTTTATTTCGCCATCATCGCGCCTTCCAACAATATTTCCTTGACTGTCTACACCCAAAATTTCAACTGAATGTTTTTCCTTTCCATCAAGATCAAATACGGTAAATTCCTCGCCAACGCGAATGTTTAGCTTTTTAAGACCTGACGTTTCCAGACCCAGTTTTTTGGCTTCCGCACTTGATTCATCCATTTTTTCTATTTGATCTCGTATGGCCGCAACATCAAACGCATTCGTTTTATCGGGTCTTGCCTCTGTCACCGCTCGGACAGATGCCTCATCTTTTTCATCCACAAATTGCGCCCCTGATTGTTCCGCCTCCTCTGCCATTGTTAACAATTCGTCGGCAGACGCATGCTCCAATTCTTTACCTGTCATCTGCTTGGCAGTTCTTTTTGACTTTTCAACAGGCACTGCTGGGAGCTCCTGCGTCTCTGCAAAACCGATATCTCTTGGGCTCGGTCCGCCCTGCATTGTTTCCGGCATATGAGTTACCATTATTATCAATGTTTATTGAAAACTGATATCATTTTATACGCAGGCAGGATACCATCACTCACCTGCACGCGGTTCTTCCACCATCAAGTTCGTACGCCATCTTCAACCAGCTAAAGCCAAGCCTATTAGCTTCTGCACAAAACGCATCAGTCTCAAGCTCATACTCGACTCCAAAAACCGCCTTATTTTGATCAATGAATGGTAGCAGCTCGCCACATTCTTCATACTGAAAACATTGTTCGTTCACAGCAAAATCAAAGTCTGAAACCAAATCAACAATTTGATCCAAATCATTTTTTAAACCAATGGACAAACCGCGTGCGTGCGCTTCTTTCGCCAGCCAACGATTAAAAACAAGCTGATCCTTCGGTGAGAGGTCGAAACCTGAATCATTTTGATACGCGTCTACATTGTCCGGTTCCACGCCATCACATTTTTTTCTTACTGCCAAATCCAGACGGGCTGTCATAATGTCCTGAAAGGCCTGATACTGCGATACGTCCAACCACTTTTCTCCCGGCCAATCTTCAAGTGGATTGCCAATCTGCGCGCGAGGGAACAAATTGGCATCCGGTCGCCACTGTTCAAACGTGCCCGCACTAAAATAGCAAATCACTTTCCTATTTTTCGCATGCAGCGCGTCAATCGTACCTTGGTCTGTCTCAAATAAATCAATATCATACACCATGACGTCGTAGGCCATGTTAATATCCCCTTCCAGTTGCCATTGCCAGCTGGTTCCCGGCGTTGGCATGTACCGAGTTTTTGCTGGCAGTGAGACTGTTCCATTTGTATCAGCTGCTTGCGACTGTCCTTTGTCAGCACTGCGCGGCAACCCGGATTGCTCTTGTTTCTGATTTGACGGATCATATGGCTGCAAAACCGGCGGTTCCGGCTTGGCAACGCAACCGGCACCCAAAAATACAATACATCCCAATAGTAACATCTTTTTCATATACGTTGATCAAATGAATGCTTTGCTATAGTATAGTCGTATCAGTATGCATATGCAATCATTGCTCCCCCTCATTTTTCTTCTTCTCCCAACCTATCTGATCCGATTTCAGCTTGGACCCGTGCCCACAACGCTACTCGAGGTTTTCATTTTGATATCGATAGGTACATCGCTCTACTATAATGGACCAAATAACGTATGGCGCGAGGTAAAACAGACACTCCACACGAACAAGCTCCTTTTTGCCGGCCTTGTTTTGTTCTTTCTTGGGGCAACACTGTCACTATTTACAGCAACGAATGTCCGAGCGGCAGCCGGAGAGTGGAAAGCTTTTTACCTTGAGCCAATATTATTTTTCTTTGTTCTCGCGCCGGCCTTAAAAAAAAATTTACAGCAGCGCAATCTGCTGCTCGCTCTGATACTATCTGGGCTTATTACAGCAATTTTTGCCGTATACCAGCACTTCACCGGCTGGCTGGTGCCCGACGCCTTTTGGGCAAACGGAACTAGTTACCGCGTAACTGCCTGGTACGGCTTTCCAAATGGTGTGGGACTTTTTCTATCACCACTCATCCCGCTTGCTCTGTATCTCATTCATTCGGTTTGGTATGAAAAAAAGAAATCAAACACATCTCATTCCCGCGAAAACAGGAATCCAGATTTACTATTTCTCGCCCTTTCAATAGTATTCCTGTTTTTTTCAATCCCGGCTATTTTTTTTGCAAAATCCACCGGCGCGCTGGTTGGTGTTGCCGGAGGCATAGGACTTCTGCTTCTGCTCTATAAGAAAACACGATGGCCGTCGGTTGCATTAATTGCTATTGGCGTCATTATCCTATTTAGCCTGCCACCGGGCAACGCTGTTCGCACCGAGCTGCTTGCGCAAGATCGCTCAGGACAAATACGACGCGCCATTTGGAACGAAACAGTATCTCTTCTGAAAGATCGACCGCTCCTTGGCGCCGGTCTTGCGTCCTACGATGACCGCATTGTCCCCTATCACACAACAGTGAACGGCGAGGGTATTGAAATTTTTCATCATCCTCACAATATCTTCCTCTCTATATACGTGAATACCGGCCTGATGGGATTGACCGGTTTTATCCTTATCCTGATTTGGTTTTACTCAAGAAGCTCGCGGTTGATTGTCCATAGCTCGCCGAATCGCGTGCTGCCAATCTATCTTATGGCAAGCATGACAGTGATCTTGGTGTCCGGCTTGGTAGACTCTCCATACATAAAAAATGATCTTGCCATATTGTTTTGGCTGCTCCCCGCCTTACTCATAGCGACAATTGACAGCAAAGAGAGAATATTTTATAGTAAAAATCCTACTTATTAATCATGTGTCATATGGGAGGGAACCAAAAGGGAGGGCGACAAAAAATACGCAGATCTAAAATCGATGAAGTCTTGGAGATTGTCCGATTCATGGTGGACACTGGCGCAACAAAGGACGATTTGAAAGGCTTTGCCACAAAAGAAGATCTAAAGCGCTTTGCCACAAAAGAAGATCTGAAACAGTTTGCTACAAAGGATGATCTGAAACAGTTTGCTACAAAGGACGACTTGACAAGAGAGATCCGGAGACTGGAAAATAATATTGCAGAGCATGTCGACAGTTTCGTGGGCATGCATATGAAAATGGACACCGAGATCACTGCCCTTAAGTCAGCTTCAAAACGTCACGAAGGGTACTTTGAAAACATTCAAAGGCATACGAAAATTAAATTCGCGTAACGAAAAAACACTCCCCCCATGGAGTGTTTTTACCTCTTGGACACATTTCAAAAATACGGTATTATGATACCGTATACACAGTAAAATATAGTATGAATACCATGCCAAAAAACGAGGAAGAATGGAAAGAAAAATTATCACCAGAGCAGTACGAGGTCTTACGCCAAAAAGGCACAGAGCGGCCGTTTACCGGCAAGTACCACGACAGCCACGAAAAAGGTATGTTTACCTGCGCCGGCTGCGGCGCGCAGCTGTTTTCCAGTGACACAAAATTTGAGTCCGGCTCCGGCTGGCCCAGTTTTGACCGAGCGCTTCCCGGCGCGGTGGAACTCCGCGATGACTCAAGCATGGGTATGAAGCGCACCGAGGTTGTCTGCGCCAAATGCGGCGGACACTTGGGCCATATTTTTGAAGACGGGCCAAAAGAAACTACCGGCAAGCGTTTTTGCATTAATTCGTGCGCTCTCGATTTGAAGAAGGATGAGTAGGAAGCACTATGAGTACCTTCGAACTAAAAATGGTCGCCATTGTCACCATGATAATCGACCATATCGGTCTTTTTTTCTTTCCCCATATTGTATTTCTCCGTATCATTGGTCGGATCTCTTTTCCTCTCTTCGCCTTTCTTCTTGCCAACGGGGCAATACACACAAAAAATATCAATGCCTACCTGAAACGCCTGCTCATTTTTGCGTGTCTTTCGCAAATTCCTTTTCTTCTTGCCAACAGGCACATATCACCGGAATTTCATGAATTAAACATACTGTTTACCCTCTTTCTTGGACTTTTGGCAATCAAGTACATAAAAAAACAAAAGACTTTTTCAATGCGAAGCCTGACTGTTGCTCTTGCGTGCCTCATTGGAGCGCTGTTGCATGTGAACTATGGCTGGCTTGGTATTTTGTCTATTATTTTTTTCTACCTCTGTTATAACCACTTTACGCAAACAACTCTTTCTCAAGGTGGTCTTTTGTTGACATATGCTTTACTCAATCCGCTCCGCACCTGGAGCCTCATAAACGTGGCCGGTCTTGCATCGCTTATCTTTATCTTTTTTTACAACAAAAAAGAAGGACCGCGAACAGCCTACTTATTTTACATTTTTTATCCGGCGCAGTATGTTGTTATATTCGCGATCCAAGTACTCATAGGCCGCGTCGGCGCATAGTGCAACCCCGCACCCGTTCAATACGCTGAATGCACAGTCTTTCTTTTACACGTTAATATGACAAAATATATCCTTCACGGCGGCGCAACCGGCACGCAGTCAGAGGACAACACAAACTTTTTCCTGGAGATGACGAAAGGCGTGGCCGGCAGCCTCACAATTCTTTGTGTTTATTTTTCAAGACCAAAGGAAGAATGGCTATCACTTTTTGCGCAAGATAAAAAACGCTTTTCTTCAGTCTGCCCCACAAAAAAATTGCACTGTATACTTGCTGATGACCAATCTAATTTTTTTAAAGAACAGCTCCAAAAATCTGACGTCGTCTATATGCGCGGAGGCAAAACAGATATGTTGATGGAAACCTTGCGGCAAGTAAAAAATTTGGGAGCCCTGCTCAGCGGCAAGGTAGTGGGCGGATCCTCAGCCGGAGCGTGTGTCCTTTCAACATATTTCTATACCGGCACCCCAGGCAGCAGGATCAGAGAAGGACTCGGTATTCTTCCCATTAAACTATTTGTGCACTACAATACAGATAGACAGGATGAACTGGAAGCACTTGAGAATCATGGAACGCACTTGCCAGTCTATAAAATACCGGAGGAAAAATTTTTCATTTTGGAGCAGTGCGTATCAAAATAATATCCCATAGTTTTGTGAAATAATAAAAAATTTTGTTCTTATGAACGATGTCAGCGTAGGGAAAGGTACTATGACGGGTAAGGGAGTGTATGCCAACCGAGACTTCAAAAAAGGTGAGGTTGTGATGGAATACAACGTCATACCACTATCTGAAGAAGAATATGATGAGCTTCCCGAGAGTGAAAAAATGTTTACTCACTCTCACTGGGGTCAAATCTACCTTTACCTGGAACCGGATCGGTATGTTAATCACGCAGATGATCCGAATACGTATCAAGACCTAAAAAACAAACGCGACCTGGCCAAGAGAGACATACACAAAGGTGAAGCGATAACGTGTGATGCCGGAAAGGACGATATTGAGTAAAACTGCGCGACGATCGTACAACACCGGCCTCTTTTTTTTTATTCCTTTTTATGATAGCCTAGCCACCATGGAGAGGTGTCTCGAGTTGGTTTAAGGTGCCGCTCTCGAAAAGCGGTGTCCGTGAAAGCGGACCGCGGGTTCGAATCCCGCCCTCTCCGCCAATTTTCACCTATGCTATAGCGCTATGCTCGGAAACTTCGCGTCAATCAATGGCACGCTCGTACCCGTGTCTGAAGCCACTGTGCCAGTTGATGACATTGCCTTTGGCTACGGCTACGGCGTGTACGAAACCATTCGGCTGAAAAAAGGCTCGCCACTTTTTTTGCGCGACCATATAGACCGCCTCTTTTTTTCAGCTGACCAGCTTGGTATCTCTCCGGCGTGCTCAAAAAACGATATCGCGACATGGATAAACACACTGATTAAAAATCAGGCTATAGAAACGGCGAATATCAAAATGATTCTCATTGGAAATGATCCAACCCCCACTCTGTATATTTTTTTACTCGCGCCGAAATTTGTAGAAAAAAAGGAATACCGCGATGGCATAATGACAATCAGTGTTGAATATGAACGTTTTTTGCCGCAGGCAAAGTCGCTCAACATGCTTGGCAGCACGCTTGCCTACCGCGCGGCAAAACAGGCAGACTGCTATGACGCGCTCTTGGTTGACCGTCAAGGAAATATCACCGAGGGAACGCGCTCAAATTTTTTTGCGATGCGAGGTACTGACCTGTATACCCCGCCGGCGGTTACTGTTCTTGCGGGTATCACACGAACACACGTTATTGCATGCGCCAAAGAAAATGGACGACAGGTGTATGAGCAAACAATTCCCCTCGCGGACGCACTTTCATATGACACGCTTTTTCTTACAAATACCTCATCGGGCATTGTTCCTATAAAACAGGTGGATAATAAAGCCTTTGCTTCTATCTCAGATGAGCTGCGCGCGTTCACACGCGAGTTCGCGGCATACACGGATGCAAACGCGTAAGATATCACCATACTACCCACACTTTTTCTACAGGTACTCATTGACCAATCGTGTACAAACTGATACAATATGAATAACAGGGTGACATGTAGCTAACATGCGCGCCACCCCAAAAAAACGCGGAGAGGTTTGCATGGAGGTCTGAAGTACCCGCATGCAAACCTCTCACTACGCTCCCCTTTTCACTCGCATTCGCGAGATTTTTTTTGGGAATATTTTTTTCATATGTCCCACACACTTTTAGAAAAAAAAGAACGCATGCGAATTGTTGTGCGCGAGCTGAAAAAATTGTTCCCCGACACAAGAACATCACTGCACTACCAAACAATTTGGCAGCTGCTGGTTGCCGTTGTGCTTTCTGCCCGTTGCACAGATAAAAAAGTAAATGAAGTAACGCAAGTACTATTCAAAAAATATACAACTCTTGAGAGCATCGCCCGAACTCACGTATCCGACTTTGAAAAAGACATCCGCCACATTGGACTCTATAGAGGAAAGGCAAAAAATATTGTGGCTGCCGCCAAAATAATTACGCAGAAATATGGCGGCCGCGTTCCAGATACGCTCGATGAGCTGATTGAGCTGCCGGGGGTTGGCAGAAAAACAGCGAATGTCGTGCTGTCCGAAGGGTTTAACAAAGCAACGGGAATCGCGGTTGACACGCACGTAACTCGATTGGCCAAAAAATTTGGACTTACCACTCAAACAACACCTGATACAATTGAGAATGATTTGATGGAAATTTTGCCAAAAAAAGAATGGCGCCATTTCACAACCCGGATGATTGATTACGGCCGCACGTATTCTTCTGCCCGCGTGAAAGGGTATACTGACCCCATCTCCGAGGTGCTTTACAAAAAAAAATTGCTCCCTTGAACCAAATAAAAAATATGGTAGAATGATTTAAATAAGGGGTACTATATAGGGAATAAGGAAACGAGATGAAAATGTTTTTTTATTCCTTACTCCTTATTCTTTATTCCTTTAATCTCTCCCCTATGAAAGAACATCTTTGGTGGATTATTGCTCTTCTTGGATCTGCTGGACTTCTTATTCTCTTGGTGATGATGGGTGGACGTGGACCGTCCGGCACCCTCAATACAGGGTCCGGCAATCAACCGCCGGCAACAGGAACACTTGTTGAAGCGGTCGGCGAGTACGACCACGTACGAGGAACTACCGAGTCCTCAGTGCAGTTGGTTGAGTACAGTGATTTTCAATGCCCGGCCTGTGGCGCGTATCACCCGTTACTCAAACGTGTGAGCGAAGAGTTTCCTGATATTCAATTTGTGTACCGACATTTTCCACTCAGATCCATTCACCCAAACGCACAGCCGGCAGCACAGGCGGCAGAGGCGGCGGCACTACAGGGTAGATTTTGGGAAATGCATGATAGCTTATTTGAAACGCAGCGTGAATGGTCTGCTGTAAAAGACTCCAAAGATTATTTTGTCACACTGGCAGAATCTCTTGGCTTAAACAAGGAACAATTCCTAGCGGACTTTGAAGCGGATGAGGTCAAAAAAATGATTAGCGATGATTACAACAGTGGAACCCGCTCGAATGTTCAAGGGACGCCCTCGTTATACCTCAATGGTCAAAAAATAAACAGTCCGGGAAGCTACGATGAGCTGAAAACACTCATTGAAAACGCCCGCGCCGACGCGACGTCTCAAGAATAACCCTATGAAGAATATTCTTGTCTCCGGAAGCCTGGCATATGATTACATCATGTCATTTCCGGATAGTTTCAAGCATCATATTTTGCCGGATCAGATTCACATTCTAAATGTGGCGTTTACCGTGGAAAAACTGCAAAAAAATCTTGGCGGATGCGCGGGAAATATCGCGTACACAATCAAACTCCTTGGCGCTGAACCGTTGATTGTCGCGCCAATCGGTTCAGACGCTCAAGAATATTTTTTGCATTGGGAAAAACAAGGTATCAGAACAGAGTACATTGAAAAAATTGATTCTGTTCTCACCGCCAGTGCCTACATCACAACAGACAAAGATGACAACCAAATCACAGCATTTTATCCGGGGGCGCTGATGCGCGATGAAAACGTAAAGATTGAAACCGTGCGAGAAAATACTGCCCTTGCCATTATCAGTCCAACAAACAAACATACCATGATCGCGCACGCAAAAGAGTGCGCCGAAAAAAATATCCCTTTTTGCTTTGACCCGGGCCAGCAAATTACCGCCCTTTCAGCACAAGAACTCATGCTCCTGATTGGCCAGGCCACTTATGTGATCGGCAATGATTACGAAATTCGATTGCTGGAAGAAAAAACCGGCTGGTCAACCGAGCAAATGCTCGAGCATGTCGAATTTTTAATTTTGACACTTGGAGAAAACGGATCCACTATCCATACAAAAGAAGAAGTCATACAGGTGGCTGCTTGCCCGGTGTTATCGGTTGAAGATCCCACCGGTGCAGGGGACGCGTATAGAGCCGGTTTTTTTACAGCACTCAGCGCGGGAGAGCCGCTGCGAGCATGCGGACAAGCCGGATCTGTCGCCGCCGCCTATGCGGTTGAAAAATACGGCACACAAAACCATGCATATATGCCGAAAGAATTCATGGCGCGATATGAAAAAACATACGGCACAAAAATATCTCTGACTCTATGATGGAATGGATGCGCTCACGCCGGCCATACGCCCTATGTATCCGTCGTTTAATCCCTTGCGCACGGGTTTGCCAAGGATATACTGAATCCTGTTGAGTCGTATCGTCATTACTTCAGCACAACATTATTTTTTCTCCGACTTACCGGCCATTTCGATTGAATCGGCGGTCCAACACGGCATTCCTTATAGTGACGGCTCGATTGCAACGGTAAACAGCACCAACCCCCATTGGATTTTTTGGAAAAATGTCACATGCGAATATGGCGGCTCAACAGGTGCCGCCTGGCTCACCAAACAAAAAGAATGGTACTATCATGCACGAAAAAACGACCCCATCGCGCCTCCTTAAAAGCGCCGAGCCCTCGCGTTCCGACAGATCAGAACACAAGAATAAGCTCCGTACCTTTATGGTGGCAGGGTCGTTTTCGTATACGTGTATAATGAAATCTCTCCCGTCTTCTTGCGCTATTTATATTACCGATTGCAAGTGAAAACGGTACCACATTGCATGACACTAACAGTGTCACGAGGGATTTCAAAAAAAGTATACCATATTTTTTCTTACAAACAAAATTGACCACCATTGATTTTGGAGCTTGCAACGGGTATAATCTAAAAATCCACCATTTATTTCGATTTCTCTACTTTTTATATTTTTTCGTATGAACCTCCTCCTGTGGCTCAATATCCTCCTCCTGCTTGTCGGACTGGTAATTCTGGTCGCGGGTGCCGAATACATGGTGCGAGGATCCGCGTCCATGGCCAGCAAATGGGGTCTGCCGAGCATTGTCATAGGCCTCACCATAGTCGCCTTTGGGACATCTGCCCCGGAAATGATGGTAAACCTTTTTTCCGCGGCAAAGGGAACAACGGATTTGGCCATTGCCAACGTGATAGGTAGCAACATGGCAAACATTTTGCTTATCCTGGGTGTTGGAGCCATGATACGAACGCTGGATGTAAAAAAAGGCACGACGTACAAAGAAATTCCTTTTGCCCTCTTGGCAATGGTTTTGGTGGCTATTATGGCCAATGATGGAATCATTGATGGCGGATTAAGCAACGCGCTCACGCGTTCGGATGGTCTGGCCATGCTCGCATTTTTTGGCATCTTTCTGTATTACACCTACAGTCTTTCAAAAACAGCCGGGACATCGGAAAAAATAAAACAGTATTCTTGGCCCCTTTCCACTGTCATGTTTATTGGCGGCCTAACCGCACTGATTGTCGGCGGAAAACTCATTGTGGACAACGCAATCAGTCTTGCCACGCTCGCCGGCCTCTCAGAGGGTCTTATCGGGCTGACAATCGTCGCCCTTGGAACCTCACTGCCCGAACTTGCCACCACCGTGGTTGCCCTACGCAAAGGACACACGGATTTGGCCATTGGAAATGTGATTGGATCCAACATTTTCAATGTTTTTTGGATTCTTGGTTTAACCGCAACAATCGCGCCCCTACCATTTGACACACAGGCCAATGCTGATGTACTCTTTACTACTCTTATCACTCTTTTACTGTTCATCGTCATGTTTGTGGGACAAAAAAACAAAATTACCAAGGTGGAAGGGACCATCTTTTTACTTCTCTATTTTGGATATATCGGGTACGCGATTGTACGATAAGCATTGAAAAAAGTAAAAAAAATGCAATTTACAAAGAACAACAGACCGTATGGACGAAACTCAAACCTATAAGGTGGCGGATATTTCACTGGCTGATCTTGGCAGGAAAGAAATCACCATTGCAGAGCAGGAAATGCCGGGACTGATGGCTATTCGCGAAAAATACGCAGAAAGCAAGCCGCTTGCTGACGTTCGCATTATGGGCAGTCTTCACATGACGATCCAAACCGCAGTCCTTATTGAAACACTAACGGCTCTTGGTGCCTCGGTCCGCTGGGCCAGCTGCAATATCTTTTCAACACAAGATCACGCGGCTGCGGCCATTGCAAAAAGCGGTGTCCCCGTGTTTGCCTGGAAGGGCGAGACTCTGGCCGAATACTGGTGGTGCACGGAGCGGGCACTTGATTTTGATCAGGGGAAAGGACCGGACATGATTGTGGACGATGGCGGCGACGCGACCATGATGATTCACAAAGGATTGAACGCGGAAAAAAATCCCGATCTTCTTGACGCAGACTATTCTCATGAGGGAGAAGACTTTCGCGAACTGATAAAGATACTAAAAAACGAATACGAGAAAAATCCCGGCAGATGGCAATCCGTTGCAAACGGCATAAAGGGCGTGTCAGAAGAAACAACCACCGGCGTGCACAGACTCTACCAGCTGAATGAAAAAGGACAGCTGCTCTTTCCGGCCGTGAACGTGAACGACTCCGTGACAAAAAGTAAATTTGATAATGTGTACGGCTGCCGCCACTCCGTGATTGACGGTCTGAACCGTGCCATGGATGTGATGCTTGCCGGAAAAGTTGCCGTCGTGTGTGGCTATGGTGATGTTGGAAAAGGATGCGCGCAAGCGCTTAAGGGTCAAGGATGCCGCGTCATTGTAACTGAAATTGATCCCATTTGCGCGCTGCAGGCCGCCATGGAAGGATTTGAGGTTACCACACTGGAGGATACGCTTGGTCGAGCCGACATTTACGTGACGACCACGGGAAACAAGGACATTATCACTGTCGCGCACATGGAGAAAATGAAAAATCAGGCAGTGGTCTGCAACATAGGACACTTTGATAATGAAATACAAGTTGAGCCGCTCAACAACAGGCAGGACGTACAAAAAATGAATATTAAACCACAGGTGGATATGTATACGTTTGCTGACGGCCATGGCATTTACTTGCTGGCCGAAGGTCGTCTGATGAACCTGGGTTGTGCCACCGGCCACCCAAGTTTTGTCATGAGCAACAGTTTTTCCAACCAAGTGCTGGCCCAGCTGCATCTGTGGCAAAACGACCTCGACGTAGGCGTTTATACGCTACCAAAGGAAATGGACGAAGAAGTCGCACGGCTGCATTTGGCGAAAATTGGTGTTACGCTGACCAAGCTGACAGACGACCAATCCGCCTACCTGGGTATTCCCAAACAAGGGCCGTACAAGCCGGATCACTATCGATACTAGTATGAACCCGCCCTTTGGCGGGTTTTCTCTTGAAAAAGTCATGGAAATAAGGTTAAATACCTGCATTCGATATGAACGAACACGCGCCAAAAATATCAGAGCCGCCTCAGGAAAAACTCACTGAGGCTGAGTTGGAATTGCGCCGAAACATTGCCCTGGCGTGTGCTGGCTCACATGAGGTGGAGTATATTCCAAGCAAGGCAGAACTGGATGATATCACAGCGTCTATTCAAGGAATCGTGTTTGATCCAGCCAGTGCCCGGGAAACCATGGACCGGCTTACGACGAAATATCCCCACTACGCGCCCTATTTTGAAAATAAATTAGAGTATATTCAGACCCGGTTGCACGCAGGAAAGCAACCCCAGGCAAAGGCTGAAGGACCTCGCCCGGATCTAAAAATTGTTTCAGATAGTATATGACCTTTCAGCTTATTCTACTTTTTATTTTACTTATATTGTCTGCTTTTTTTTCCGCATCAGAAGTCGCGTTTATCAGCCTCAGTCATGCCAAAGTGGAAGCCATGACAAAACAAAAAATACCGCGCGCCAAGCAGATAAAACTGCTCAAAGACAATCCTCGTCGTCTGTTGGTCACTATCCTTATTGGAAATAATATTGTCAACATCGCCGCATCATCACTGGCAACACTTTTGGCAACAGGAATCTTTGAATCTGCGGTTATTGGCATTACCACCGGTATTATGACACTGCTCGTGCTCACATTTGGCGAAATCATTCCAAAATCGTATGCCAGCAATCACCCAAAACGATTTGCCATGTTCGCGGCTCCAACGTTACGCATTTTTCAGCTTGTCACCTTTCCCCTCGTTTTACTCTTTGAATGGATGACCAACGTCTTTACCGGTAAACATCAAACACAGCGCGTCAGTGAAGAAGAAATCCGATCAATCATAAAGACAGGATCAATTCAAGGATCTATTGAAATGGATGAAAGTATGATGATAGAGCGTCTGTTTTCTCTCAACGATATTACGGCCGAACTCATCATGACACCGCGCGTACGCATGACCGCGCTCAAACACGACCAAACCATCGAGCAGGCCGCGGATATCATAAAAAACAATCCGTACACGCGTTACCCGGTCATGCAGGAATCCATTGACCACATTATAGGATTTGTTCACTCACGCGATGTCCTGATGGCATTGCACGAGGATAAGGAAAACCAGTCGGTTGGGACAATTGTGCACCCAATTGTGGTGGTGCCGCGACAAATGCCCATTGACGATGTCATGAAAGAATTCCAAAAAAGAAAAACGCATATTGCCGTGGTCGTTGACGAATTCGGTGGTACCGAGGGCGTGGTTACATTTGAAGACGTCATAGAAGAGCTCGTTGGAGAAATAACGGACGAGCATGACGTTGAGGAAAGTATGATTCACCGCGTTGATCCCCTCACTATCATCGCATCCGGGGATACGACGATCCGAGATATTAATGATTTTTTCAACTGTGAACTCCCCGGACAGCCGCTTGATACGCTCGCCGAGCTGATGCTTGACCATCTGCAAAAATTACCCCGCGTCGGACAAACGGCCGTATTCGGCATCGTCACCGCAAAAGTTATTGAAGTAAAAAAGAAGCGTATTCAGCGCGTTGAACTGAAGAAAAAATAGCATGCGTATTCGACTTCAAAAACACATCGCCGACTGCGGGGTTTGCTCTCGTCGAAAGGCAGAAGAGCATATTTCCGCAGGCAACGTAGCAGTAAATGGAAAGACAGTGACAGAACTTGGGACAAAAATTGACCCGGCCATCGATACTGTCACCGTAGCCGGAAAAAATGTTCAGAAAAAGAATGAAAATACGAACAAAAAAAAATACGTCTACATTATTTTGAATAAACCCACCGGCTACATAACCAGCGCGTCCAGCGAACAGGGTGCGTCTGTTCTTGACCTCATTACCCGGGATAACTGTGTGGGAGAAAAAAAAGATCTTTTGCGCACCCGCGTCTATCCTGTTGGCAGGTTAGACAAAGATTCCGAAGGTTTGGTACTATTAACAAACGACGGTGAACTTACCAACACATTGACACACCCAAAATACGAGCACGAAAAAGAGTATGATGTGACCGTAGACATGCCGCTCAGACAAAAGGAGCAGGCTGTGTTAGAAAAAGGAATGATCATTGATGACGCGGCCGTACAAGGAATTGTTGTGAAAGAACAGAAAAATCTTGGCCGACGATCCGTTGTCACAGTCGTTCTAAAAGAGGGGAAAAACAGACAAATCAGAAAAATGTTCGGCGCGCTTGGATACTCTATCCTGTCACTCAAGCGTACACGCATGGGCCGCCTCAAATTGGGCGTTCTCCCAATAGGCCGCTGGCGGTATATAAGAAAAGATCAAATCATTAAATGAGTACCTCTATGGAAGCAAGACAGCACGAAGGAACACCCGAGGCAGCGCAATTTCAGCAGCTGATGAATGAAATGACCCCGGTTGGGCCTGCTGATATTGATAAACTCAAAGCGGAAGCGGAAGCCGAGACAAAAATAGAACGAGGCCAGACCACCCACTCACGAATTAAAGACGCAATCGCTGATCTGACCAGGCAATCCGGCAAAAGCAGCGAAATAGGCAAAGCAATCGCGCGCCGACTTGACTCAATTGACCATGCTACCGGTTTATCCGGAGACACGGAGCTGCCCGCACTCGCGGGGATTGAACAGATGGACTATTTCGACGACCTCCTTCAAAAATTGCAAGGCGACCCTGTTGCGCAAAGTGCGTTGCGAGACGCCGTCGGTTCGGTCAAAACCATTGAAGCCCCACCAAAAGTTGCCTTTGGCAGACCGCCGGTTGATGTATCAAACGAAGATACTCAGGACAACGCGCAGGCTGCCTGAGCTTGACAAAACCATTTTTTAGTGCTACACTGTTGCGTTCTTATAGATTATATCGTATGCCAGAGCTGCGCGATTACAACAATCCATTGCCCGAGCAGCAACCGCTACCACCCGAACCAACGCCTGTTGAGGTTCCCGCGTCTGAACTTGAGCGTGTTGTATCAGCACTCAGACGTGAACATTGGATTCATATTGATACGACATACCTGGATAAACTGCTGACAAAGGGCGTCGTTACAGGCGGAGAAACATATCGCGCACTCGCGCGAATGAAACAAGAAGGCCAAAGCGAATACCAGTATTTTGAGCGCCTGTACGATGAGCGCGAAAAAAATGCCCTTCCGAATGATCCACATGATATCCTTCCCACACAAGTGCACGGCCTCGTGGAACTGGTTGGCGTGTATAAACCCCTCCCGCGGAGAAAAGAAGCCATTCGGGAAGTACACAATGAAATAATCGCGCGAAAAAAAATGCTGAGGCAAACACAGCAGCAAGAGGAACCTTTTATGGACGCAATTGACGCGCGCGCAGATCTCACGGAAGAAGAAAAGGCCCGATTGAAAATGCCGCATGCAAAAAAAATAGCAGAGCAAGATGAAAAACTCATATCGGCTCAAAATATAGAAGATGACGCTATTTTTGAACGATCATACCAAAAAATGCTTTTAACAGAAGGCGGCTGGAAACCGGATCCATCGGAACCGGCAAAATCCAAATTTGATCCTCCGAATATTAGAAACATCTAACCATAATTCACCCGCCGGACTGTTAACACCAAATCGTATGCCAGAAGAACTACAAGGTATCCCGCAGGAAGCACGTGACTTTCGAGCGCCACAACCGCAGGAAGTGCCGGATGTTCTGCCCGTAGACGCGGAGCAAGCAAAAAAAGAAAATTTAAAAAATATGGAAACGCTCGAAGCGGACGGCTGGCACATGACAAGCCCCCAGCAAATGGAAGTGGCACTGACAGACGGCGACATCACGGGGGGAGAAGCATACAACGCGTACCTGCGCGTGCAAGACGCGGCAGACCCGTCCACAGAGACCTGGATGTACTTTGCCAAACCATTTAGCAAAGGTGACACGCTGCCACAGACAAGTGACGCCTTCACTCCCGAGGGCATAGGAAAGCCGGCGGAATTGCTGGGTTTGTACGAGGTTCAACCAATCCGCAAAGATTTGAAACACTATTATGAATACAGCGCGCAAAAATTAAAAATGAAGCCGCGCACCAGCGATGACCAAAAAATATTGCATGATTATCAAAGGCGAATAATCAGTAACCTATACCCCCAGGCATTGCACCGCATGGAACCGGGTCATAATGGTTGGCAAAAAGATCCTTCTTATACCGCGCAGCTGCGGTTGCCGGAGGATTTTGATGAAACCATGGCAGACCCGGGTCTCAATGCCTTTATAGACGCGCGAAGCGAAGCGATTGCCACCGAACAAGTCCGCCGTGAGCGCGTGACCCCTCTGCCTGAAAGCGGCGCTCCTCCAAATGATTCTGAAACAGGTGAATTCCCTTTTCAGCCGGGAGATCCCACACCGCCGGATAAAAATATAACAGTCTAACTCTCTTGCCAAACAAACATGCTTTGCTATACTCAGAGCATGTTTTATTTTTAACATCACTGCGTATGCTATCAGAACGAGAACGCGCTCGCGCCAGAGCGGGCGTTGAAATGTCAAAGAAAAAACTTGGCGACCTCTATCCGGAAGGTCACCCAATGCACAAAGCGGCTCAAAAAACTGTAGAGGCGCCAAAGAGTGACAAACCTTCACTCCCGGAAGGCTTATCAAAAAGAGAAAAATTGGGAACCCTCTATCCTGATAAACCGGTCATGAACCCATTACGCGCGGAGGCGGAGGCGGCTATTGCCCGTGAGCAAGCACTGGACAATGTGGTACCTATACAGCGCAAAGAGGCCGGTCCACTGCACGGTCTTACGCGCGATGAAATTAAGTCATGGGCGCAAATGCATGACATGCTCGATGAGAACAGCCCGGATTGGTCCAAGGCCGAAGCCGCGGCTCGGCTGATTGCAGAAGAACAGATGGCAGGCCTGGAAGAGTCGGCCGATGAGGAGAAAAAAGCCGCGTAGCACAACAAAAAATCCGGGATAGCCCGGATTTTTTTATTCTTTATTTCTTGTCTTCTTGTTCTGTTTCCCCATCCATTATTAGTTTAAACGCCTCTTGTTCCACCGTTTCCCTTACCATCAGCTCTTTCACAAGGCGCTCCATTTCTGTTCTTCTATCTATCAGTACGCGCTCCGCAGTCTCCCTCGCATGTGCGAGCAATTTATTGATTTCACTATCAATGGTTTCTGCTGTTTTTTCAGAATAATTTTTCTTATCATGAATTTCTTGCGCCAAGAAAATCATTTCTTCATTTTCACCGTACACGCGTGGCCCCAGCTCTTCACTCATGCCATATTGCATGACCATTTTCTTTGCCAATTGTGTTGCTTTTTTCAAATCACTTGATGGACCGGTGGTCAGCTGATCCAAGCCGTATATCATCCGCTCGGCAACGTATCCGCCCATCATCATGGCCATGTCGTCTTTAAACTGCGCAATGCGCTGGTAGTGCTTATCCGAATCAGGCATAGAAAGCGTATATCCGCCTGCCATGCCACGACCAATAATGGAAACCTTTCGAACAGGATCACAGTTTGGCAAGAAGTGACCAACTATGGCATGCCCTGCCTCGTGATACGCGGTCATTTCTTTGTCCTTTTCACTCATCACGCGAGACCGTTTTTCAGGACCAAGCAGCACCTTATCGATACTTTCGCGTACCAATTCCTCATTAATTTTCTTTTTATTTTTTCGCACGGCCAAGATGGCTGCCTCGTTTAATAAATTTTCCAAATCAGCACCGGAAAATCCGGGCGTTCGTTCGGCCAGGGTTCGCAATTTCACGTCATCTGCAAGTGGTTTGCCCTGCGCGTGCACTTTTAGGATAGCTTCTCTGTCATTTATATCCGGGAGTGAAATCACCACGCGTCTGTCAAAACGACCGGGACGAAGCAGCGCCTCGTCCAAGACATCCGGTCGATTGGTGGCCGCCACGACGATCACACCAAGATTCGGTTCAAATCCGTCCATCTCCACCAATATTTGGTTCAATGTTTGCTCACGCTCATCGTGCGACCCACCAAGGCCGGCTCCGCGCTTGCGACCAACCGCATCAATTTCATCGATAAACACTATGGCCGGTGCTGTTTTTTTCGCTTTGTTAAATAAATCTCGGACACGTGACGCACCCACACCCACAAACATTTCCACAAACTCAGAACCTGAAATATGGAAAAATGGAACGCCCGCTTCTCCGGCAACGGCTTTTGCAAGTAATGTTTTTCCGGTTCCCGGTGATCCCATGAGCAAGACACCCTTTGGAATCTTTGCACCCATGTCTGCAAACTTTTTTGGGTGCTTCAAAAAATCTACAATCTCTTCCAATTCTTCTTTTGCTTCCACAGCACCGGCTACATCTTTAAATGTTTTTTTACTTTTTTCATCCGCCTTTGCTTCCTTTGCTTTGCTTGAACCAAAGCCCATGGCTTTATTGTTGACGCCCTGCACCTGACGACTCATAAACCAAATAAACCCTACGATAAAGAGAAGCGGAATCAGGTACGGCGCAAGCACCGTTGCCCAAAAAGCAAATCCATCTTCTTTTTTTACTTTTACATCAATAGACCCAACTTTTGCCGGATCAACACCCAGGTTGTCCATGAGTTCTGTAAAGGATTGCCCATATTCCTTTTTAATCTCCTGCTTTGCCCGGCTTTCATCTTTAAGCGTTACGGCAATAATATCTTTCTGAATTTCAATACTTTGTACTTCGTCGTTTTGTATTTCCGTGACAAGCGTATTGATACTGGTTTCTTCTGGTTTTTCTTTGTCAAAATTACCAAAACTGAGCACGGCTGCCAATAAAAACAGGACAACGATGATGTAGGCGAAATTCTTAATCAGATTCTTCATAAAAAACGTGTAAATCTAGAGAAATTATCGTTGGATGAGTATAGATAAAAGCACCGATTTTGTCAACCGGTGCCTGCGCATCCTTCCCGCCTAGTGGAATGTCCTTACACGTAACATGTCTCACGGCGGTCAGACCAATTCAGCCAATACATCTTCTATAACATCATCGATTGAAAAAGGTATACCTTGTTGGATATCTTCTACCGATTCTTCAAGCGACTTTTTTACCCCGGCAACCAGGTCCGCTCTGGTGACAAATCCGTCAAGAATATAATCCATGACTTCTTCATTTGCCGCTATGGTTGCTTCCACATTTCTCCACTGATCATTAAAGACATCAAACCAGCCCTGATCATAGTTCTCCTCAATTTTTGGCATATTTCTTTTGTATGCCGATTCGATTTTGCCTTCCAATGTGGCAATCTGTCCGCGAAGACTTGCGACATCAGCCCCTCTTTCAAGTAATTCCGCAAGACGTGCCGCTTCTGCCTTAAAACTCGCGTACTTCTCGTACATATCTGCCATGGCTTTTGTGTTTTCAGTGGACTCCTGTTTCTTCGCTCGTATTTTATCCGGCTGTTTTTCGCGTCCGCGCGCGTGCTTTTTTTCTTTCACGCGCTTCTGCTTACCACGAGCGATATCGGCACGCCCCATGTATGGACGCATACCGTCAATAAGCGCGCGCATTTTGGCCAGATGATCAAAAAATTCCGCCTTGAGTTCATCCGTCATGTCTTCCTTTTTTTCTTTGCTACGCGGGGTCATATCAATCACCACAGCAGGTTTCACAGGCTCTGGTTTTTCCTGTTTTTTTGCGCTCAGCAAATCAGCGAGCGTTCCCATTGACTCACCGACAGTACCAATCTCGGACGTTCCGCCACCGCGCGTTTCCTCATAAAAATTCTCACTGTAATTGCCACCTGCACCTTTTGAAATTTCATACAATTCATCCGGCTGAATATGACCGTTCGATATGCTGACACGGAGCATTTCATTCGCCCCTTCACCGATAACCCAGTGTCCATCCGGCAATCGAAAATTGCCCTCGAACCAATCGTGGGCCCTTCCAAAATAGAGTACGTCTCCATTTGCCTGAAATATCAGCTTCTTTCCCCACGTGCCAATGGGAATGCCACCCTGCCGCGACTCCTGTATGGAAAATGCATCGCCTAATTTGAACCCATCAACGGCATTCACTTTGGCGGCTTTGCCGTTTTGGACATACACGTATTTGGCCGCAGTTCCCCATTCTTTCATTTTAGTATACAAATCCATGTGTTCCGGCAACGTGACACCGGCCAATATGCCAGTAAGCTCTTGTATCATTTCTTCAGCTTGCATGACTCTTTGCTCAAACGTCATGTTTCTCACATCGTACGAAGAATACGCTAATGCAAGCAATTGATTGACATGAGACCATTTTTCTTTGATTATCTCCTGATCAATCCCATCAATCAATCCTGCGTAGGCATCATCGGAAATTATGGTGACCTTCTCACTCATCTTGCTCAATTTCTCCCGCAACGCGCGGACTTGGGCAATATGTCCCTCAAGATTGCTGATCATATCCGATGCCTCCCACATCTGGACGATGGCCCGTCGGGGATCGTGTGAAATCAGGCTTTCCGTCCTATTGGACCAATCACCTTGGAGCTTTGAGCGTATACGGCTCAACTCTTCTGAAAAAAGATTATCCCGATCCAAGGACTTCTCCACCGTGTCAAGGCGTGCTTTCACCTCATCATGTATATCCCGCGCGGGTTTTGGCAGTTCGCGCATATCTGATTCCCTCAACGCTGCCCGCTGCGCCGTGGTATGCAGATTCTCGGCATTTTCCGCCGCCTGCCGAGCGTGCTCTTCATTCTGAAAGTACTGGATAAAATAATGCGGTTTGTCTCCAGACCATACCACTTCCGCGCACACGGCAGGGTATGCAATGAGCGATTTCTGGTCAAAAGAGATTCCGTATTGCAACGGCAGAACCCCAAAAGCCTCCGGCCCGGGAAGCGGCCCTTCAAGACCCACCCCGTCACCAGGCAATGCCACCCGCTCGTTTACCTTTTTAAACTCTTCAAACAGCTGCGCAGCGTGATGCTCACGCAACTTCAGTATGTATGATTCAATGGATGGGAATGATGTACCAAAAAATTCGCTCACCACAATGAGTTCATCATCATCGTCAAACGAAAGAATTTCACTGCGAATGGGTTCTATTTCTTTTTCAAGCAGACGAGCGGCATGGTACGAGTCCTCAAGATTCGATCCCGGCATGCCTATTGTTACTTTTTGTACTTTATGCCGGTCATTCCAACTTTTATCCTCGTACGCATACGTTAATGCATACATATACCCGCCGTACTGCAGAGTATCGGGCTTGTTCTTTTCAATATTTTCCCGTTGTTCGCTCGGACATATATCTTCCACGTTCAACAAAAAACCTTCCGGATTTAACTCCATAGCTTCCTGCATGGAAATACTTTCACCCAGCTGACCGGCAATCCATTCATCCAAAAGAAACAACGGAACAGTACCTTTTGATTTATGAAACAGCTTCGTCACTGTTTGTATAGAATCTTTATTCTCCTGAATATGAAAGAACTTCTGAATCGCAGGGTCGCTTGAGCCAGCAATATATCTGGCCAGTTCACGTGTGGCTGCACGGCTTCTTTCGATAACCGTGTCTTCGGGTAAGCGTACCCACATGCCGTCTTTTCTTTGAAACTCGTAGCTCGCCGTTGTCTGCGCAATTCCATCCTTTACTGACACCCGGACATATTCCGGCGTGTCGGTACGACGAACAATTTGGGGAAGGGCGCGTTCCAGCATGGTTGAACCAATCGGCTGCAAACCCACCGCGTATTTCCATGTGGTTTCACTACTTCCATACTTGGTAGATCTGGTGCCTTTCCCCGGTTGTAGCCGCATACAGACAGCCATTTCAGGGCTCGCCTTCATTGCATGAGATGTACTGTTAATCCGCACATCCAAATCACCTCTATCAAGACGCTCATACTGCACACCATGCTTTCTGCCGGTCTTTTTTATCAAATGATCGGGCGCGAACCCGGCGCACAGTGACAGCGCAATGTCATCGACAGATCCGCCTCTCGGCCGTTCTATTCCGGCTACGCGCAGCTGTTCCATGATGCGTCCATATTGATCCATTACATACCGCATTTGATCAAAATCATACCCATATTCATGACAAAACCCTTCCCGATTTTTCGATGATCGAAAGGCATTGAACGCAGCCAAGGCGGTGCCCCAATCTGATCCACGATCATTCTCTGTGGCCAGACTTGCTTGCTTGTCTCTATAGCGACTTCGAATGTTCCCGACCGCATCACGCTCGCTCTGTTCGTATCCTCTCTCTTTTTTCCATTGATCACGACTCTGTTTAATTTCCGAAACACTGGGCCGCTTGTTCAAATTCTTCCCCGATAACATTTGAGATACAGCAACAACTTCCGGCACACAAGAATGTTTTTGCGCTTCCACCACCACACGCGCCATACGAGGTTCAAGCGGCATGTCCGCCATAACTTCTCCCTCAGGCGTCAGCCGTCTGTCCTTGTCTATAGCGCCGATGGTATACAGCAAATGCAACGCTTCTTTCAAATTTTGTTCATTGGGCTTGTCTATAAAGTCAAAGTCTTCCACGTCCGTTATACCCGCCCGAATCATTTGCAATACAACCGACGTAATGTCCAAACGCTTTATGTCAGGTGTTGGTTGGTCATCAAGCGCTTCAAATTGCTCCCGCGAAATCAGCGGATAATAGTGCCCATCTTCCACACGACCGGCCCGACCCTTTCGCTGTGTGGATTCCGCTTTGCTCACCGGCACCTCTTGAAGTGAAGACAAACGTGTTTCCGGATCAAACACACTTTGATTTTTGCGGCATGAGTCCACCACATATTTGACCCCCGGCACGGTGACCGATGTCTCGGCCATATTGGTAGATACAATGACGCGTCGCGTGCCCCGTTTTCCGGGCGACAGTGCCGTATTGCGCTCGTGTTGAGAAAAACTGCTGTGCAAACCCAGCACCTGTACGCGTTTCCCGCGCGCATTTTGCAATTGCGCCAGTTCATTCTGAATTTCTCGAATGGTTCTCAAGCCCGGCATGAACACGAGTATGTCCCCATCATCCGTGGATTCCAAAATCGACAGAATGCGATCAATGGCAATAGTGGTATACGGTCTTTCCTTTTCTTCTCCACTTGGATGCGCGTACGTCAAATCCGCCGGATCAGGAAAATGTTCATCCACAGGAAAAAGCCTGCCTTCCACTTGAAGCGCATGCTCGTCTTTGATGCCAAAATAATTCTGAAATTTTTCTTTATCAATGGTGGCCGATGCGACAACCACTTTTAACAACGGCTGTCCGCTTTGTGCGCGCAAATGGTTAGCGCGTTTGACCAACCCCAACACCAAATCGATATTCAAATCGCGCTCATGCGCTTCATCTATCACCACCGCATCATACTGACGAAGTGTGGTGTCATTACGAAACTTATTTGCAAGCACTTGCGTCGTCTGTATTTGGAGCGATGTCTCTCGATTATTTCCATGAAATTCAGAGGTGGTAAAACAAATATCCCTTCCAAATTGCATTCCTGCAAACCGGGCAGCGGTTGCAACCGTCACAGCCTTGGCCGCGTCACGTCTTGGTTGTGTCATTGCCACTCTTACGTTGCCCTCTCCTCTGTGTTCCTCCAAATGACTCAACGTCCAAACTCCCAACGAAAGAGACTTGCCCGCTCCGGTTTGGGCCTGCACCAACACCGCCTCACTCTCGCGCAATGCTCGGTCAAATTGATCTTCGTACTTCTCAATGGGAAAATCACGATCCACCAAATCAGTATGTTCTGCTATTTCTCGGATGCTATCCAAACAATCACGCGCGATTTCCTGTTCTCGATCGCTTCGCAATTTCAAAGAGGCGACAATTTCCGCATCATCGCCACGATCTCGTCCGGGTTGTCCTTCACCTATACGGCGTGCCATATGTTCTGACTATCTTGTATCTTTACAATCGGCGCGTATTTTATCCACAAAGCGTATGCTATAAGCGCGGTCATTGCGTCCGTGTCGCCTTCGAACAAAACTTCCTGAGCAAATCGTACATTATTTTTTACAAAAAAACAGGTATCCAAATATGTATCCGCTGTGGCTTTTGGTGCCGAGGAAATTTCAAATGTAACCGTCTTTTTGATCCGCTCAGGCAGTTCAGGGGGTTCAAACAGTATCTCAGAGTGGATCCATATTGCGTCATCTCTTGAATACATCTCCGGCGGGACGGTACTGAAAAGTACTACACATACGTCCTCTGAAAATTGCAGTACCACCTCCTGGCATGTGCGGCGCAGTAATTCAAGATTACGCAGAGCAAAAAGAATATCGGGCAATGAAGGATCAAGGGTAACAATCACATGTTCGCTATCCAAATCAGCCAGCTGTTCCGGGGTAACGCTTGCCAAAGAGACTGTTCGGTATGACAAAATGTGGGTAAGTGATAAAGACTGCATACAAGAATTATTCTGTATAGTGTAGCACGACTGAGGCAAATATAACAAAAAACCGCGTGCGAAGCGGTTATCTTATTTCCACGCCTTTCCCTACCAGCAATGTCCCGCTTGCGCGGGTCATGTCCGGAAAAATCTTCAGCGGGGAGAGAGTACTCTGCCCGACAGGTCGGGTCAAAGATCCGCCTGGGATCTTGCCGACCATGCACTGCTGGTGGGAAAAGGGGTGGAAACCCCTTTCAACACTCAATCAACTTAAGTGTTCAAAGGGAATCGGCTCGTTGCATGTGCATGCGTTGAGCCGTATCCGAGTTGCATTGTCCATCTTTCGACGGACTGCCCGACTGCGTCGGGCTATTGTTTGCGTTGACCTCCACGCATCGGGCCCAGGGCCCACTAAGGTGTATTCTTTTTTTAACGCGGGAATACGAAAACCCTCGTTGAGAGCTCTACGAGCCGAGGATCTTTCGAAGATCCTCGGCCAGGCCCAGACGCTCGACGAGCGCCCGGGCCTCCTCGTGCTCTCGGTCCCCGAGGTGCCGCGGCAAGCCGCAGAACCCCGGGGTGCCAGTCATCGCCCACTGCTGCCCGAAGGCAAGCAGCAAGGCGAGCTGGCGCTCGGTGAGGGTCACCTCGCGGGTGCCCTCGGGGGTCTCATCCACTCTCCCTCCTTTTTTAGACTCCCTTGAAACTCTTAACATAAGAATCTCGAGGGAATCCGGCTCTACTTTGTGCAAAGTGAGCCGTTTCCGAATGCTACGTATTTATCCAGCCGTCGCTGCGCTCATGTGGTTTTTCTGTAGGGTCGCCTACAAATTTCCACTCTAGCCATGAGCTTGGCAGGCCAAGTATGCTTTCGTTCATCCCATTGCAGGATGGCATACTATCGTTGGCCTGTCCCGGTTTTCTGCCGGTTCAGTTTCTCCACCCGCGGCTAGATCTTTCCGTCGGCGGCGTCGAATACGTCGCCAAACGAGACCTGGCCGCGGGGGCCCCTGAAGCCGTCGTTGGTCCAGAAGCCAGGACTGCAGCAAGTGCAGCCGGCCTCCTCCCAACGAAACGTCGGCTCCAGTCCGGGGACGATGTGCTTTCCGTCGCAGAGCGGCCGACCCTCCCGAAGGAGAATCCGCGCCGCCCGCTTCGCAGGGCCCATCGCCAGGCCCGCCTTCCGAAAAAGGCGGGCCACCCGGTTGACGCATTTCTTTCGCGTCATTGGTCATCCACCACGTCTTGCACTCCTCGCTCCCGAGGGCTATTCGACGTGGTGGCCCTTTTTTAATTTCCTACAGATACTTTTTCTAAATC
>PFCB01000018.1:36497-37465 GCA_002773135.1 Candidatus Magasanikbacteria bacterium CG10_big_fil_rev_8_21_14_0_10_47_10
CGCATTGATTTTGGAAATTTCTTCCCCTGCAATTCTCTATATCTCGCTTTTTGTATCTTGTAGCTTGTATCTCCTTGGTGAGTTTCAAGTTGCAAGTGTCAAGTTTCGAGTAGAGAACTCTAGGGGAATCGGCTCGTGTGCATGAGCCGTATCCCGAATGCATGTCCGCGTAGCGCGGACCGGACATTCCGACCAAGTCGGAACGGATCAGCCTAGGATGGGCCGCTCTTCTCTTGCATCACCCGTTGTATATGGTTAGCAAGAGCATTTGTTGCGAGGCGTATATACACCGACTGTTTGCCTCAAGGCAGTCGATGGCCACGTAAAGTCGCTTCGCGACCACGTGGCTAGACATCCCGTTTCGTCGGGACGGAACCTCGGCAGGAGCCGAAGGGTCTTCCCTGGCATGTGTGAAGCCGGGGCTTTGGTGGGTGCCGACGAGACCGCTAGCTGTTCTTGACGAGTTCGGCGATCTTGCTCGCCGCCTCACGGGCTTGCTCCTCGGTGAGCTCCATGCCGCGGGGGCTGCCGCCGATGCTCTCACGCCCGCCCCAGCCGCTGACGATCTCGTCGAGGACGGGGAAGGCGTTCTTCAGCCCGCCCTTGCCCAGGATGGCCTCGGCCACGGCGTTGTTGGGGCAGCCGACGGTCACGTTCCGGTTGCTCTCGAGGTAGGCGACGACGATCGGGGCGTTCCACCCCTTCACCTCGTCGGACGTCCCCCGCTCGAGCTCCCGGCCGTCCCAGATGTCGAAGCCCCAGGCGCGCGAGCCGTTCAGGAAGAGGACCGAGTCGCTGATGCGCTCGGCGCTCTCGTCCAGATCGGCCTTGGCCTCGACCACGCGCGCCTCCTCGGAGGCCTTCGCCGCCGCGAGGAACGTGGCGAGCTGCCGCGGGTTGCCGGTGGTGAGGTTCACCCACATGCCGACGCCCGTGTACAGGCCGAGGCTGTCCTTGTTCGCCGGGGT
>PFCB01000010.1:0-1429 GCA_002773135.1 Candidatus Magasanikbacteria bacterium CG10_big_fil_rev_8_21_14_0_10_47_10
GCGAAAGGGGAAGAGTCCAAACCTATATCGTGGTGTAATGCGGGCAAATGTGTCTTCGGATGTGTTTGTCCGTAATACGTAAAGGACAGGCCGTTGCGATATAGGGGTAGCAGGATATATCTTCGGGAACCTGTGAACCCGAATAGTGTGAATCATGCATAGTTGAAATCTCCTGGAACGGAGTACCAAAGAAGGTGACAGTCCTGTAGACGAAATGCATGCCCATACTATAGGTGTATTCCTAAGTAGGGCGGAACACGTGAAATTCCGTCTGAATCCGCCGCGACTATGCGGTAAGACTAAATACAAAGAGTGATCGATAGTGAACAAGTACCGTGAGGGAAAGGTGAAAAGCAGCCCGGGAGGGCGATGAAATAGTATCTGAAACCGTATGCCTACAATGAGCCGGAGCCCGCAAGGGTGACGGTATTCCTATTGAAGAATGAGCCTGCGAGTATGTTTCTGCAGCAAGCGTAAGGGCCTCTGGTCCGGACGCGCAGGGAAACCGAGTCTGAAAGGGCGTTTGAGTTGCAGGAACATAACCCGAAACCGGGTGAGCAATCCATGGCCAGGATGAACTTTGAGTAAAATCAAAGGGAGGTCCGAACCCACGCGCCGTGCAACACGCGGGGATGAGCTGTGGATAGCGGAGAAATTCTAATCGAACTCGGTAATAGCTGGTTCTCCTCGAAATAGCTTTTGGGCTAGCTGCATGTGTTTCTTCCGGGGGTAGAGCACTGGATGAGGCTGGGGTCCTTCGGGATACCCACTTCAATCAAACTCCGAATTCCGGAAATGCAAACATGCAAGTCAGACTGTGAGGGCTAAGCTTCATAGTCAAAAGGGAAACAGCCCAGATCGCCAACTAAGGTCCCTAAATTACCACTCAGTGTAAAAGGTGGTGTTAATTCTCATACAACCAGGAGGTTGGCTTAGAAGCAGCCATCCTTTAAAGAAAGCGTAACAGCTCACTGGTCAAGAGTTTTCGCGCCGAAAATGTACCGGGGCTAAGTGGTATACCGACGTTGCGAACTATGATGATCTTTGGATCGTCATATGTGGTAGAGGAGCGTTCCTATTGCAGCGAAGCAGTAACGCGAGTTGCTGTGGAGTGATGGGAAGTGAGAATGCAGGCACAAGTAGCACAAATGCGGGTGAGAGTCCCGCACGCCGAAAGCCCAAGGGTTCCAGGGCAACGAGAATCGTCCCTGGGTTAGTCGGTCCTAAGGCGAGGCCTCCGCAAGGTGGCGTAGTCGATGGATGAGCAGGTTAATATTCCTGCACTTGGTTGCATTTGGTATTGTCTGCGTATGTTTAAAGCATGAGCGTTGTATGGCTACACGTCCCGCAAGGGCGAGACTTCTGCCTCTGGCAGCGGTCAAGTCATGTGGAGAACATACCCAGAAAAGGACAGTACCGCGTGGTGCAA
>PFCB01000010.1:1460-3711 GCA_002773135.1 Candidatus Magasanikbacteria bacterium CG10_big_fil_rev_8_21_14_0_10_47_10
GGCAGGTCGAGAAGACCAAGGCGAACGAGAGAAACATGGTTTAGGAACTCGGCAATACAGCGGCCGTAACTTCGGGATAAGGCCTGCCTCGACTTTGTCGAGGCCGCAGCGAAAGACCTCATGCAACTGTTTACCAAAAACACAGCTCCCTGCCAAAGCGAAAGCTGATGTATAGGGGGCGATCCCTGGCCAGTGTCAGAACGTTAAGGGGAGAGGTTATGTACCTTCGGGTACAGAAGCTTTGAGCCGAAGCGCTGATGAACGCCGGCGGTAACTATGAAAGGTTGTAGTTACTTGTATGGTAAACAGAATTAAATTTGGCTATGTGCGGAAATATCTGGAGTATATGTTGAGTACTCATCTTGACTCAGTCAAGAAAGTAACAATCTCACATTGCAGACAATCCGCAGGAAAGATTCCTAGTGCTTATGAAGCAAACATCTGATTGGCTCAGACAAATTGAGCCGGAGATTGGCTATTATATAGCCGGGTTTGCCGATGGAGAGGGAAGTTTCAATGTATCATTGAGAAAACGCGATGATCACACGCTTGGATGGCAAGTTGATCCAAGTTTCAATGTATCACAGCGTGATCGAGTGATATTGGCGTTTATCAAACGCACATTTGGTTGTGGAACATTGCGATCAAGAAAGGACGGGGTTGTGTATTTTGAAGTAAGAAATCTTCAAATGCTTGCAACCCGCGTTATTCCTTTTTTTGAGAGATTTCGTTTCAGATCAGCAGCCAAAAAAAGAAACTTTGCACTCTTTAAGCAAATCGTACAAGTGCTACACTCCAAACCCATGAATCAAGATGTTCTTGAAAGGGTTGTTGGTTTGAGAGAGCATTTGAATCATGGACATGGCAGAAAACGAAAGTTTGAAGCGCGACATGTCCTAGGAAAATCCTCAGAGACTACACGCCAAACTCGTCCTGTATCCAACACTGGGATACAGGGGAGCGAGATGATATAGTCCGATCTCATGGGCGACCATGAGCCTCGTAATCAATCGAGGGTGCCGACTCGGTCGGCATGTAACATAAAGAACCGTCCTAAGGTAGCGAAATTCCTTGTCGGGTGAAACGTATTACGCGGGTCACGCAAAATACTCGCCCGAATAGGATGGCAACATCCTATCAGCAAACCAACTCATAACGGTGAAGCCCAAACATGTGATGATGTGGGTAATACCGTGGGAAGTCTTCCGATTCAATCGGAATGACCCCGTAACGACTGACCCGAAAGGGGAGACTCGGTATGATATACTTACCGGGTAACACGTTGGCTCTTGCATTCAAAGTATTCTATGGAGATGAGTTCCTATATCACTGGTTTTGTGGATGGAGAAGGAAGCTTTCTCGTATCGTTTAGTAAACGAGAGAAACTTTCCGTTGGGATTGAAGTACGGCCCAGTTTCAGTATTTCACAGCACGAGAGAAATAAAGATATTTTATTTCAGCTGCAGAAATATTTTGGGTGCGGTGGCATTCGATACTCCAAAAGAGATCAAAATTACCGGTACGAAGTCCGGTCATTGAAAGATCTTTTGGAAAAAATCGTTCCACACTTCGATGTATATCCATTACAAACCAGTAAGCAGCGTGATTTCGAGATGTTTAAGAATGTTTGCTTTCTTATGAAAGCAAACGAGCATCTATCATTTGGCGGCGTCTCTCACATTATAGAGATGGGCTACCAAATGAATAATCTCGGATCGCGCCGATATACGAAGGAAATACTCCTAAAGAGTATTGCAAGATGAAGGTATAGTCTGACCATTATGGAAACATAATGTTAACAACAGGAGTTCCGACCCGCACGAATGGGATAATGGTGTGAGGACTGTCTTAACCATGTACTCGGCGAAAATGCACTTGTCGTGAAGATGCGACATACCCGTGGCTAGACGAAAAGACCCCGTGAAGCTTTACTATAACTTGATATTGACGTGTTGCTTCGCATGTTCAGCATAGGTGGGACCCTTCGGGGGCCAGTGAGATACCACCCTTGCGTTGCGACCCGTCTAACCCGCTGCCGTGAATCCGGTGGCAGGGACAGTATCTGGTGGGTAGTTTAACTGGGGCGGTTGCCTCCCAAAAAGTAACGGAGGCGTTTACAAAGGTTGGCTTGCACCGGATGGAAATCGGTGTGGACGTGCAAACGCAGAAGCCAGCTTTACTGCAAGGGCTACCACCCGAGCAGTCGCGAAAGCGGAAGTTAGTGATCCGACCGTACGATATAGGACGGCGG
>PFCB01000010.1:3745-4243 GCA_002773135.1 Candidatus Magasanikbacteria bacterium CG10_big_fil_rev_8_21_14_0_10_47_10
AGGCTGATAACGCCCAAGCGTCCATAGCGACGGCGTTGTTTGGCACCTTAACATATCGGGGTGCACAAACAGTGATGTTTTTCCAAATACTTTTCGTCAAAATCTAAATAAGATGATAGGATAAAGAGATCAAAAATCGGCTTATAACGGTGAACCCGTCAGCAATGAAAAGTTGCCCGGCAATACCGTGGGAAGTCGTCCGAGCGAAGCGAGGACGACCCCGTAACGACTGACCCGAAAGGGGAGACTTTATAGAGATCGGTGACAATGGTCATTCTCTATAAGGTAACACGCCGACTCTTGCACAAGAAAACTGAGATCATGCGGTTCACGTCCTGAATAAATCGGGATCCGCTACCATCCAGAGCAAGATGAAGATATAGTCTGCGCCACACGAAATTGTGGAATATAGTACGATGTCGGCTCATCGCATCCTGGGGCTGGAGAAGGTCCCAAGGGTTAGGCTGTTCGCCTATTAAAGCGGTACGCGAGCTGGGT
>PFCB01000010.1:4263-40163 GCA_002773135.1 Candidatus Magasanikbacteria bacterium CG10_big_fil_rev_8_21_14_0_10_47_10
TCGTGAGACAGTTCGGTCTCCTATCTGCCGTGGGCGTTGAATGGTGAGGGAACTCACCCCTAGTACGAGAGGACCGGGGTGAACGAACCTCTGGTGTACCGGTTGTACCTGCCAAGGGCATTGCCGGGTAGCTAAGTTCGGAGCGGATAAGCGCTGAAAGCATCTAAGTGCGAAGCCGTTCCCAAGATAACCGTTCGTTTGAGACTCGTTCAAGACGAGGACGTTGATAGGCACCAGGTGCACATCCAGCAATGGATTGAGCCGAGGTGTACTAATAGTCGAGCACACATTGGAAACACACAGCTGTGCTTTAGCTGTGTAGAGTAGTTCGTTTACTTTTTTTCATCACACACTCACAACTGAGTATAGAATCTAGGTGGTCGTTGCGGTGGAGGTACACCTGTTCCCATCCCGAACACAGCAGTTAAGCCCACCAGCGCCGATGATAGTCGCAAGGCAAAAGTAGGTCGCCGCCTAGATTCTGTACTCAGTTTTTTTATTTGCCTGCGATCAACATCGCCGGAGGTAGTGCGAGTCAAAATATAATTTGCAGCAATGCGATCGATGCAATGACCGCCCAGACAATATTTAACACACCGGGCTGGTAAGCCTTTTTCCTGAAAGAGATGTACACAATGCCAAGAGCACCGGTTGCATTGAGAATTTGATAGAGGAGTGATTTCGCGCTGAGAAAATCAAAACTCAAAAGTGCGTACGCCGTAATAATAGCAACTGTTCCGTACCATCCAATTATTTCATTCAAAAATAAGGTCGCTCGCTCTGTTTGAGTGTCGTGTTTCATACTGATAGTTTAATTCCTACCGGGCAATGATCAGATCCGAGCACTTTTGGCAAAATAAAGGCATCGCGTACGTTGTTTTTTAGTGCACCGGACGTCAGCACATAGTCAATCCGCCAGCCAACATTTCGTTCCCGCGCATTGGCCCAGGGCGACCACCAGGTGTAGAGTCCTTTTTTGTCCGGGTACTGAGCGCGCAGCGTGTCAATAAAACCGGCATCCAAAAAATCCTGAAACCGTTCACGTTCCTCTTTGGTAAAACCTTTTTTCCCCTCATTTTGTTTGGGATTTGCAAGATCAATGTCCTCGTGCGCGACATTAAAATCACCGCACGCGATAACCGGTTTTTTCTTTTCAAGTTTTTTTATGTGTGCCAAAAAAGCTGTGTCCCACTGATTATAGCGCAGTGGTATGCGCGACAAATCATCTTTTGCATTTGGTGTGTATACGCTAACAGCAAAAAATTTTTCGAATTCAGCAGTCACGACACGGCCTTCTGTTACAGCGTCTCGGCCATCATTGTCTACAAGATTCAATGCACCATCAAGATCATGCGTCACTGTAATTGCCGGTGTTTTTGAAAAAACAGCCGTGCCCGAATATCCTTTTTTATCAGCTGAATTCCAGTATTCTTCGTATTGAATAAAATCAACATCAACCTGCTCTTTGTGGGCTTTTGTTTCTTGCAAGCACAAAATATCAGGGTCGTATTTTTTCAAATAGGCGTCAAATGTGCCCTTGCGAATGCCGGCACGCAGGCCATTGACATTCCAGGAGTGAATTGTTATGTTGGTAGCCATATGGGGAGAGTATAGGTCAGTTGAATCGATCAATCAAGCGCCGGGCGCCTTTTCAGTAATGTTGTCCACACGGATGATCTATTGCAATCACGTGTATGTGTGTTATAGTTTTCCGTGTCAAAATAAAGATATAAACCATATGGCTGAAGATCAATTTTATCGCGTAAAAAATTCCGTGCTCGCGCATATTCAACTCACGTTTGAGGAATTGGAAGAGTCAATGGCTATGATGCATCAGGAAAAGTATGCACTGCTAGAAGACGCATTTGAAAACGCGAATGATGCGGATGAATTGCGCATCGCCTTTGAGCAGTGGCACAGAGATCACGCGGAAGAATTGGAGATGGAAGAGAGTGTCGACGATTTGTGGGAGTCTGCTCTTGCGCTGGCAGATGAAGAAGACGAAGATGGTCTGGAGGATGAAGACGACGAAGAAGATGAGGACGATGAGGACAGCGACGATGATGACGATGGGGACGATGAGGATGATAGTATTTAGTAAAAGAGGTATGAAAGGCTCGCCTAGGCGAGCCTTTTTTGATGTGATATAGTACGCCAATGTACAGACCCCGTATGAACAACCACAGAACCCTCAAAGAGTATTTATTGGATCATTTGGCAGACCATCCCGAGCAAAGGGAATTGGTCATGATCATGTCCAATATGGCCACTATCGGTGAGACCATTTCAACCCAAACCAATAAAGCCGGGTTGGCGGGTATTTTGGGGAGTTTGGGACAGACGAATATTCAGGGGGAAACGATCCAGCGGTTGGACGTTTTTGCAAATGAATTGTGTAAAAAATATTTGCGCGCAACCGAGCATTTCGCTGCCATGGCATCCGAAGAAGAATCAACAGTCGTGGATATGGGCAACGATGGAGCGCGCGCAAAGTACGTTATCGCGTTTGATCCACTCGATGGGTCCAGCAATATCGATGTCAACGTGAGTATTGGGACTATTTTTTCCGTGCACAAACGTTTGTTCAACATTGATCGATTGGATGAACGACAATTTCTGCAAAAAGGAAGAGACCAAGTGCTTGCGGGATACATACTGTATGGGTCGAGTACGGTCCTTGTATTTAGTTTTGGAGATGGAGTGCACGAGTTTACGCTTGACCATGGGATCGGCGAGTACTTTCTTTCCAATGAGCGCGTGATGATCCCTCCCGTCGCTGAGTATTATAGTGTGAATGAAGGGAATACCGTGTATTTTGAGCGAAAGGATGCAGATTTCATTGCGTACTTGCGAGATGAAAAAAAATTGAGTGCGCGATACATCGGATCCCTGGTTGCGGATTTTCATCGAAATATGATCAAGGGCGGTGTGTACCTCTATCCGGCGGTGGATAAGGGAGGAAAGGGAATATACACGGGAAAGATTCGCCTAAACTATGAGCTGAAGCCGATGGCTTTTTTGCTTGAGCAAGCCGGCGGTCTGGCTACGGACGGTGAAATGAACATTTTGGATATGGAACCGACAAGTTTGCATGAGCGGCGGGCGGCGATTTTGGGGAGTCGTGATATTGTAGAAGAGTATATGGCAAGATAAGATACAAGAGACAAGCGCCAAGAGGCCCATGCGTTTTGTCGTTTTTCTCTTGTTTTTTAAATACGTGTATGACAAATCCATACTACAGGGAATTGACGTCAGTTGACGAAGTTCGCGAGCTCGTGGCCGGAGTTTGCGCTGTTGAAGGCGGGCGAATCAGCGCAGTCAGAGATATTGAGAAACTGAACAGTGACATCATCCACACGTTACAATTTAATGCCAGCGTGAGTGTACATGATGATGTCAAAAAAACGTCGATTGATTGGATTAACGAGATTGCTTTACAGAGAAATTTGACGACCGGGTCGAACGCGGATTTTTATGACGCCAAAGCACGTGGAGAGCATGAATTTTTTACAGTTCCTGCCATCAACTGCCGAATGCTTACCTTTCATATGGTTCGTGCTGCGGTGCGCGCGGCAGACCGCCTGGCATTGCCCCATGTGGTGTTTGAATTGGCCCTTTCCGAAATGGCGTATACGGCTCAGCAAAAAGATGAGTATGTGGCGTTGGTAAAGGCGGCATATGTTTCACTCGGTCTTTCAGACAGAGTCTTGTACATGCAGGCCGATCATTATCAGCTGGATCCGGATAACTATGCCAAGGATGCTGACGCGGAAATGAACCGGATGAAAGAGCGTATCGCAAAGGCCATAGATGCGGGGGTATATAATATTGATATTGACGCATCAAAATTTGAAACCGCGGATCCTGCAAAATCCGATAGAGAAAATCAGGCGGAGAACGCGCGGTTGACCGCGGGGTTATTTCATTTTATTCGCCAGTATGAAAAAGATCACCAACTTCCGTGCGTCGTGAGTATCGGGGGTGAAGTTGGAGAGGTGGGCGGAGAAAATACAAAATATTCTGCGGTGAATGCGTATTTGGATATGATCAAGGAGCACGCCGAAGCGCTTGGCAGTGGCGATGTAAAAGGTATTTCAAAAGTCAGCATCAATGTGGGATCTGCGCATGGGGGGGTATTGGGACCGGACGGGAAGCCGCTCGACACCGTTCCGCTTGATTTTACGGCACACCACGATGTATACATGAAGGGGGTTGATCCGTTGAATTCTGGGAAACATGTGATTTCCGTTCAGCATGGTGCTTCCACGCTGCCAAAGCAGTACTTTCCACTGTTTCCGGCCATGCATGTGGGTGAAATACATCTGGCGACGGGATTCCAAAATATTGTCTGGGACATCCTTGAGAAAGAAGACCGGCCACTGTTTGAAAAGATGAAGGCGATAGCGTTTGAAAAATTTGCGGATAAAATCGCAAAGCATCCCACTGAGGCAATTGGTTTTCAGAAAGAAAATAAACGCGTGACAGAGTTTGTAAAAAAAGACTTGCTTTTGTCCACGGCGGTCGAGCAGATTGAAAAGAATTTGGAGCAGGAGTTTGCCACTATATTTACGTCATTGTTTACATTGCTTCGTCCCAAATCAGGGCATATTGTGCAAGGGGACAGAGCTGATTAGTATTCTATGAATCGCGCTGAAGACTATTATGACAAAAGCGAAGGTGAGTTGGATTTAACGTGGGAGGATGTAGAAAAAGCTGCTGCTGAAATTATTATCCGCATGAATGAAAATGGCTTTGTTCCCGATGTTATTATTTCTATCGCGCGATCGGGTCTCATCCCGGCCGCCTTGGTTTCTTACGCGCTTGGAAATAAAGAGCTCTATACCATTAAGATCGATTTTTCGAAAGTGCAAAAAGCAGGGAAGGATCAGGAATTGCGGCATCGGCCAAAAATTTCTCAGGAGTTGAGTCGCGATGTCGAGGGGCTTAAGGTACTGGTGATTGATGAAATGGCTGTTTCAGGATCCACGTTGCGGGTGGTGCGCGCTTATTTGGAAATGAAAGACCCTGCTGACGTGAAATACGCAGTATTATATAAGCAGCCGTGGAGTCAGTTTGAGCCGGACTACTATGGTGTACAAACACCAATGTGGCCGGTTTTTCCGTGGAAGCGATTAAAAAAAAAGTAAAGCAAATTTTGCGCGCGTAGTGCAGTTTCATGAGGCCACCACTGTCCTGCTGTTGTGTTTGGCGATTGCGTTTCTAGAATTATTACGCCCTCTTTCGGCGTTTTTTTGCTATGTAAAGCTAAAATGTCAATTATCCACAGATATTGTCGAAAAAAAATTGACAAATAGTAAAATAGATTCTATACTGAAAAAAGCGAATATGGATATAAATTTTCTTAAAAAATTGGGTTTTTCTGACAAAAATGCTAGAATTTACATGGCGATTTTAAAATTAGGCCCTAGTTCTGTGCGAACCTTGGCGGAATATGTGGATTTGAATAGGGGCACGACCTATGATGCTCTTAAATGGCTCCAAGAGCAGGGCGTGGTCAGTTACTACAGAAAGGACTCAAAGCAGCATTTTGTGGCCGAGGATCCCGAGCACCTGCACCATATGGTCACCCACCAAAGGCAGGAATTGGAGCAACTTGATAAACGACTCGATAACATCATTCCGGAGTTGCAGGCGCTGCACCATAGCGGCGGTGATCGGCCGGTTGCTAAATATTTTGAAAAAAAAGATATTGTAAAAATTTTGGAAGATCTTTTGGAAACATGCGAGCAAAGTGAGCAACAGGAGTATTGTATTTATTCCACAGAGGGAATGCGTGAGTATCTGTATAAGGATTTTCCTACGTTTTCTGACGTGCGCGTGGCAAAAGGAATTTCGGTACGAGTCATCGCGATCGGCAAAGGCGGAGAGTTGCGGGGTCTGGACGAGCGAAGGTGGCTTGAATCAAAATCAAAAACACCAACATATATTATTATTTATCCGGGCAAAACCGCGTATGTCTCTCTTGACGCAAAAGAACAGCCGATTGGAGTTGTTATTGAAAATCCCGGAATTTATGAAACCCAAAAATTAATATTTGATCAGTTGTGGGAGTCTTTGGATTAACGATTTCCGTACGTAGTGCCAGTATGTATATAATAGATTTTGACGACACGCTTTTTGACACGCACGCCTATAAGCGCGCGCGGCTTGAAGCTGTGCAGGCGGTTGGAATATCAGAGGACTTGTTTTGGAAAACCTATGCGGACGCCAGAGTGACGCCGGATGGCACCTTTTCCTATACCGATGAACGCCATGCGGCACTCCTGGGTTCGCACAGAAAAGATGAAAAGGCTGTCTGTGAGGCCTTTGCTCAGATCAACGACAGGATTCATGAGTTTGTCCAGCCGGACGCTGAGAATTTTTTACATCGGCTCAAGGCAACGGGCACGTCTCTGGTGCTATTGAGTTTGGGGGATGAGGGGTTTCAGGAAATGAAAACACACCGCAGTGGACTCCACATGTTTTTTGACAGAGTCGTTATGGTGGATCGTACAAAAAAAGATGTCGTTGCGGAACTTATGAAAACAAACGAGGATCCGACTTGGTTTATTAACGATAAAGTCAGCGAGACGAAGGAGATTGTCCGGTTGTTTCCGGCTGTCCGGGCGGTACTCAAAATATCGCCCAAGTTTGATCGTATGGAATACGAGGAGTCGGGTCTTCCTTTCTTTGATACACTTACAGAAATTGCAGACTATGCGATCAACTAAAATCGCCGTGGTAATTTTGGCTGCGGGTGAAGGAAAAAGGATGAACAGTGATGTGCCAAAAGTGATGCACTTACTTTTTGGTAAGCCACTCATTGACCATGTTGTTTCACATGTTGAACAGGCTAATATAACAGATGCTCCGGTTGTTGTTGTTTCTCCGAATCACACGCAGGTTCAGGGTTATCTGGGTACTAGGGCGCGGTATGTAACTCAGCAGGAGCAGCTGGGCACTGGGCATGCCGTCGCTACTGCGCATGACGTGCTCAAAGACGCCAAGCACGTTATGGTGCTTTATGGTGATATGCCATTTTTGAAACCTGCCTCAATAATGGCTCTGGCACAGACACATTTGGAAGAGGGGAATACGATTACGCTTGCCACGGTAAAAACACAATTTGAGCAAGGCGCCGATAGTTTGCTGTATGATTTTGGTAGAATTATTAGAGATGAGAAGGGGCAAATTGTAGACAGCGTTGAATTGAAAGATGCCACCCCGGAGCAGGCGGCGATGACGGAAGTAAATCCATGTTATTATTGCTTTGACGCGGCATGGCTTTGGGAACATGCGCATAAACTGGAAAGGAACAACGCACAGGGGGAATATTATTTGACCGACCTGGTTCGATTGGCCGTTCAGGAAGGGGATCACCTTGGATCCGTTGATATTGAGGCAAGCGAAGCCATTGGGATTAACTCAAAAGAGGATTTAATGAAAGCCGAAGCCCGTGTATGAATTTTGAAGCCGCTATATTTGATATGGATGGAGTCATCATTGACTCAGAACCGTTTTGGCAAGACGAAGAAGTTCGGGTTTATAATAAATACGGTTTACCCGTGACATTGGAACAAACGGTAACAACCCGGGGGCTGCGGACGGATGAAATTGTGAGCCATTGGATGATAACATTTGGCCGAGAGGATATTCAAAAAGAGGAGATTTTACAAGAACTTCACGCAGCGATAGTGAAAAGAGTGAAACAGGACGCGACACTTTTGCCGGGTGTCATTGAAACAATGACTCTGTTAAAAAATATGCAGTTGAAGATAGCTATTGCATCGTCGTCCGCTGACCAAATTATTGATGCTGTGGTTGACGCATTTGAGTTGAGACCGTATTTGAACGCGACGCATTCGGCGTACCACGAGCGTCGTGGAAAGCCGGATCCTGCTGTGTACATTACAACCGCGACGCTGTTGGGTGTTAGTCCTCAGAAATGTATTGCAGTCGAAGATAGTGTCAATGGCATGCAAGCCGCAAAAGCGGCCGGTATGACTTGTATTGTTATACCAAGCGATGGTCGCGAACCACGGATGGCATTTGAGCAAGCAGATCTCCGGGTGTCATCGCTTTTGGAGCTGACAAAAGATATATTATTGAGTTTGCACCCGTTGGGTGTTTAAATAAACAAGTATGTGTGGAATTATCGGATACATTGGAAACAAACAGGCAATGCCGATTTTGATCAAAGGTTTGAGACGCTTGGAATATCGTGGGTATGACAGCGCCGGCATTGCTGTATGCGAAAAAAATCCAGCGGGGAGCGAAATTTGCAGAGTGCGATCCATTGGAAAAATTGATATGCTGGCGGACAAACTCGCGGAAGTGACACTCAATGGTACAGTGGGAATTGCTCACACGCGCTGGGCAACGCACGGCGGTGTTACGGAAGAAAATGCGCATCCGCATGTTGCACAAGACGGCAAACTTGCCTTGGTCCACAATGGTATCATTGAAAATTATAGAGAGCTGAAAGAGCATTTGCCGGACGTTACGTTTACGTCTGATACGGATTCTGAAGTCTTGGCGCATCTTATTGCCAAACATTATCAAAAAGATACCGGCACGGACAAAGATTTGCGCGTGGCTGTTGAAAAAGCATTGAGTCATGTGCGGGGTACCTATGGAATTGTTGTCATGCACAAAGATCACCCCGATTGCTTGATTGCGGCTCGAATGGGCAGTCCTATTGTGATTGGTATTGCGGATGATGGGCACTATATTGCCAGCGATCCGACACCCATTTTGGCGTACACTAAAAATATGATTTTTTTAGATGATGGTGAAGTCGCGGAAATGCATCCTGACAAAATGAAAATACGTGATTTAAAAGCGCATGAGATCACAAAATGTGTTGAGCAGATAGAATGGAATGACGAACAAGCTGAAAAGCAGGGGTTCCCCCACTTCATGCTCAAAGAAATATATGATCAGCCGACGGTATTTCAGGATGCCATCCGTGGACGATACAATTTACACGAGGGGACATCGTTTTTGGGCGGGTTGAATATGACGGACGACGAGATGCGGTCCATCAATCGCGTGATTTTGATTGCGTGCGGCACGGCCAGTCATGCAGCTATGATTGGCAAATACGCGTTTGAGCGCCTTGCGGGTATACCAACAGAAGTTGATGTAGCCAGTGAATTTCGATATCGTGATCCGATTATTGATGGGAGGACGCTGGTATTTGGCATTTCTCAGTCCGGTGAGACGGCGGATACTATTGCCGCTTTGCGTGAGGCAAAACGAAAGGGCGCCTTTGTTCGCGGTGTTGTAAACGCGGTTGGCTCAACCATTGCGCGAGAGACAGATGGTGGATCATATATGCACGCGGGTCCGGAGCTTTCTGTCGCTTCCACAAAAGCATATACCAACATGATTGCAATTTTACTTCTCTACGCGTTGCAGTTTGGACGATTGAAACGTGTCACGACGGCCACTGGTCAGCGAATGCTACATGCCCTGCGAGATATTCCAGAGAAAATGAAAATGATTTTGGATCAAAGCGAGCAAATTAAACAGATTGCCATAAAGTATAAAGCGTATCCCAATTTTTTCTTTTTGGGCAGGGGGATTAATTATCCAGTGGCTATGGAAGGGTCACTCAAATTGAAAGAAATAACGTATATCCATTCAGAAGCGTATCCCGGCGGAGAAATGAAACATGGCCCCATCGCGCTGTTGAGTGACCAGTTTCCTATTTTTGCCATTATGACGCGCGATCAGCTCTATGATAAGATGAGAAGCAATATTGAAGAAGCGCGTGCTCGGAATGCAAAAGTTATTTTGGTCGCAACCCAAGGTGATGAACAAGCACGCGAGCTTGCTGATGACATCATGTATGTTCCGGATACCATGGAACTACTTGAGCCGCTTCTCAATACCATCCCATTGCAGTTGTTTGCCTATCACACGGCTGTTGCCTTGGGACGTGATGTGGACAGACCAAGGAATTTAGCCAAATCAGTGACTGTAGAATAGACATTGATTTCACAGATTATGTTGGATTACACTGATACATAGACCACAGATTATGTTGGATTACACTCAAAATAAAATGTTTATTCACTAAATTATATGTATGTATACGGAGGGGGATATTACGAGGAACATTATTGGTCAAGCAATGCGAGTGCATAGAGAAGTAGGACCCGGGTTTAAGGAAACGGTGTATCATCGTGCGTTGACTCATGCGCTGACTGAAATAGGATTATATATTGATGTTGAAAAAAGGTATGATGTGTCATTTGCAGGTAGTCGTGTGGGTACATTTATCCCGGATATCGTCGTCGAGAAGAAAATCATTGTTGAACTGAAGTCTGTGAGTGATATGAAAAAATTATTTTATGCTCAAATAATTTCCTATTTACGAGCAGCAGGCATGGAAGTCGGTCTTTTGATAAATTTTGGGAATCAAAGTCTGGAGTTCAAGAGATTCGCCAACTATAAAGATTATTCGAAATCAATCAGTGGAATCCAAATAATTCAGGGAAATCTATGAAGAAAAAAGTTGTTGTATTTGGAGGCGGAAATGGCAGTGCCATGATGATGCGGGCGCTGAAGCGACATACAGATGTTTTTGATACGTACGCGGTTGTCAGCATGAGCGACTCTGGCGGATCGTCCGGCAGACTGCGCGAAGAGTTCAACACTCTTCCGCCGGGGGATATTCTCCGTGCTGTACTGGCATCATCCAAATATAGCTATAAAGAATTTCTCAAGCCACTTTTTTACGGTACCCGCTTTGATGCGAGTGGCAAACTTTCGGGTCACAATCTTGGGAATCTTTTCCTCACGCTTGGTTCAGAGTATGCAGGAGCGTATATGGATGCTATCAACGCGCTGAGTCAGGCTGTTGAAGCGCAGGGAACTGTGTATCCCGCGACCCTCACGCCAAACAACTTGGTCGCCACCCTCCAAGATGGGTCAGAGCTTTTTGGCGAGCATGCCATTGATAGGCCGGGGGAGCAGCGATCACCAATCATGGAAGTGCGGTTGGAACCGCATGTGGATGCATTTGTTGGCTGTCTGAGCGCTATAGAACAATCCGACTTTCTTATGTTTGGACCGGGCAGTTTGTACTGTAGCGTCGTTGCCTCTGTGTTACCAAAAGGAATCAGAGACGCTATTGAAAAATCCAACGCACGGTTAGTGTACGTTGCCGGAGATATATATGAGTTGGAGGGTGAAGCAGGGCCGACGGCGCTCAGTGAGTTTGTGCGTCAGCTGGAGCAATATGTGCCGCGAAAGATAGATTCCATTATTTTTAATGGACAAGACCTCTCAGAAAAACAAGCAGCGTACTATAAAGAAAAAATGTGGGGGAGGCTCACCTTTGATAGGGAGTTGTTATCAAATTATGATATTATCGATATACCGTTTGAAAAAGAGCATGGTGGCCTGGATCCGGAGAAACTTGGTTTAATATTGCGCAATCTTGTAACGTCATATGAAAATTAAGAAAGAATCACAAAACAGAGCATACGCGATACGGTTTTCTGCCCAAGAAGATGGGAGCGAAGTCGGTCGTGCGTACTTGTATATTCTGTATAATGACTTGCATGATGAACCGGTCGGTCTCATGGAAGATGTATTCGTAGAGGAAAAGTATAGGGGGAGAGGCATAGGGACCTCGATTGTCACCGATCTGATCGTAGAAGCAAAAAAACAGGGTTGCAGAAAGTTGATTGGACAGAGTAGATATGGAAGAGACGATGTTCATGCTTTGTATATCCGGCTTGGGTTTAGGGATCATGGGAAAAATTTTCGGATGGACTTTATATGATGTCAGTAACTGTTCGTAGTTCTTACATTTCGTGATGCCCACAGTGTCCACGAGCATCGTGACTACTGTGGGTCTTGCGAAGGAGGTGCGCATGCCCGACGATCGTCAGTGCGAGGAACTGGATTCCGATGCGTCGCGCCGGATGCTGGACGAAGGGTGTCCTCACGATGAGGACGCGAGCGCGACCCCGCAGAGGGGACGCCGGGAGTCCACGCCGGAGAAGTCGCCCGGGGATCAGAAGCCCCTCGCCAAGTAGCCGCCAGCACAACAGCTGGCAAAACCATTCACGGCCGAACTTGGGGACGCCCAGGTTCGGCCACAACTCTCCCTGCCTACCGGTCCGCCAGTCGGACGGACTCCGTTTATTGCGGAGCAGGCAGGCTTACTCCTTACTATGAATCTCTACGAATTTGAAGGAAAAGAATTTTTTAAAAAACATGGCATTGCCGTACCAAATGGTGTTGATATTATTCGTGGAATGGATATTGCAAAAGCATACCAATCTTTGGGTATCACTGATGTTGTGGTAAAGGCGCAAGTGTTGTCCGGCAAGCGGGGTAAAAATAATGGTGTTCGTTTTTGTTCATCTTTGCCGGATGTTGAGTCGGCAGTGTCAGATTTGTTTTCAATGAATGTGCGGGGGCAATATGTTGCCGCTGTTCGGATAGAAGAAAAATTGAATATTGATCAAGAACACTATATATCCATTACATACGATACCGATACGCAGCAGCCGGTGTTGGTATATTCAAATGAAGGAGGCATGGATATTGAAGACGTTGAAAATGAATTGATACAAAAGATTCCACTGGATATTCGCAATACACACGTGCAAACAGATATTCCATTCGCACAAGAATTGTGGAATTGTTTTTTGCAAGAAGATTGCCGTGTAGTGGAAATTAATCCGCTTGTTAAAACTGTAGATGGACAGTGGGTCGCAGCAGATTCAAAAATTGCGTTGGATGATGATGCTTTTTTTCGACATGAAAGTTGGAAAGAGCTGGAACCTCGCACCATGATGGGCCGTCCGCCAACAGACAGAGAAATTGAAGTGCAAAAAATTGATGCAGGCGAAGGATATTACCGTGGCACTGCGGGGAAGTATATTGAAATGGATGGGGATATTGCCATATTGTTTTCCGGTGGCGGCGCAAGCATTGCCAATATGGATGCCCTGATAAATGAGGGGTTACAGCCGGCCAACTATACGGAATACTCCGGAAATCCTCCAACAGAAAAAGTGTATGAACTCACCAAAACTGTTTTGTCAAAGCCCGGACTTAAGGGACTTTGGATTGCCGGTGGCGTGGCAAACTTTACTGATGTTGAACAGACTTTCAAAGGAATTGTTTGGGCATTGGATGAAATCAAACCGACCTATCCGATTGTTGTTCGCCGTGCCGGACCATTTGAAGCGGAAGGCATGGAGCTGATGCGGCAGTGCGCTGAGCGAAATAATTTAAATGTGCAATTATTTGGAAAAGAATCCAGCATGAGTCAAACGGCAGCGGTTTTGGCTGATGCGGTCAAGAAAATATAGCATATGAATCCCATCTTTCCACTTCAAGTCATCTTTGGTGCGCAAGCACTGGGGACGCGCGGTAGCATAGATATAAAACAAAATAGCCTTGCAATAAAAAAAGGTTATGTTGTATATGAAATTCCGTTTCAGCAAATTGAACAGTTTCACCTGCAACATCGCATGATGCGTTTTCATTCCAAATCATATACAAGGGGGGAATCATTTCGTATTAAAATAAAAGCAGGAGCGGATAGCATCCGCTGTCAATGGGATACCAGCTGGACCATGGATCCAAATCAGGATCCTGTTGCATCTGTTCAGGCGCTTATTACAGCGCTTGTTGAAGCGGGGTTGCCGCAGACAAAAATAAAGCACAATAAAGGATATATCCCGCTTATACTATTTTTCGGTGTGCTTGGTTTGATCGCGTGGTATACATTTAGCTAAGAATATATGGCAATTTTGATTCAAAAAGATTCGGCCGTTCTCGTGCAAGGAATTACTGGTAAAGAGGGGCAAAAGGCAGCGGCTGCGATGCTGGAATATGGCACAAACGTGGTGGGCGGCGTGCGTCCGGGAAAAGCAGGGGAAGTGGTTGAGGGCAAACCTGTCTATGACACGGTGCAGGATGCTGTTGCAGCGCTTGGCCAGATAGACGTGAGTGCCATTTATGTTCCGCCATTTGCTGCAAAGCAAGCTATGATGGAGGCAATTGATGCTGGTGTTTTACAGATCAATGTTATTGTTGAGAGAATTCCAATTCAGGATACGGCCTATTGCTTGGCCGCTGCAAAAGAAAAAAATATTCAGATTATCGGTCCCAGTTCTCTTGGATATATTGCACCGGGCATTGGCAGAATTGGTGTTGTCGGCGGACCCAAACAGCTAGCCGATGAAGTATTCATGCCAGGCTCCATTGGTATAATTTCCAGATCCGGAGGAATGACAAACGAAGTGTCGTGGCAGATTCGCAAAGCTGGTATGGGGCAAAGTACAGCTGTACATGTTGGCGGTGATTTGCTTATGGGGACGACGTATGTTGATTTGCTGCGACAGTTTGAAATGGATGAGCAAACAAAGGCGGTTGTTTTGTTTGGAGAGCATGGGGGCAGCTATGAGTTTGGTATTGTTGAAATGATTCAAAAAAAGGAATTTACTAAACCGCTCGCAGTATATGTTGGTGGAAAATTTGCCAATGTGTTGCCGGAGGGCATGAACATTGGTCATGCCGGTGCCATTGTCGCGCGTGGGCAGAGTGCAGAAGAAAAATCGAAGGCGTTGGCCGCTGTTGGCGTAATGATAGCGGATAAATATGAGGATTTAGTAACGCGTATTAAGCCGTACGCCTAAGAAGCATTTATGAAATTCAAAACATCAATCACAGACGTGAAAAAGGACGGATCAGAAGTAATGCGTGGTGAAAAATTAACAGACTTGATAAAGGAAAAAACATTTGCAGAAGTCATTTATTTTATTCTAAAAGGCCAGATGCCAGACGAAAGTCAGCTGACAATGTTTAATGCAATTCTTACATCTGTTATTGATCACGGTCCTGCTACAGCATCAGCCATGAACGCCCGTATTTCAGCATCTGCAAAAAATGATATGCACGTTGCGCTGGCTGCAGGTATTTTGGGATTTGGTCCGCGTCATGGTGTTGCAGTAGAAAGTGCCATGCAATTTTTAATGAAAAACAAGGAGAATAAAAATGTATCGCAGACACTACAGGAGATGAAGGAGAGAAAAGAATATGTCCCTGGGTATGGTCACAAAGTCTTTGACACTGACCCACGGGCAACCGCACTTTTTGCACTGGCAAAGGAAACAGGTATTGCGGGCGATTATTGCGCACTTGCAGAAGCAGTGCGCAGTGCACTCAATGAGTCATCGTCAAAATCATTACCTATTAATGTAGACGGAGCCATTGCCGCTATATTGTGCGATATTGGATTTGACGCTGCATTGGGAAGTGGTATATTTCTTATTGGACGGGTGCCAGGACTTGTGGCACATATTCATGAGGAAATGACCAATGATACGGGTATTCGACGGTTGGATTCCACTGAGGTAGAATATAAGAATGCATAAATCATTAGATTATTTAGCTATAGGACCGTATGAAAAATATCAAATCCATCGCACTTATTGCCGCTATCATTATGGTAGCCGGGGTTGGGTGTTCCAAGGTTGCCGAACAAAAACAAGAAGAAAGGTCTGCATTTGCGGATGATGTCGTTAAGGTTGGTGTCCTGTTTCCATTTGAGGGCGAGAAGGCTGTTCTTGCTGATGAAGCAAGGCGGGGCATCGGCATGGTCCTGGCCGAGCTTGGCCGTTCAAATATTCAACTCGTGTACGCCAATGGCGGGTGCAACGCGGAAACCGCTGCTGCCGCAACCGCGAGGCTGCTTGAAGATAAGATGGTGAAGGCTATTATTGGCGGATTATGCGATGAAGAAACATACGCAGCCGCGCCTTTGGCACAGGCGGCAGGTATTGTTCTTATTACGCCGGCAACCAGAACATTCAACGCCCCACATGGTGATTTTATTTTTCAAACCAGTCCATCCGAACAGGGAGTGGAGCGGAAAGCAACCAGGGAGTTTGTTGCAGCGCATAAAGACCTGTATGATACAGCCCCAAGTCAGTATGCCGCAGAATCATATGACGCTATGAAAGCAATTTCTGAAGCGCTTCAACAAGATATGCCACTCAAAGATGCATTGTACGAGGTCTCATTTGAAGGTGCGGCAGGACCGGTTGATTTTGACGCGAATGGTGAAGTAAAGTAAATCAAAATTTTTAGCATGGTGGACTATTTGAAAGAGACAATTGAAACATACAATAACAATGCGCAGGCCTTTGAGCATTCAAGAGCATCGTTCGCGCAGCATAGCGTTATTGAACATTTTTGTTCGCTTATTTCCGGGGAAAATATATTAGATCTCGGCTGCGGTCCCGGACGTGACGCAAGAATTTTTGTTGACAAAGGGTACACTGTCACCGGAATTGACCTCTCCCAGGAGCTGTTACAGATAGCACAAGCAAATGTTCCAGAGGCGACTTTTTTACTCATGGATATGAGGGATTTGTCGCTGCCGGATCATCAGTTTGATGGCGTTTGGGCGAGTGCCTCATTGCTGCATCTGAAGAAAGAAGATATTTCGGTTGTTTTAAATAACCTGTATAGAGTATTGAAACCTGGAGGAGTGCTGTATATTTCAGTTAAGGAAGGAAATTCAGAAGAAATAGAAAATGATCCTCGATTAGGTGGTGGCTCCAGATTTTTTTCATATCATACTGCCCAGCAGATGCGAGAGTATATTGAAAATGTCGGATTCCATATTATAGAAATAAATGAAAGTGAGTCACATAATGCGCTTCGGACATGGAATTGGATAACGCTGCTTGCCAAGAAATAACATGTTGAACCAAATTATTGATCTTCACATTCACTCCAAGTATTCGCGGGCATGTTCCAAACATTTGGAGTTGCCTACCATTGCAACGGCCTGCGAAACGCGGGGTATTGATATTGTCGTCACCGGGGATATGACGCATCCGGCGTGGTTTGCATCAATCAAAGAGAATTTGGTAGAAGAAAATTCAGGTTTGTATAAGCTGGCAAATGATCAAAGTAAAACGCGCTTTATTTTGGGGACAGAAGTTGCAAGCATCAAAAAACATAAAGGACAAACGCGACGAGTTCATTTGCTTTTGTTTGCGCCAACAATAGACGTGGCGGAAATATTCAACGCTGAATTGCAGCGTCGCAATTTTAACCTGACCGCAGACGGGCGACCAATTCTTGGCATGCCGAGCAAAGATATTTTGCAGATGATGCTCGATATCGATGAGCGTATGGTTATGATTCCTGCGCATGCCTGGACACCGTGGTTTGGCATTTTTGGATCAAAAGGCGGGTATACTTCGCTTGAAGAAGCGTTTGATGAGCTGCACACCAATATATTTGCGATAGAAACAGGTCTTTCCAGTGATCCACTCATGAATTGGCGGTGCAGTATGCTAGATAATATTACTATGGTATCGTCATCTGACGCGCACAGTCTACAAAAACTTGGACGTGAAGCGAATGTGCTGCAATTTGAAAGCAAACAGGATATTACATATGATGAAATCATGCGCGTGCTACGAACAGAGGACAAAGAAAGATTTTTGAATACCATTGAGTTCTATCCGGAGGAGGGGAAATATCACATGGACGGCCACAGAGATTGTGGCGTGATGATGCATCCTGTGGAAACAGAAAAACATAAGGGATTCTGTCCAAAATGCGCGAAACCGCTTACAATTGGTGTGATGAATCGCGTGGAAGAAATGGCGGATAGAACAGAGGAAGAAGCAAAAGTATTCGGCGCGGATAATAAAGTACCGTATACAAGCATTGTCCCCCTACCAGAAATTATTGCTGACGTGTATTCATGTGGTGTTGCCACAAAGCGCGTCGTCCGCGTGTACGAGTTGCTTACTCAAACACTTGGATCTGAGTTTCATATTCTTTTGCATGCTTCAATGGAAGATATCGCCGCGGCATCCGATACCAGTATTGCGGATGCGATTGATAGAGTGAGAAAGGGCCATGTGGTTGTCCGACCGGGGTACGACGGCGTGTTTGGCACGGTAAAAGTGTTCGAGGATTCGATAACTGTAAAAAGAAATGCACAGTTGAATTTACAGTTGGACTAAAAAATATTCCAAAGAAAAATCCGCCATAGGCGGATTTTTCTTTGCGAAAGAGTATTATTTCTTTCGGCGAGCAGGCTTGCGCTTAGCAACTTTCTTCTTAGGAGCGGCTTTACGTTTCGCAGCTTTCTTAGGAGCAGCTTTGCGTTTCGCTGGTTTGCGTTTAGCAACTTTCTTCTTAGGAGCGGCTTTACGTTTCGCAGGTTTGCGCTTAGCAACTTTCTTAGGGGCGGCTTTGCGTTTCGCTGGTTTGCGTTTAGCAGCTTTCTTAGGAGCAGCTTTTTTTCTTGCTGGCATATTGTACACCTCCTCTCAAGGTGAGTTGAATGCGTTTGTTTTTGACATGACCATGGTACATACCAAAGTAACTCAAACGCATGAGACTTTACACGACAAGCATTTGTGTAAAGTATTGTGCATATTAAATGCAACGACCTTTGATATAGTATAGTGTGTTTTATTTCTTTTTTGAATGAGCGAGACGGCAAAACTGTTAATAACTTTTTTTTTGTAAAAAATAAAAAAAAATTATTACACTTCTTTTCCAAATCCGAGTGCTATAAACATCAGCACACTGCCAAACGCAATTCCAATAAGATTAAAAAAGAAAAGAGATAGACTGTTATATATAAGATCTGATGATAGCAGTGCCATGCCGATGCCTGTAACAGAGAGAGGTGGAATAACCGAAACGGATATCGCTATTCCCGCGATGGATGCGGCAATTTCTTTTTTTGAATAGGCATATGCACCGGCTGCGCCGCTAAAAAGAGCAACAAGAAAAAGGAGATAGTGTGGCTCGGCGCGAGTTAATATTTCAGTGCCAACTCCAAGCGGCTCATTTTCCAACTGCTGAATAACCCATGACAGGAAGAAGGACACAGTAATGGCAAGGGCGGATCCGGAAAGTAACATAAAAAAAGAACGAACAATTCTATCAACCTGCAGCACAAGCACGCCAAGAGAAAAACCAAAGATTGGAGTGATGAGTGGCGCGACAACCATTGCCCCGATGATAACAGAAACATTATTCATCAACAGGCCGATGGTCGAGATAGCGGACGCCAAGCCAATGAGCAAAAAATAGCTTACCGAAGGCTGTGCGTATTGGGCGAGCCGTTTTTCGGTTTGGTGCCGAACATGCGTTGCGTGAGAAAAAATTGACATGCTACTTGATTACAGGTTTTTATGAATACGCGTGAGAGAGATCTTCCATAAAGAGCTCTGATTTTTCAAATTGTTTCAATACCCATTTTTTGCCAAAATATTTGACATGCCAGTCGTAGATATCTTGCTCTTTCATCCACGCAAGGAATTCGTCCAATACGAGTAGAAGATATTTTTGTGCTTCGTCTGTTTTTACATAAAGTCGTTCACGCGATAAAAACCACCAAATAGACAACTTATATCCTAATTGGTATGAGCGAGAATTTTCAGCAAGCAGGTGAATGGATTTTGTCCGCGCGATGTTGATGGCATCGAGCATATCGGCGTCAAAAAGAATGTCGACCATTATTCTATTTTTTTTGTTTAGGAGAAGTTTTGTGAGTATTTTTCCCGTCCCCAAACTCTTACAAGCAATCATGCGTGTTGCCATGCCCACAACATCTCCAAAAACACCTTGTCTAACTGTTTCTCGCCAAAGCATAAGCGCGGAAATGATATCATCAAAAAAAGGCATGATGACAATAGACGGTCGTTTGGTTAACGTCCTGCTCACATCATGCCACCAAGCGGCAAGAACAAGGGCGTCTGTTTGTGATTTGGAAAGGTCGCATTCGGCGGCCAAGACACGAACGAGCCGTACGACTCGTTTAACATGTGAAACGTCATGGATTGGGTCATGCGACAGTGACATTTTGTACCTCGCAATGTTAATTAACTTTCTGTAGGGTGTTTTTTTTCCTCTCATAGGATGTTAGTATAGCAAAAGAGTCAATAAATGCAACGCGGCCAGAGCTTGATTTCCGCGGCATTTTGAGGTATTGTATCCACGTTTATGCGCCCATAGCTTCCCGCAGAAACTCCCTTCGGTCGTTTTGCGGGACAGGCAGGGGTTACCGTGCCAATAGCGTGGTACATCGCAAAAAAGAATGCGCCCATAGCTCAGGGGTTAGAGCACGACGCTTATAACGTCGGGGTCGATGGTTCAATTCCATCTGGGCGCACTGTGCATAAGCAAAAATTAGCCACCAGAAATTGTGGATGCCAGTGGCTCCGACTTACTATAGTCGGGTCGATGGTTCCCTGCCTGCCGGCAGGCAGGAATTCCATCTGGGCGCACTATAACGCAGGAATTTTTTGCTGTTAATTCCTATTTAGTTGCAGTATGCAATTTGTTGTCTTCGGCGCTGTTGCCATAATGATCACGGGATTTGTTTACGTTATTTTTTGTCTATTAGTACCTGGCAAAAGAATATCAATTGAATCTCAGGTGCCCCTTCTTGCGGGTGAGCACATTCTTTTCACAGATGAAAAGGTTCGTGTCGAGGTGCGTTTTTTTGGTAATGTGGCTTCCGATGAGTTGATGTATCAATACAAGCATCAAGTATACCGTGTCGTTGTTACGAACATGCGTATTATTGTCGCGCAGATATATGTGGTACAAAAGGCACAAAAAATCGAGTGTATCATTAACTATGCGCAACCCGGCCCACCATTGAAGGCCGGGTATATATTGGGGGGATTTATCTTCCAACGAGGATATCCAACTGTTTATGCGAATCCGGAATGGATCACGTTAACGTCTGTCCGCGACACACCGGCGGTAGAAATAAAGATTCCAATTTCAAATCCCGGGCGATTCGTGGGTGACGCGTTGCGGGTTGTCATCTTTACACAGCGTGGAAGTGAGTACACAAAGCGGCTGCATTTGAAGTAGTGAAGCTGGAGGGGGAGGTCTGTTGGTTGACAATTCCACTCTCATATCGTAGGATATTGAGTCCAGGTAACACGTTTAGATGAATCAAGAGCAACAAACATTTATTGTTTCCGAACCGGGTCAAAGGCTGGATATTTTTTTGGCGGGAAAAATATCGCAGAGTCGGTCTCAGGCAAAGAAACATATTGATAGAGGGGGTGTCATGGTCAATGGAAAGGAACCAAAAAAAGCAGGGGACATGCTGTCGCCCGGAGACAAGGTATCTTTGGCAATGACTGATTTTTCTCGAGGGATCCTTTCGCAGGCAGAGGCCGTACAGCTTCCTGATATTCACGTCGTGTTGGAAACAGACGAGTATCTGGTTCTAGACAAGCCCGCGGGTTTGTTGGTTCATCCAACCCAGGCTGGTGAGACCAGAACAGTGGCAGCTTGGTTGTTGAACGCATATCCTGATATTGCGGGAGTTGGTGGCCATCCGGATCGCCCTGGGATAGTCCATCGGTTGGACAAAGATGCCTCCGGTGTATTGGTTATCGCAAAGACGCAGCGCATGTTTGATCATCTCAAGAAACAGTTTCAAGATAGGAAGATACAAAAATTATACAGTGTCCTTGTGTACGGAGTGGTGGCGGCGGAACATGATGCTATTGATTTTCCAATTGATCGGGGAAAGGATGGCAAAATGGTCGCACGGCCTCGACAGGGCGAAGTAACGCTGAAAAATATCACGCGTCTTCAGTCGGGGAAAATCGCACTGACGGAATTTTGGGTAGAAAATCGTTTTGCCAGATTTACTCTTCTTCGCGTTCAAATTCACAGTGGCCGGACGCATCAGATACGCGTGCATATGTACGCGTATGGCAATCCGGTGGTCGGCGATTCATTGTATGTCAAACCAAAATTAAAGAAAAAAGGCGACCGGGATCTGGGAAGACTTTTTTTGCACGCGTCATCGCTGACTTTTGCCGATAGCGCAGGGAAAGCTGTGACGGCCGAAGCCCCGCTGCCGGCGGAACTTCGGATGTATGTAGAAACGCTTTCGTAATCTGTATGAAAAAACAAATACTTATCATCGCGGGGCCAACAGGTTCAGGGGAGAGCACTATCACCAAGGCGCTTATTGATCGCTATGAAAATGTTACGCGCCTTATTACCGCGACAACACGGAAGCCGCGGCTTAACGAAAAACATGCGGCTGATTATTATTTTTTTGATGAGGATGAGTTTAAGCGTGAGATGACAAAGGGGAATATGGTAGAACATACATTTGTCCCCGGGCGGGGTGTGTATTACGGCACATATAAGCCCGAGCTTGAAAAGAAATTACGCCAGGGGCTGACCATTATTGTTAATCCTGACGTCGTCGGTGCCCGATTTTATAAAAAAGAGTACGGCGCGACAACTATTTTTGTCAAAACAGTGTCATTGGATGTTCTGCGAGACAGGATCGTGAAGAGGGATCCCTCCATATCGCACGATGAGCTGCAAAGCCGGCTGGCGGCGGCAACCTATGAGCTTGACAATGAGGAGCCTTTTTATGATTATGTCCTTATTAATGAAGATGGCAAACTCGAGGAGGTGGTCGCTCAAATTGAGGCTATTTTGGCCAAAGAGGGCTATCAGCTGGAACCGAAGACTTGACAAGGGGAGTCCAATCGGGTACACTATGGCAACATTTGAGTTCTGACGTTGGGTGATAAATTCAACCTCTCAGCTAACAGTATATATTGTATGGAAGATGTCCGTCACGCACTGAAACCGGGAATGGTTGTCCGTGTACATCAAAAAATTAAGGATATTGGGAAAAACGGCGAAGAAAAAGTACGTATTCAGATTTTTGAGGGTACTATCCTTGCCGTGAAGCATGGCAATGAAACAGGGGCTACCTTTACCGTACGAAAAGTATCAAACGGCGTTGGAGTGGAAAAGATATTTCCGATTCATTCCCCGATTGTTGATATGGTAGAGCTTGTGAGACAATATCGGGTTCGTCAGGGGAGAGCGTACTATTTGCGAAATTTCAAAAAACGTCTTAAAGAGGTTCCGCTTGGTAAGATGTCTTCCACATCGGAAGAAAAAACCAAGGCTCCAGATGAGGAACCAACAAAAATTGAAGAATAAAAAAATCCCCCGGCCACGCGTCTTGCCAATTAGGTCAAGATGAAAGCGGAAACGGGGGTTTTTTTATTTTCTCAACTTTTTTATTTTTTTCCTGCCTTCATTGCCTCCCTAAGATACACGGCGGTCAAACTTTTTTTCTCCTTGAGAATCTCCTTGGGCGTGCCGGCGGCCACGACGTATCCCCCTTTGTTTCCTCCCTCCGGTCCCAAGTCAATAACATAGTCGGCGCTTTTAATGATATCAAGGTTGTGTTCAATCGTAATGACCGTGTTGCCTTTGTCAACCAGCTTGTTTAGCACATCCAGCAGGCGTGTTATGTCTTCAAAATGCAAACCGGTTGTCGGTTCGTCCAGAATATACAGGGTTTTTCCGGTTGAGCGGCGAGATAATTCGGTCGCAAGTTTGATACGTTGGGCTTCACCGCCTGAAAGGGTTGTGGCCGGTTGGCCCAAATGGACATATCCAAGGCCAACATCTCGAAGAAGTTTTAGCTTGTCAGAAATGACGGGGACATCATGAAAAAAGCGGAATGATTGTTCAATTGTCATTTCCAAAACATCAGCAATGTTTTTTCCTCTATAGTGAATATCGAGCGCTTCCTTGTTATACCGTCTTCCTTCACATTCGCTGCACTCCACAAAGACATCTGCCAAAAATTGCATTGGAATGCGTCTGTATCCTTCTCCGGAGCAGGCTTCACAGCGGCCGCCGCCTTTTACGTTGAAACTAAACATGCCTGCGTCATACCCTCGCATTTTCGACTCCGGCTGGCTTGTAAAGACGTCCCGAATCGCAGTGAAGACGCCCGTGTATGTGGCGGGGTTTGAACGGGGCGTGCGACCGATGGGTGCCTGGTCGATTGAAATAACTTTATCAATATTTTTTACGCCTTTGATCGCTTTGTGCGACCCGGGCTCAGCCTTTGCTCGATAAAAATGCTTCGAGAGGGCGCGTGCCAGTGTGTCTATAACAAGGCTTGATTTTCCTGATCCTGATACTCCTGTGACGCAGGTAAACGTGCCAAGCGGAAATGACGCATCAACATTTTGCAGGTTAAATGCCGTGGCGCCGATAACGTCAATTGATGTACCATTGCCTTTTCGATATTTTGCTTTTGCCGCGATTATTTTCTCTCCGGATAAGTACAGTCCGGTCAGAGATTGTTTGTTTTTCTTTATTTGTGCGGCTTTACCGGTGGCAATGATTTCACCGCCATAGGTGCCGGCGCCCGGTCCGACATCAATTACAAAATCAGCCTGCTCTATGGTAGCTTGGTCGTGCTCAACAACAATAACCGTGTTACCAATATCGCGAAGCGTTTTGAGTGTGTCAATCAGCTGCATGTTGTCTCTTGGGTGCAGACCAATAGATGGCTCATCGAGAATATATATCACGTCAGTGAGGCCGGTCGAAAGCTGGGTTGACAGCCGAATGCGCTGTGCTTCTCCACCCGAAAGGGTTGTCACGGATCGGTTGAGTGTTAGGTACGGGAGCCCAACCCGGCACAAATTTTCCAAACGAGATCGTATTTCTTTGCAAATAGGGACGGCGATGTCTATATGTTTTTTTTCAACCGATTTTAGAAATGAATGTACCCCGGTAGATTGAAATAGGGTTGCCAGGGACTCGATATTCATTTCAACGACGTCGGCAATGGTATAGTCGCCGATTTTAACAAAGAGGGATGTCCGCTTAAGCCGCTTTCCCTCGCAGACGGGACATATCTTTTCGCGCATGTATTGCTCTATTTCCTTTCGAATATATTCGGAGTCCGTTTGCGCGTGCCGAGTGATCAAATTTGGAACAATTCCTTCAAAAAAAGTTGTTTTTCCCTCTACATCATATGATTGTCCGTCCGTGCCGTAGTACAAAATGTCCATCACTTTTTGAGGAAGATCTTTTACCGGCATGTCTACGGAAAAATCGTGAGCGTCGGCTACTGTCTTGAGCAACTTTTGATATTGCGACTGATTGCCCACGATTCGTGTCCATGGTTGGATCGCCCCCTCCGCGAGCGTAAGTCTTGGATTGGGAATAACCAGCTCCTGTTCTACGTCCAACGTATATCCCAATCCCGTGCAGCGTGGGCATGCGCCATAGGGGCTATTGAAACTAAAGCTTCTTGGCTCAATCTGATCAAAGGTCGTCTGCGTTTCGGCGGAATAGGGGCGCGTTGAAAAAAGGTGCTCTTCATCGGTGTGGTCATCCATGAGCACAAGAAATCCATTGGTGAGATCGAGCGCCTTTTCGACTATGTCCGGAATATTTATTTTTTTTCCCGCGTCGATACATCCTACAATAGCATCAATGTCGTATGTTTTTGTCGAATCAAATTTGTATTTTTTGAATTCGGGCAGAGTCATTCGTACGCCGTTGAGACGTAGGTGCGTATAGCCGGATTGCTCGACACTTGCAATCAAGGCTTTCGGCTTCACGGTCTTTCCGTACGTCAGCGGCGCGATAATTGTCAGTTCATTTGTTGTGCGTGCCAGTTCGCGAATTTTTTCCGCTATTTCTCCGCTGGTATATTGGATAACAGGCGTATTGGTCTCCGGGTCGTACTGCGTGCCCAGCCGCGCAAACAGGAGTCTGAGGTAATCATAAATTTCCGTTGTTGTACCAACGGTGGAGCGGGGATTTTGTGAAATATTTTTTTGATCGATGGCAATTGTCGGGGACAGTCCTTTTATTTCGTCCACATCGGGCTTGTCCTGGATATCCATGAATTGTCTGGCATAGGCGGAGAGGCTTTCCGCGTACCGCCGCTGTCCTTCGGCATAAATCGTATCAAAGGCAAGTGATGATTTGCCGGATCCCGAGAGACCCGTGATGACAGTAAATTTATTTTTCGGGATCTTCACCGAAACATTTTTCAAATTGTGTACCCGTGCGTTGGTCACGGATATATATTTATCTGGCATAGGTATCATAAAGTTAGCTCCCATTCTATAACAAAAAAGCCGCGGTGTCAATCCCGCGGCGTATATATTTGTTCTATTCGTCGCAACTCTCTTCGACGACTGATTCATCTAGAGCGGGAAACGACGATCTATCCAGGTGGATATTGCACTGGGTACCTCTTTGTAGCTCTTCTTGGGTAAACAAGTATTTTTGCAAATCAGTTTTGAGTTTGGCCATATAGGTTGTATTCCCTTCCAGCGTGTCTGCTATCCCCTCGCAACTGCAGCTTGAATCCTGCGCGTCGTCGCCGCAGTCCACGGGAAGAGATAAGCTTTCGCGGACCCATTTTGATAGGTTCACATTACACAAATTTGTATTTTGCGGATCACGGCCAATGGCGTGCCAGTCGTCTGAGCCGGCGATGGCGATCCCAAACGCGCCCCGCGTGTCATTTACTTCGGCAACAAGATAGTAACCCAACAGGCCGCCATCTCCACTGCAGAGACTGGAGACAGGTTCTCGCGGAAACAGATAAAATTGACCGCGTCCGTCCTTGGTTGTTTGCGCGTCTATGCCACCGCCGACCAGACGCGTGTGCCCATTTTCGCACAACGCGACCAAGTTAAGGTTATTATCGATCACTTCATTGGGATCTCCAAAATTTGGTCCGGCTTCAATGTTCCCGGTGAGCGCGGCCTTCATACAAATTGATTTTTGTTTGAGGTCCGGTTGCACGCAGGCAAAATTTGTTTGTTCGCAAAACACGCCATGACAAATTTCAGCGGCGCTGCTTTCAATGAAGTATACTTGTCCGCAGTCAGCGCGCGCCGGGTCAACGGAAAAGGTGGTCTGGCTGAATGCTTGCTTTTTTTCGTCGGTTGAGGTGCCTTTTTCTTCTCCTTGTATTCTATAAAAACCCACCCGTTTGCCTGTTTCAACTTGGTTGCACGTACTAATGGGGAAAGAGACATTGCGGACCATCCAGACCTGAGGGAGACGAAAATTTACGAGAAATGGGTTGATGGTATTTAATATGGTGTACGAAATAACAGCAAGAAACAGTCCAACCAGCGCGCCACTGATCCTTTTTTTCGCGCTGTCTATGGTGGCTGTATTACCGCCGGACATGGTCCACTGCAGCCCGGCCACGATAATCATGACAACGGCCAATATGGAGGCGGCCAGTATGCCGTAACGGTACATATATTGGATAAAGGATCCGATGTTTGCGAACTGGCTTTTCCCCCCAAAAGAAATAGCGGTCACGGTTTGTCCTACCGGAAGACAAAAACCAAGCGCCTCTGTTTTTCCATTCACAGTTTTTTCTTTTCCACACACGCTTATCGCATCGGGTTCTTTATAAAATCCGGCGCGCGCTTCGCTATCCGTAACCGGGGTTCCGGCAACACCGTTTAATTTTCTGTCCGCGATGCACTCGGATTCCGTAAAACAGCGGTTGTCCAGCTGGGCGAATGTCACGGATGGTACCAGCAAAAAAAATATGAGAGGGATGAATAATAATTGAGATGGGTATTTCAGCCCGAATGATGTCATATATTCCCGTTATGATTTTTGCAATTCTTCGACAATCAAATTTTGCCAGGATTCCAACTTTGTGACACCCTCTATCCGTTGGTTATTCAATAAGTATGTTGGCGTGCCGCGAACACCGGCGTTGATGCCATCTTGGAGATCCTGATTAATTTCATTGATGTATTTGTTGGTCGCCAGACAGCTTGAGAATGTTTCTTCGTTGAGATTGAGTCGATGCGCGTATGACAAGAGGGCATCATCGCTAAGCTGTTGCTTTTCAAATAGCAGGCGGTAGTATTCCCAGAATGCATTTTGTTCATGCGCGCATTGAGCCGCAAGCGCCGCCTGGGCGGCATGCGGATGAATTTGGCTAACCGGAAAATGCTTAAACACAATATTCACTGCCGGTCCGTATTGGTCTCTGATTTGTTCAAAATCATTGTACGCGGCGCGGCAGTAGGGGCATTCAAAGTCAATGAAGGCGATAATGGTCACGCTCGCGTCTGCGTTGCCAAACATCGGATTGTGGGGATGAATTTGTTTTGTAATGTCTATATCAACCGTACTGCGGCCGGTGTTTGCTCCGGGTAACAGCGAAAGCTGCTCTTGAAATCTCTCGTTGAGTTGGGTGCGTTTTGCCGGGTCTCCATAGCGTTCCACCCACAGGTAATAGCTGAACAGAGCAAGAAATGCAAAGGCGGCCAGCACGAACAGGCCGACAGCAACAAAAAACACACGCTTTCCTGTACTGGAATGCCTTGGTGATGGGAGCGGCTGCTCCGGTATTGGCATTGGGTCGGGCATATGAGGCTGTAGTATAGCACATTATTGTATGGTTGGGTTGACAATATTGTTCGTTTCCTGCAGTCTCCTGTATTGCCCTATGTTCCGTTGGCGCGGTACTATATGTGACCACTTCTTGACAAATCCCTCTCACCCCTCTATACTATCGCCACATTATATATCTCTCACCCGGGCTCATTTTCCTCTTTGCTGATCACTCGGCATGGTTGCCTGGGGAGGTTAAAAGGAATACACTATATGAAAATCCCAAGTATCCTGGAAATGCTCCAGGCCGGTGTCCATTTTGGTCACCAAAAATCTCGTTGGCACCCTAAAATGGCGCCTTTTATATTTACCGCGCGTCATGGAGTCCATATTTTGGATTTGGAAAAAACGCAAGAGCAGCTCAATCAAGTGTTGGCTCAAGTAAAGGATTTGGCCGCACAGGGGAAAACGATCTTGTTTGTGAGTACCAAGCCGCAAGCAAAAAATATTGTGAAGGAATCCGCGATTGCCTGTGACAGCCCGTATTTGATAGACCGGTGGATTGGCGGCATGCTTACCAATTACGCGGAAATAAAAAAATTGATCAAAAAATATAATACGCTCAAAGAGCAACAGGCTTCCGGTGAACTGGGAAAGTACACCAAAAAAGAACAGCTGGAGATTGCAAAGAGCCTTGAAAAAATGGATGGTTCGCTTTCGGGGTTGGCCGGACTGACCGCCATGCCGGATGCGATATTTGTGCCGGCAATGCAGCGTGAAAAAACCGCGGTAACAGAGGCAAACCGTACGGGCGTGGCGGTTATTGCCGTATGTGACACAAACGCGGATCCAAGCAAAGCATCGTATGTTATTCCGGCAAATGACGATGCTGTTCGTTCCATTGAAATGATCGTGAAGCTTGTTTCAGACGCGATAGCCGAAGGCAAGGCCGCATTTGAAAAAAAGAATTTGGACGAAAAGAGCCTTGCTGATAAAAAAGTGACTGACAAAGCACGAGAGTCTTCCAAGAAGGAAGAACCGGTACGAGAAGAATAGGTAAGGTCGTGATTTGTGAATTTGTATAGTAGCATTACAATCGTATGACAATAACAGCAAAGGACATAGCCGCGCTGCGTGAAAAAACAGGCGCCGGGATGCTTGATTGTAAAAAAGCATTGGAAGAGTCACATGGCGACATGGAGTCTGCCATTGATTGGCTCCGCAAACGGGGCGCTGCCAAGGCCGCAAAGCGGGCTGATAAAGTTGCCGCGGAAGGCGCGGTTGCCAGTTATATTCATGGAAATGGCAGAATTGGCGTGTTGGTGGAAGTGAATTGCGAGACGGACTTTGTCGCAAAAAACGAGCAGTTTCAAGAACTGGTTCGCGATATTGCCATGCATATTGCTGCCATAAGTCCGCAGTACGTTTCTCGCGATGAGGTTCCATTGGAAATGATTGAAAGGGAAAAAGCCATTTATCGTGATCAGCTCAACGCGGAAGGAAAGCCGGAAGAGATGGTGGAGAAGATTCTGGAAGGCAAGCTCAATAAGTTTTACGAGGAAATTTGTCTGCTTGATCAGAAGTTTATAAAGGACGAAGATAAGACCATTGCCAAACTGCTTGAGGAAAAGACCGCGGAAATTGGAGAAAAGATACACATTCGACGCTTTGCCCTGTATCGCCTGGGTGAGGGGATTGAAAAACAAGAGTCAAATTTGGCAAAAGAAGTTGCCGAGCAATTGGCATAATCACAGAGAAATACAAAAGAGGCTGTTCACGCGGCCTCTTTTTTGTTACTCTACTCTCAGTATTCATTTCATTTTTTTCGTATGACTCGAGTGGCTATTAATGGGTTTGGGCGTATTGGGCGCCTGGCATGCAAGGTAATCATGGAAAAATTTTCAGGCAAGATCGACATTGTTGCCATAAATGATTTGACAGACACGGCAACGCTTGCGCATCTGCTAAAGTACGATACCGCATATGGAACGTTTGCATTGCCGGTTGAGCACAATGACAAATCGTTGATAATAAAAGGAAAAAAGATTCACGCATTTGCAGAAAAAGATCCATCAAAATTATCATGGAAAAAATTGAAGGTGGATGTTGTGTTGGAATGTACCGGTGTGTTCCGAACGCGTGATGCCGCTCTGATGCATATAAAAGCCGGTGCCAAAAAGGTTATTATTTCCGCGCCATCAAAAGAGAGCGACCCGGTGAAAGGGTATGTAGGTGGCGTGAATTCGAATACGTATAGTGGCGACGCTGTGATTGATAACGCCAGTTGCACGACAAATTGTACCGCGCCGGTCGTTCAGATTATCGATTCAGCATTTGGGATTGAAAAAGCCATGCTGACCACTATTCATTCATATACCTCTGATCAAAATTTGCAAGATGCACCGCACAAAGATTTGCGCCGAGCGCGAGCAGCGGCAGAAAACATGGTACCGACCAGCACCGGTGCGGCAAAGGCAACCACCGGCATATTGCCGCATTTGAAGGGTAAATTTGATGGTATGGCTGTCCGTGTCCCCACGCTTACGGTTTCTTTAACCGATTTTACCTTCTTGCTCAAAAAGAATGTGACTACCCATGAAGTAAACGCTGTTTTTTCCAAGGCCGCAAAGGAAAAAGGCTGGAAAGGTATTTTTACTGTTACCAGTGAGCCCCTGGTTTCCAGTGATTTTATTGGGAATTCGTATTCATCAGTCGTTGATCTAAATTTGACAAATGTGGTAGATGGCAATTTGGTAAAAGTAGTTGCCTGGTATGACAATGAGTGGGGGTACGCAAATCGACTGATAGAAATGGTGCATATCGTCGGGCAGACACTGTAACGTATGAAATTTCTCAAAGATATCACAGATATTAAAGGGAAGCGCGTTTTGCTGCGGGTCGATTTTAATGTACCGGTAAAAAATGAAACAGTGCTGGATGACACACGTCTTTTTGCATCAATTCCCACGATTAATTATTTGCGTGAACGCGGAGCGCGAGTCATTATTATCGCGCATATGGGGCGACCGGGTGGGCACGTTGTTGATGAGCTGCGGCTTCACGCGGTAGCGCAGAGACTGGAGCTGATTGGGAACATGCAGGTGAAAAAAGTGGAAACATGGATTGGTCCGGAGGTAACGCGCGCTGTCGCGGATATGATGGATGGCGATGTCTTGATGCTTGAAAATATCAGATTTTCCGCTGACGAGGAGGAAAATTCAGGTTCATTGGCTCGTGATCTTGCGGCGTTGGGGGATATATTCGTGTTGGACGGTTTCGCGGTGGCGCATCGCGCGGCGGCGTCAGTAACCGGTATCTCACAATTTTTGCCTGCGTACGCGGGATTTCTTTTGGAAAAGGAGATTGAAGGACTCAACGCGGTCATGCGTGCGCCGGCGCATCCGTTTGTCGCGGTAGTCGGCGGCGCGAAAATGGAAACCAAGATACCGGTCATTGATAATTTTATCCATTTTGCTGATCATATATTGCTTGGTGGCGCCATAGTGAATACATATTTCGCCGGTAGCGGGTACGGCATTGGGGATTCGTTGTTTGACGCGGGCGTTTCAAAAAAAATTATTGCGAATTTTCGCCATCAAAAAATCGTTATGCCCGTTGATGTCGTGGTGGGAAGGATTGATGGCAGTGATACTCGTGTTGTGGATGTGCCTGCTGAACCGGTGGCGTTATGTGCGGCAGGAGAGGGTATTTATGATATTGGACCCAAAACCCTGGCCCTGTACGGGAGATATATAGCGGTGGCACGAACTCTTGTGATGAACGGAGCAATGGGCTATTTTGAACAGCCGCCATACAACGAAGGAACCATGGCTGTGTCTCGCGTGTTCGCGCACAGAGCCGCCCGTGACGAGTGTTACGCAGTGATTGGTGGCGGAGAAACGCTGCAAGCTATGGATATGACGGGGATGATCGATGAAATAGACGTTGCCTCAACCGGCGGTGGCGCTATGTTGGAATATCTTTCCGGAAAAGTATTGCCCGGAATTGCTGCACTTGAACAGCAAATGTGATATACTGATATATATTTGTTTAGAATCTTGTGTTGTCTTGATTCTTGAATTTTTTCAATGTATGCCTGTCACCAAAGTGCCCAAATCATCCCGGTCGATAAAAAAATCATCACATGATTGTTGTTTTGATGGTCAATGCGGTTATGGTGTTTTAAAAAAAGAGGCGATTGGTGACTTTGGCGGGAAAATTATTTGGACATTGGTTGCCGTGGTGCTTGTATACAGTGTTTTTTTTCTTGGGACAGTCACGCAAAAAAATATTAAGGAATTGCGGTATATAGGACAAGCGGATAGAAATGAGCATACACTCACCGTCAGCGCGGACGCCAAAGTACCGGTTCGGCCTGACATCGCGGAGACGTCCATCGGCATGATGGCAGAGGGAGAGACGGTCGCAGAGGCGCAAGAAAAAAATACACGCGTGATGAACGCGTTGATTGAACGATTGAAAGGGCTTGGCATTGCGGCAGATGACATCCAAACAGCCAATTACAATGTGTACCCTCGGTATGATTATATTCAGGATGAAGGGCAGGTGCTGCGCGGGTATCAGGTGAATCAAGAAGTCCGCGTAAAGATTCGCGAGATCAGCAAGGCAAATCAGGTGCTTGCGTTGGCCGGGGAACTGGGTGCCAATACCGTGAGTGGTCTGCAATTCACGATTGATGATAAGGATATATATTTGGCTCAGGCTCGTGAGCAGGCGCTGCAAAAGGCAAATAAAAAAGCGCAATCATTATCGCAAATGTTAGGAGTCAAACTGGTGAGTATCGTTAACTACGATGAATACCAAACGGATGGGGGCGGCCCGATTCAATTTCGCGCGGAATCCATTGGATTTGGTGGTGCGGCGGAAGCCCCAAACGTAGAACCTGGGAGCGAAGAGGTTCAACTGGAAGTGCGAGTGACGTTTGAAATACGGTAAGCACTCGTTCGTGCATAGTTTGTCGCCAACAATTGTCCAGAGACATCATGTATATGAAATCAACCATAAAAAACATCAGCGCGCGCGAGATATTGGATTCTCGTGGCAATCCGACAGTGGAAGCAACGGTCACATTGGAAGACGGTTCCGTCGGTGTGGCGGCCGTGCCAAGCGGTGCATCAACCGGTAGTCATGAGGCATTGGAGCTGCGCGATGGATCCAGACGACGGTTTGGTGGCAAAGGGGTATTAAAAGCGGTGAAAAACGTCAACACGCTCATTGGAAAGCAATTAAAAGGAATGGATGCTCGCCGGCAGCGTCTTGTTGATACAGCCATGATTGATTTGGATGGCACGCCAAACAAGGCAACGCTTGGTTCAAATGCTATTCTGGCCGTGTCGTTGGCCGTGGCACGAGCCGCGGCGCAAAGTGAAAAAATGCCGCTGTATCGATATTTGCGCAAAGCGTATAGGTTAAAAGAAAAAGAGTGGCGCATGCCGGTTGCAACAATGAATGTCATCAATGGTGGCAGGCACGCGGATAATAATTTGTCTGTTCAGGAATTCATGATTGTGCCGCGGCATAGAAAATTTGCAGAACGCGTGCGCATAGGGTCGCAAGTATTTCATTCGCTTGCTCAATTATTAAACAAAAAAGGCTATAATACGGCGGTGGGCGATGAAGGGGGCTTTGCGCCAAATTTGGTGAACAATGAGCAGGCGCTCAAATTGCTCACTGATGCGGTGAAGTCAGCCGGTTTTGAGCCCGGCAAGGACGTTTTTTTTGCCATGGACGTTGCCGCATCCGAATTTTTTCGTGGAGGTAAGTATTATTTAATGAGCAACAAACAAGCATCCACAGCGGATAAATTGATGCGCGTGCTTGGGCTCTGGCTTAAAAAATATCCGATTGTTTCAATAGAAGATCCGCTGGCGGAAGATGATTGGGACAATTGGAAATTATTTACAAAAAAATATGGCAAGCATGTCACGGTTGTTGGAGATGATTTGTTTGTCACAAACGTGGAGCGCATTCAAAAGGGTGTGGATATGGGTGTTGCCAATGCTGTTCTTATTAAACTCAATCAGATTGGAAGTTTATCAGAAACAATTGATGCCATTTATCTGGCACGAAAAAATGGATATAAAATTTCAGTTTCGCATCGATCAGGGGAAACAGCTGACACCTTTATTGCCGATTTAGCTGTTGCTGTGAATGCTGAGTATCTCAAATCCGGTTCCATGTCACGTTCGGAGCGTGTTGAAAAGTATAACAGAGTGATGCAAATTGAATCTGAAGTAGCGTAACACATACAAAAAACCGCCTCGTTGAGACGGTTTTTTGATTGTGGCCGACGACAGGGGATGTGTGTCGTCGGCTGGGGGGAATCACTCGTCTTCGCTGCCACCCAGCCGCACCAGCAAGGCTGTGGGTTTGGGCGGAGGAGGAATGGGGGTTGGGTTTGGTGCTCCCATCCGGAGTGTCTGTCTCACTTGATCTGCCATATGGCAGATTTGTGCCAGCGTGACATTTGGCCCTGCGACTGTGCCGGTCAGGGCAGTTGCTCGCGCGCGCACATCGAGCACCGCCCGCAGGTGTTCCGGCGTGTCCGGCATGGTGTCGTGGAGAGCTGTGTGGTCAAATGCAATGCTTTGCACCCGCTCCAGCGAGCTGGCAAGAGCAATGGCATAGATGAGGGCTGTTGTTCCTGTTGGCAGCCAGCGCGAGGTCTTCTTTTCTCGGATGTGACCGAGGAAGTCGAAGTAGTCGAGGCGATGGTCCGGGTTTGTGGGATCAAACAGCTCCACGTTGACAAGCCATCGGTCTGAGCAAATTGCAGCATTCAGCCATGCCTGCGCATACCCTGCGCCAGACAAGTAGGGCTGCCGCTTTTTGCGCCCCTCGGGCGTGCCTCGCTCTTCAAGCGTGATCATGGGGATGCCCACGTCGTAGTCCCACTCGAGGAGCCGCTTGGTCAGGGTGGCCTGCCATCTGCCTCTGGCGTCCCGTACTTGGTTCTCACTCACACCGGCAATGTCCGCCACAGACGGCCCATCCCGTTGCCTCCACCACAGCCACGCAACAAATATGGCAAAGGCTGCACAAATGACCCAAAACATCCTGTATCCCTCCTGTTCATGTGCGAAAACAGTACCTGCGTTTGTGCGAAAAGTCAATAATGGTTATACTATTGTGGCTATGCCAAAGACAAAAAAATCCGCTGATACCAGTAAGGTTCCTCCGAGCCTTCTTATTATTTTGGATGGGTTTGGTCTGACAGATCCAAAAGCAAAGGGAAACGCCATAACGCCCGAGACCGCGCCACATATTTTTGAATACATGCAAACATATCCCACGGCAAAGTTGACCGCACATGGGACAGCCGTCGGACTTTTTCGAGGGCAGGAGGGGAATTCCGAAGCCGGACATTTTGCCATAGGCGCCGGAAGGCGTGTAGAGCAAGACTTGGTGATGATTTCTCGTGCTATAAAAGACGGTACATTTTTTAAAAATGCTGCTATTAAGCAGGCCATGCAAAAAGCAAAGAAAAATCATTCAACACTGCATTTGTTGGGTTTGCTGACAGATGGTCAAAGCGCGCATGCGTATCCCGAGCATTTGTACTCACTTCTTAAAATGGCGTATGAAGGGGGAATTGCGCGCGTGAGCATTCATTTATTTACTGATGGACGTGATGCATCTCCGCATAGTGCTTT
>PFCB01000010.1:40179-40321 GCA_002773135.1 Candidatus Magasanikbacteria bacterium CG10_big_fil_rev_8_21_14_0_10_47_10
GCATATGTTTCCCGGTCAAAAGATTGCCAGCATTATGGGGAGGCTCTATGCCATGGATCGAAACAAAATGTGGGAGAGAACGGAAAAAGCATACGGTTTAATTACAGAAGGAAAAGGAGATTGCGCGGCAGATGATCCGGAA
>PFCB01000019.1:0-9188 GCA_002773135.1 Candidatus Magasanikbacteria bacterium CG10_big_fil_rev_8_21_14_0_10_47_10
CCAAAAAAGGATGATGGTCATGATCACGCGGGCGGTGGTATGCCACCCGGCATGGGGATGATGTAAGTCTGAGGCCTGCATGATTCAGATAATTCTGATATCATTCGGATCTGAATAATGAAAAACACCTCGCAAGAGCGGGGTGTTTTAGTTGAAATGAAGTGCAAGGCACGCTATAATCAATCCAATATGGACATGCACGATCTTGTGAAAGCGTTGGAAGATGTAAATGCAAAATTGGCTGAAATTGGGCAAATTTTGGATATTCAGAAAAAAAAGGAGCGTATTTCTGAGTTAGAGGGCTATACTGCCAATCCTGATTTTTGGAAAGACCAGGAAAAAGCCACTCTCCTAAGTAAGGAATTGAGTGACTTGCAGGAAGAAGCGACAGGCTGGGAAGGGTTTGCCGTACAAGCAAAGGATCTACTTGAGATGGCAAAAATGGATGAAACAGATAAAGATGTGAATTTTCGTGAAGATATAGAGAAACAATATGAAGACATATTAGAGAAGATAAAAAAATTGGAATTTGTCTCTCTGTTTGATGGCAAGCATGACGGGAACAATGCCATTGTTTCATTTCATGCCGGTGCCGGCGGTACGGAAGCACAAGACTGGGCACAAATGTTACTCCGCATGATTTTACGATTTGCAGAAAAAAAATCATGGAAAACAACTATTTTGGATGAATCAAAGGGCAACGAGGCCGGTATTAAATCTGCGACTATTCGGGTGGAAGGACGATATGCGTTTGGATATCTTAAAAGTGAGCATGGCACGCACAGGCTCGTGCGCATTTCGCCCTTTGATGCGGAATCTATGCGGCATACGTCGTTTGCCAATATAGAAGTTATTCCGGAAATTGAATTGGCCGCGGATGTGGAAATTGATCCAAAAGATTTACGCATCGATACGTTCATGTCAAGTGGAAAAGGTGGCCAAAGCGTCAATACAACATATTCCGCAGTGCGCATTGTACATCTTCCAACCGGGATAACAGTGCAGTGTCAAAATGAACGGTCGCAATTACAAAACAAAGAGACCGCGCTCAAAATTTTGATGTCAAAATTGCAGACAGTAAAAGAGGAAGAGGAAGAAAAAGAACGTCTGAAACTTCGAGGCGAGCACAAGGCAGCCGAATGGGGTAACCAGATTCGGTCCTATGTGTTGCATCCGTATAAAATGGTAAAGGATATTCGGACAAAATATGAATCGTCTGACCCGGACCGCGTACTCGATGGCGACATTGATGAATGTATTGAAGCGTATTTAAAATGGAAAAAGGGGGGAAAATTGTAATGTCATTCCCGTCCCGCATCTGGTGCGGGGCGGGAATGACAGTTACGAACAGCCAGATTTGTTCAGTATCCAATATTTGCCGTATGCTCGTTGTCCCACAAGATTCAATTGATATTGCAAACATTGTCAACGCGCTTAAGCAGGGCAAAACTTTGGTATACCCCACAGAAACAGTATACGGTTTGGGTTGCGATGCGACCAATCAGATGGCGGTTGACCGTGTCTTTCAAATAAAACAACGACAACGAGAAAAAGCAGTGCTTGTACTAATGGCGGATATCGTTATGGCGCGAAGGTATGCCGAGTGGAGTCCGCTTTTGGAAAGGATGGCTGGCAGGTATTGGCCGGGTCCTCTCACTGTTGTTGCGCGCGTAAAATCGGGGACAGACCTTGCCAAAGGAACCATTGAAAAAGATGGTACCATAGCGTTTCGCGTGACGTCGCATCCGATAGCGCATGAGATAACCGCTGCGCTTGGCACGCCGCTGGTTTCCACGTCGGCCAATATCGCGACTATGAAGAGCCCGTATGATATTAAGGAAGTCACGCACATGTTTGAAACAGAACCATTGCAGCCGGATATGATCATTGATGCCGGTGCGCTTTTGGATGATTCGCCTTCAACCATTGTGTCGGTCGTCGGTAGAGAGCCCACCGTGCTGCGACAAGGTGACATAGTAATTGAGTAGCATGAAAAAAAATGAACCAACAAAACGGTATACTATGTTTGTCGCGGCAGCGCTGGTGACAACCGCAGGTTTTAGTATTTTCTGGCAAAAAATTCAAGTGATAGACCAAACAGGCCGGGAAAAAGATGTATGGATTCCGGAAATTGTTGAAGATATTCGTCAAAAGCCGGAACCACGCGTGGTAAAAGGTGTGTATCTCACCGCGTATTCGGCCGGCTCGCAAAAAAAAATAGACAGCATTATCAGTCTTGTTGATAAAACAGAGCTCAATAGCGTTGTCATCGATATTAAAGATTATTCCGGAAAAGTACTGTATGACAGCCAGCTGCCGCTTGTGAATGAGCTTGGCATAAAAGATAACAGGATTGGGGACGTCCGTGCACTGATTCAAAAGCTGCACGATCACGATATATATGTGATTGCGCGTCAGACCGTTTTTCAAGATCCTATCTTGGCACGCAAAAAGCCGGAATGGGCATTGTCAGCAACCTATGGCGGATTATGGCATGACTACAAAGGACTTGCATGGGTTGATCCAACCAAAAAAGAAATTTGGGACTACAATATTGCTATTGCAAAAGAGGCTATCGAGCTTGGTTTTGATGAAATGAATTTTGATTATGTTCGATTTCCATCGGACGGAAATATCGGTACTATTGTGTACACAAACAAGGAACAAACAAAAAATGAAGTAATGCACGATTTTTTTGCGTACCTGAGCGAGCAGTTATCTGACGAACCGGCCTATTTTTCTGTTGATTTTTTTGGATTTGTCATGGAACGGCATGATGGCATGGCAATTGGCCAGCGGTTGGAGGACGCGGTTGATGTTGTTGATTACATTTCACCAATGATGTATCCGTCTCACTATCCGTCCGGGCACTTAGGATTGGGAAATCCTGCAGCGTATCCTACTGCTGTGATTGAAAATGGCATGAAAAAAGGGACACCATATTTTGAAAATACGCGCGCGCAAGTACGACCGTGGATTCAAGCATTTGATTTGGGGGCAACATACGGCGCAGCTCGCATTCGCGCTGAAATTGACGCGGTGGAAGCGTATCCCAACGCCGGCTGGTATTTGTGGAACGCGGCAAACAGGTATTCATCCGCAGGATTGCGGGCCGCGGGGGAAAATAAGGAATAAGCTCGCGTCACATATGTCTTTGACCCCAACAAAACTTAAAGAACTTTGCACCAAATATGGCCTCACGCCCTCCAAAGCATACGGCCAGAATTATTTGATTTCAGACGCGCCAATAAAAAAGATGGTGGAGGCCGCCACCGTGGGACCGGGCGATACCATCATAGAAGTAGGACCGGGGTTTGGTGTGCTAACCTTTGCATTGGTGGAAAAAGCAAAAAAAGTAATTGCATTTGAAATTGAAAAAAAATTAAGCAGGTATTGGGATGAACAGCAGGAGAAATATCCCAATCTTAATATTGTCTGGGGAAATGTATTGAAAGAATTCGCAACGCATAGTGCCCTGTTTCCAAAGACGTACAAAGTAGTGGCAAATTTGCCCTATCACATTACATCCAATTTGCTGCGAACCGTATTGGAAGCGGAACACAAACCGGAAAAGGTTGTGGTCATGGTGCAAAAAGAAGTGGCAGAAAGAATCGTGGCAAAACCGGGGGACATGAGTTTATTGAGCGTGTCAGTGCAGTATTACGGGGTGCCAAAAATAATAACCAAAGTTCCCAAAGGGTCATTTTGGCCGCAGCCCAAAGTGGATTCTGCTGTTTTGTCTATAGACATATATCAAAAAGAAACAGTAACAGATGACGCATTCTTTCGTATTGTCAAAGCAGGGTTTTCAAATAAGCGCAAGCAGTTGTGGCGAAATTTGGCAGAGGGATTGCACCTGGATAAAGAGTATGTTCAGCATATATTGATTGATCTGGTCGGGAGTGAAACAGTACGAGCCCAAGAGTTGTCAGTGGACGATTGGAAAAAAATTGTACGGGAATTGGGGAGCTCTTGACAATGACTGGAGGCTGTGGTTAGATCGCATTAAGTGCCGCTACGCAAAATAATGTATGTATATGACTGGAGGGTCATTATCGAACAATTGGAACAGACAGTCTGCAGAGGCGTCCTTCGTATAGGACGTTTTTTTAATCTTCATATTTCATTTATGAAAAGGGGAATATTGCTGTTATTTATCACCTTTTTCAGCCTGCAATCAACATTGCTGCCGGCTTTTGTATACGCTGCCCCTGCCAATGATTCCGGTGCTGCCGACCCTGTCGCAGCAGAGCAGCCGGCATCTGCCCCGGTTGTTCAGGAGGCGGCAGACGCCCCTTCAGCTGCACCGCAAGCCTTGGCAGGAGAAGCCCCACCGGTTGGGCATCCGGAAGCGGCAATACAGTCACAGGCTACCATGCCGGGATTGGATGTTAAGGCGGATCATCAGACAGGCGCACTGACGTATGAGTATCCGTTGACAGTGCCACCCGGGCGCAATGGGCTGCAGCCACAACTGTCGCTTGTTTATAACAATCAAGATCAAAAGCAAAATAGTATTGTTGGATATGGATGGTCATTTTCTATTCCATCTATTGAGCGAACACTGACGTATGGGACGAACAATCTCTATACAGGTTCAACCACCTTTCGCTCATCGTTGTCCGGTGAGTTGGTGGAAATGGATTTGGTTGATGATCAGCATGGTGAATATGGTGTATCTGTTGAATCCGGTGATTTTTTGCAATACGAATTTACTGTCAACAATGAGTGGACAGTCACTGATAAGCGGGGGACGGTGTACCGATTTGGTTTGGCAGCTTCATCCAGACAAAGCGACGCTGCTAATGCCTCGCATACATATAAATGGATGTTGACCGAGGCGCGTGATGTAAACGATAATGTGGTTTCCTACGAGTACACCCAGCATACCGGCCAAATCTATCCAGCCAGAATTGTGTACGCAGGAAACGGGAATCAAGAGGGAATTTTTGAAGTTTTGTTTACATTGGAAAACAGGCCTGATGTGAATAGGGCGTACAATGCGGGTTTTTTGGTGCAAACAAGTAAACGGATTGCAGCAGTAGAAGCACGAGTGAGTGGTGTATGGAAGAAACAATACGATTTGCGGTATACAGCGGGAGACAATGGTGTGCGGTCGCTCCTTGCCGGTATCACAGAGCGCGGACGCGACGACCAAGGGCAGATAACAACGCTGCCTGACGCGACTTTCGACTATTCACAAAAAGAAAAAGGATGGAGTCCTTCAAATTTTTGGGGATTGGGTCCATTTTTAAATATTTGGGGACAGGATGAAAACGGTGAGCGACTGGTTGATCTACAGGGTGATGGATATCCGGATGTATTTAGCAGTTATGATTCAAACGGCACCATTACAACGCGTGTAATACAAAATCAGTTGGGAAATGGATGGGCGGAAAGCATACATGTTCGTCCACCCGCGGCTGTTGGCACAATTGACAGTAGTGGTCAAGATATTGGTGTCCGCTTTGCAGATGTTGACGGTGATGGAAAAGCGGACATTGTTCAGGATTATTTAGTGTATGGATCTGATCCTTGTCAGCCTGTCACGCATTCTCGGCGCGTCCTTCGCAATCAGGGGAATGGTAGAGATTTTTTTGAGGTGCCAACGTATCAGTTTCCTCAGTACTATCGGGACGATGACACGCATCCGTATGGATTCACTGATTCTATTTGTTTCAGTGGACGTATTATCAATGGAATACAATTGCTCGACGCAAATGGAGATGGACTTTCTGATATTATTGAGGCGCGAACTCTATGGTTTGGCAGGGATGTGTATTTGAATAATGGGGATGATACCGGGTGGACATATTCACCGAATTTTGTTGTCACCATGGATTTTACAAACGAAGATGAACGGTTTCTCGATCTCAATGGAGATGGTCTTGTTGATATTTTAAAAAATGAGTCGGCATTTATTAATACGGGTAGTCGATGGGTGGCAGATAACAGCTTTGTCGGCCCGGAGCGATTTACAAATAATATAAAGTGGGACATCGGAACGCGTATCATGGATGTGAACGGCGATGGCATCATGGATTTTTTGAGAACTGATCCAACCGTGGTACCTCAGGTAAATAAAGTATACATTGGCGATGGCAATGGACATTGGGCATACGATCCGGAGTATACGGTTCCGGATGATTTTATTCGATTTCACAGTTACATGAATCGTAATAAGGGGTTACGCATTGATGATATCAATGGAGACGGTTTGCAGGATATCATTGGTGGCCAGACTGCAGGATTTCCTAGAGAATTTATTAATAATGGTGTAAAGCCCGATTTACTGACAACCATTGGCCACCCAACTGGGGCGCAGACCAGCGTCACATACAAACCGAGTACACAGTATAAAAATGCCCAAGGGAATGTATTGAATCCAAATTTGTCACAAGTTTTGTTTACGGCTCAAGCAATTGTAACAGATGATGGCGCAGGCAATATTGCTACGAGTACATACAGTTTTGAGGGTGGGGAGCTGTATTTTCAAAGCCCATATGACAAGCAGTTTGCCGGCTTTGAAAAAGTGATTGCCACAGATGCCGAAGGAAATAAAACCGTGTATTATTATCACCAGGGCGACAATACAGATGCCGCGCGTGGTGAGGTGGAGGATCACAAAGCAAAGATTGGCCGGATGTATCGAGAAGAAAAGTTTGATGATGCTGGCAATCTGTATGCCGTAACAATCAATGATTGGGAAAGAGCGGACTTAAATCCAGGGCAAGATACGTTCGATATCGATCGTAATTTTATCTACCTGTCAAAAACAGTGGTCCAGACATTTGATGGCAACGCATCACACATAGATAGTGCGCAAGAAGGATTATACGATCTACAAAATGGAAATTTGCTTGTCCAAACAGAATATGGAGAAGTCACAGGAAACAATGACGGAACATTTGTAGATGTAGGAACTGATAAAAAAGTGACAACCTATACATATGCTGCCGGACAAGATGTGACCGGATTTCCTTCAACTGAGATTGTAACTGATAGTGCGGGCACAAAAATAAAAGAAACAAAATTGTATTATGACAATTTGCCACTGCACCAAGTAGCAATAGGAAATAATACAAAGCAGGAAGCATGGATTGTGGGCAATACCTATGCTAGCACATTGACGAGCCACAATAATTACGGTTTAGTCACCAGTCAGACAGATTCAAATGGTGAAGTGACGCAGTATACCTACGATGCATTTCAATTATATCCGCAGACCAGTACAAACGCATTGAATCAAGTGAGGGCATATACGTACAACTACCTAAACGGGAAACCGGTTTCTGTTGTTGACGCGAACGGGTATACATCCGAATTTTTGTACGATGGACTTGGGCGACCAACTGCTGAGCGGATTCCAAATCCAACGTGCGTATCGCCAGGAAATTGTCAGGGTGCATCAATTGTAGATAAAACAATCTATACCTATACAGACAATACATTTCCGCGCGTGATTCATCGAACAGATTATTTGGATGACGCGACAGCTGTTCAGTCGTATACGTATTTGAATGGATATGATACGCCAATTCAAGCTCGCAAGCAGGGTGAAGCTGCAGGAATCTACATTGTAAAAGAGTATACCTATACGCCAAAAATGCAGCTTGCGACCGAGTCGCTGCCATATGAAAGTGCGGGTTCTGGACAAACAGCACCAAACGGGAATAATGCATTGATTACAACACACACCTATGATGCGTTGAGTCGACCATTGATGCAAACCAATGTGCTCGGTACAACCAGCTTTGCATATGATCAATGGCAAACAACCGTGACTGATTCCCTAAATAATGTAAAAGTGTTAAGAAAAGATGCCTTTGATCGGCTTATTGGAGTTGATGAGTACACTGGTGGAGCCGTGTATCAAACAGTATATGAATATAATCACAACAATGCCCTGACAAAAATTATTGACGCGCTGGGGAATGTTCGCAATTTTGCGTATGACGGACTTGGTAGACGCACCCAAGCAGAAGATTTGCATGCAGTGGGTGATGGAACATATGGGATGTATTCGTATGTCTATGACAATCAAGGAAATATTCTGGAAGAACAGACGCCAAATCAGGATACGGTGTACTACACATACGACGCGCTGCACCGTCCAACTGCCGAGGCGCTGAACACGCCCGAGGCGATTCAAACAGAATATACCTATGACGACTGCCAGAATGGTATTGGCAGAGTATGCCAAACACTGACCGCGGAAGTACTAACGCAGTACGCGTACGATAGCATCGGTAATATTACCCAAGAGTCCAGAACTGTTGATGGGATTGCGTATGATGTATTAGCGACAAGCGCCTTTGATCGTCAAGGAAATATTCAGTCAATACAATATCCGGACAGCACGTCAGTCATATACGGATATAATACTGCCGGTCTTTTGGAGCAAGTAACGCGGGAGGGAGTCAGTATCATCAGCAATATTGATTACAATCCATTGTTTCAAGTAAAAAGAATTGTTTATGGAAATGGTGCGGAAAGTGTAAGTACCTATGACGCGGCAGAGTTGTATCGATTGCGCCAAAAGAGAACCTTTGTAGCTGGTCAGCAAGATGTACAAAATATCACCTATACATATGACGCTGTTGGAAATGTGACACGCATGGTGGATGCCTCAAATACACTGTCATCCAAGACATCGGATTTTACCTATGATGATTTATATCGGCTCACTCGTGCAACAGTATCAAACGCAGGGAATGGACAGAACTACGCACGCAATTATAGCTATGACGCGTCAGGAAATATTTTAAATAAATCAGATCAAGGGGCGTACTTGTATCAAGGAAATCAAGGTGATAGCTCTGCCAATCCGCACGCTGTGACCAGTGTTGCTGGTGTTCAGATTGATTATGATCGCAATGGAAATATGACTGGCGATGGCGCGCAAACATATTCATGGAATTACAAAAACAGGCTTCTTGAAAGTGAAAATGCAGGCACCGGTGCTGTTACAACCTACGGTTATGATCACGACGGGCAACGGGTGTACAAAACATCGGACGCAGGCACAACCATTTATCCAAACAAGTACATGGAGCTTCGCAACGGGAGCGTGATACAATATGTCTATGCCGGTATTATGGCCATAGCAACGGTAGAAGATGGCGCGTTGTTTTACAACCATACAGATCACTTGTCCGGCTCAAACGTGGTTACGGATGAACAGGGTG
>PFCB01000019.1:9233-12176 GCA_002773135.1 Candidatus Magasanikbacteria bacterium CG10_big_fil_rev_8_21_14_0_10_47_10
GATCAGTCCGTATTGATGAGCAAGTCTCAGACCACGATGAAAAGAAAAAGTTCACCGGCTACGAGCTCGACGACGAATCCGGCTTGTACTACGCGCAGGCAAGGTACTACGGGAGTGATATGGGAAGGTTTGTGAGTGTGGATCCGGTGCATATGTTGATAGGAGTGGACAAAGCTTTAAAGAAAAAAACTGGCATGAAAATGCAAGAGTTACTAGCTAATCCACAATTGCTTAATTCGTATGCGTATTCAGCGAATAACCCCTATAAATACGTTGACACGGATGGGGAGTTCATCTTCGCGGCAGCACTTGCATTTGTTGCCGCATCAACGCTCGCTACAGCTGGCCCACTTGCTGTTGGAGCCTCTTATTCGTATGCTCATGGTGATGCGGCTAGTGGCCAGGCATACACTGGTGCGACTATGAAGATGCTTGTTTTTGGGCTAGTTGGTTCTGCTGCGGTGCTAGGTGTGGGTACTATAGGAGCTGGTTTAGGGGTGCAGAGTTTGGCTGAGGGTTGCTTGGTTATGTGTGGTACTGTTGGGCAGGATGCACCAAAATTACTGAATTCAACGATCCATATTACGCAAGATAGACTTAAACATGTTTATCAGACACATACGGGAATATACGAAGGGAAGGCGGGAGTGTTTAACAAAGGGGAAGACATAGTAAGTTTGATAAGGAGCACAACTCAGGCTCCTTTGATTCCGCAGAATAGTGAAAAATTTGCAAGGATTTTGGACGCGGGGAGGAATATAGGGATAGACAGGGTAACATCAGAACAAACTTCGATAATCACTGTTATAACCGATGCAGCAAATAAACTTATCACGAGTTATCCCGGCGTACCTGGGCACATGAATAGGTTAATAAAATAAGAAAAATTATATGGGTCAATACATAGGCGTACAAGTAATAGGCGAGCGTGGAGAGCTGCTTAAGGATGCGAGGCTGAATGTTGAAGATCTTGTATATAAAGTAAATACTTGCTTAAAAATGGAGGACTTCCCATTTTTATGCTCAATTGAGGAATATGCGAACACAGTAATTAATCCCAAACAGGCAAAAATGTTGATAGAGGAATTGAAGAGATTAAAATCTAAGGAAGAATTTCGTGAATATATCGTGTTGCTAGATAAATTAATTGAAATAGCGGGAGAGATCGACTACCATCATTATTTACGCTTCATGGGAGATTGATAGTGCCATCATGTGCACGAAGATGATAGATATTATTGTGAACCGAAAAGTTATACTGTGGCCGTTCAATAGCCCGGAAAAAATGTTGGACGATCCGCAGGCGTTGAATTTATATGCATATTCGAGGAATAATCCGCTGAGGTATGTGGATCCGGATGGGGAGAGTATAAGAGAGTTTTTACTTAGTGGAACTTTCCAGCTGGGACTGTCGACTACACAAAAAGGGATAAACGTAACTGGAAATTTTTTAACTTTTGGTCAATTTGAACCTGCATTCAAGCATTCTGATAAGGCAGCTGATAGGGCCACTCAGGAAGGTGTGAATTTTAAAACTCTTACTCAGGGAGTTGGGGATATTGTGTTAGGTGTGGGTCGATCATCGGTAGGTGCACTTGCTACGGGAGGTGCTTTGGGTGAGATAAAATTATTCTTAGGGCCTTCAGTCCAGTATGGTTCTGATAAAATAAATTATTATTCAAAGAGTGCATTCAGGAAAATTTGGGGAAGGCTTCGGGTTCCCAAATAAACAATAAAGTTCTGATACCGAAAGATTGGACATTAAAACCGGCAAGGGGCGAAGGTGGCTTTCGGTATGTTGACCCAACAAATGAAGCAAATCATATACGTTTAATGCCCGGACAACCGAATTCTATATATAAAAATTCCAGAGAGCCGTACATGCGCATACATACAGTGAATGGATATACTGATGCAAATGGAAACCCTGTCTCACGACAAGCCGCTGCTGGTCATATCACTATTAAATCAATTAATGTGGATAAGTAAGCTGTTATTCTATGAAAGATAAAATTTTTAAAAAAGAATTGAAGTCCTTGATTTGTTTTTTTGCGTCAAAGGAAATGCAAGAGGATGCATTACTTGGAAATAATGGGGATATGCTTTGTCCGTCTGAATTTAGAGAGTGGTTTGATGACCTCAATGTGTCAGAAGAAAAATTTTCTAGCGATGAATGGAAAATTGTGAAAGAGGTTTTGTTTGTTTTTTATGACTTGTTCGACAGTTACAAACTTACAAATTTTGATTCAAATCCAAAAAAGTTACTTGCTTTTCGACCATGGCTTAATTTTAGAAAGAAATGCCAAGAAGCATTGGTTCTGTTGGATAAAATTGAAGTTGATGATGTTTGTCCTAGTATGTCAGCAATTTCATAGAAAATATTATGGATAATCCTTCGGATCAAGGGATAGCCAAGAATGGGAAAATAGGCTATTGGGATGACAGTACCGATACAATTGGTATAAGAGATCAGATCACCATATGAACTGTAAAATTAAGCTTCAGTTACGTGAGGATGAAGTGGATATAATTCACGGCTGTTTATCGTGGGATTTACTTGGGAGTGAGACATTTAAAAAAGATGAATTATACATTTAATTATCAGAGTTTTACTTAAGGATACATCATTATTATTACAAGGTCAGTAAAAAAGGGGGGGGACGGAAGTTCCCGCATTTTCGTACGATGAGCTAATACAACTCAACAAGGTCATACAATATGCCATCAAAGAACTTGGTCCAGAGGAGTTTTCAACAGTGGCTGGACTTCCAATTAAACTTGCGAATAAGGTGGTAGAGAAAATTGATCGCTTAATTAATCATAAATAACTATATATGAACAAGAAATACACATACTCAGCCATCGCAGGAATTGTTTTACAACCATACAGATCACTTGTCCGGCTCAAACGTGGTTACGGATGAACAGGGTGACATGAATCAG
>PFCB01000028.1:0-94104 GCA_002773135.1 Candidatus Magasanikbacteria bacterium CG10_big_fil_rev_8_21_14_0_10_47_10
AACCGCAGAAAATACACTTTCTACCCCTCAAAAAGTTGGCCGCACAATTGAAAACGTTCTTTTTTTGCATAACCTAGCTGTATATTAGCACATGCTAGGTTACTTTTCCCACTAATTACCAAAATTTATCCGGGAAATCATGAGATGCTCAATGAAAAGGACCATGTTTTGATCCGGGATAATAACGCGACGCTGTTTTCTGTTATTGATGAGGGTGACACGTATAATCAGTTTTGTTTTCAACTGGGAAATAAAGATTCCGCAGTACAAGTAAACAATACGTACGCTGTACAAGATCCAAAGGCAACCATCATTACTACTGTTGATGATACATTTTTCCCAATTGAATTTATTCGATACAAAAAAATTGCCGACCTGAAAACCGTCTCTCCCAAGATATACATGCCCGAGGATTTTTCTCCGCAGGTTGGTGCAGAGGCAAAATACAATATCTTTGGAACGCTGGAGGCAAATAAAATAGGAGAAATGGGCATCTGGGATAACATGTCGTTTACAATATCGGCTCCTACTGCTGGGGTAATACGACTTATTGCAAAAGGCCAGGCTGCCGATGGTGTGTATCCCCTTTTGGAGATATCTCAAAGAGGAACCGTACTGGCGCAAGTCGACATTCATTCCGACACGTACATGCCGTATGATGTACCAATTCCGGCAGGTGGACTGGTACAAATTTCATATGTGAATAACGCGTCGCAGGGCACCCAGGATCGCAACGTATACCTGCAAATGATAAAACATGCGGCTGATGAGAGCACCTTTGAACCTTCTTCTGACATGGATTTCGTGTTGCAGAACAATGAGTTGTGCTACTACAATCGCCGCACGGGCACGTACCGCGTTGATTTCTCGATTATTCCGTACATGGACGTGGAAAACAGCGACGAAGACATTCAAAAAGCTCTTCAATTCTTGCAGACAACCGGTGAAATAACAAACTCACAATAAATGCCTGCTCTTGACAGCAACGTATCCCTGTGCTTCAATGCTTCAATCTTAGCCCTAACAGCACATATATGAAAGCTCAGTTGGTTCAACAAGTCTGTGCAAAATGCGGAAACGGACAGCAGGAAGCCGGGGAAATGCGCGTGGCGGGAGGAATGTGGAGTAAATTTTTCAATGTCCAAGGAAAACGTTTCTCTACGCTCACGTGCACGCAATGCGGCTACACAGAATTGTACAAAAAAAGCACGCGCACGATTGAAAATGTTGCTGACGTCTTGACAGGATTTTAACCGTGACATAGGAAAAAAGGCACACCATTGGTATGCCTTTTTTTATAGTCATGAAAAAAATTCATCATTTTCGTACAATACGATACATGTCCTGCATGTACATCAGATCCTTTTTCAAATCTTGAGAAAGTTTTTTTTGCCGGGAGTGAACCACTTCATTATCATCAGCCAGTAACCCGACAATGGTGGCAAGCGTGGCGAAATAATCTCCCACCTGTACGTGAAAATCAACATTACTTTTTCTATCCTCCCTATCGTTGAGACACAATACTGGAAACCGCGGAATACTGTCGCAGTTCACCACAGGTGACTGTACCACCCTATCTGCATATTGTAATATTGATACGGCCATAGACACAACCATTAATATTTAACGGGAACGCTGCTAAACGAATTCCTCGCGATGATAACATGATCAAGAATATCGATTCCCAAAATTTTTCCGGCTTTCACCAATTGCTCGGTCACTTCAATATCCGCGCGTGTCGCTGTGCTGGTGCCGGAAGGATGATTATGGGCGATAATAACCGCCGCCGCGGAATACGCAAGCGCGGGGCCAAATACTTCTCTTGGGTGCACCACATTCGCGGTTAAACTGCCGATGGAGATAACCTCATCGTGAATGACACGGAAACGGCTGTTCAGATACAATCCTCGCAGCTGCTCCTTTGGTAACGTTTTCATATCGGCGAGATAGCGATACACCTGCTTGGCCGTACGAATGGTTACCTCCCGCGCCGGATTTTTTTGAAAAAAACGTCTCCCCAACTCAAATGAAGCAACAATCTGACACGCTTTGGTCATGGGAATGTCCAAATCACCGGACAATATTGCAGGATCTTTCTGGTTGCAGATATTTTTATCACCATACTCGGTGATGATTCGTGACGCCATGGAGAGCACTTCTTCCTTGCGTGTGCCAACATTGAGAATAACGGCAAGCAACTCAGCGGTGGAAAGAACCCCGGCTCCGGACTTCATCATTCTCTCCCGCGGCTTATCCGCCTCTTCCATGTCTCTGATTTTCAGAACATATTTTCTGTCTTCGGATAGCACGAGATCACTTTCCGAAAAAACATACTTTGTTGATACATGTGGCAGTGCTTCGGTTTTCATACAGGTATATGGAATGAATTAGACACTATGTGCATTATATAATCACACGCACGAGATGGCAACAGACACACGCATTTTTATGCATTGCCCCGGAAAGTAAAAAAAGGTATCATTACATGACTATTATCAAATCATTTTATGAAGAAACATTCTCTTATCTTTTTTGTGATGGCCGCGGCTATTGTGATCGGTTATGGCAACATGGTAACTGCCGCCGCGTGTACCCTCCCCCCGGATACGGCATACAAGACATCCTCATCAAAAGCGGTTTATTACATAGACACTGACTGCACAAAGCGCGCCTTTCGAAACGCGCGTGTTTATTTTTCTTATTTTGGATCGTGGAGTGATGTTCGAACGGTTTCCGACAGACAATTGAACGCGATTCCAAATAACCGGCTTGGTTTTATGCCGCTTGGACCGCGGTATTCTCCTATGAACGGTTCACTCATTAAGACGGTAACTGATCCAAAGGTATATGTTATATTGGATCAAAGAAAACACCCAATACGGAATGAAGCATTTTTTTTAGGCTTGGGATATTCGTTTGAGTGGATAGAAGATGTGGACCCTCGCGTGATACAGGAACTCTCGGAGGGTGATGAAATTGCCAGCCTTGTATATCCGGAAGGAGCCGCCTACAAATCATCAATTGATCCATCGGTATACATTGTCCGCAGCGGAAAAAGCAGACATGTTATTGATGAAAATGAATTTAATAGCCTGCAGTATCGCTGGGATAGAATACTGACACACCATGACTCGGAATTTAATGATGGACCGCAGCGCAGCCTCCCGGTAGAAGAGCCGGCAGAACCGCCGGTCCGCACAGAGATTGAACGGACGGCTCCAGAACCGGAGGGAGAGCGCTCCACGCCGGAATCAGTGGACGATTCACGCAACGATTCTTCGAGTGACAGCGTGCGCGCGACGCGCCTATCCGCGTCCGATATTATGTACAAAGGCGCCTTCAGACTGCCGGCCGCGTCCGGCGGATCAAACTGGGAATGGAGCGGTTATGCCGCGACGTACTACCCAAGCGGCGATCCAAACGGGTCTGCGGACGGATTTCCAGGTTCCCTCTTTGCGGTTGGTCATGATCACCAACAAATGGTGTCTGAAATCAGTATCCCTCGGCCGGTTATCTCGCGAAACATAGCAGACCTGCCGACAGCAACCACTTTGCAACCGTTTGCAGACATTCGTGGCGGCCTGTTTGGTGAGCTTGAAATTCCACGACAGGGACTGGCGTACATGCCGGCCCAAAATGGTCAAACAAATGGCAAACTATATTTTTCTTGGGGACAGCATTTCGAGTTTAGCAATGCACCCACTCATGGATGGAGCAATCTCACACTATCAAACCCCGGCACAGCCGGCGCATGGAAGGTGGGGCCATACACCAACTATACCACCAATGATTACCTGTTTGAGATCCCAACCAGCTGGGCAAATACATATCTGGGCGGAAAAAAACTTGGCACAGGTCGCTTTCGTGATGGAAATTGGTCAGGACGCGGGCCTGCCTTATTTGCCATAGCCCCATGGCAAAGTGGCAATCCTCCTGCAAGAAATGCAACACTACCTGCGACTCCCCTTCTTCTCTATGGTGAACACCAGGCAGGCAATGTTGAAATAATAAATCATGCCAATCAGGCGATGAACGGATTTAGCGAATCCGACGAATGGAGCGGCGCGGAATGGCTTACAAAAGGGAGTAAAGCCGCACTGGCATTTGTGGGAACCAAAGCGGATGGCAACACATGGTATGGCTTTTCAAACGGGGTCGTGTACCCGACAGCCGGTGATCCCGGAGAAGTATATCCTCCAGTGCCCGCCTTTCCTCACGATGAGCGCGGCTGGTGGTCTTCAGACATCCATGGTGAAATAATGTTGTACGATGTAAACGATTTGGCGGCAGTTGCGCAAGGGACAAAATTACCGTATGAGCCGCAACCATACGCCCGTATCAACATTAATCAGTACTTGTTTGATCCGGGATTTGATTACGGCAGGTATAAAAAACAATCTCTCGGTGCTGCCGCTTTTGATAGAGAACGTGGATATCTCTACGTCTTTGAAAGAATGGCTGACGAGGATGAAAAAAGTATTGTACATGTATTCGAAGTAAAATAAATTTTCTTTTCCCACATATATTATGCCGGATGAAACCCCAACAAAAGATCAAATGTCTCAAATTCCGCCATCGGAACCGCCTCGATCAAGGAAGTCGGCACTGTTGATTGGTGGACTTATCATAATTGTCCTGATTGGCATTGGTACATTCGCTTACCTGAAAACCACGTCTCAGAATGCTCCACTCATTTATGTTCCAATCAATGATACCCTGCGAACGGGTGGACAGGCGGATTCCGCCCTATCACCTCCTATTGATCCGAGCACATTGCCATCCGAGCTGATTACGCCATCGGATATTGTATATAAAGGCGCCTTTCGACTGCCGGAACCGTCCGGGGGCTCCGGCTGGGGCTGGAGTGGCTATGCGGCCACGTTCTATCCTGCCGGTGATTCTACCGGACCGAACGATGGATATCCCGGCTCGTTGTTTGCCACTGGCCACGATTACCAGCAAATGGTTTCTGAAATCAGCATTCCGGTACCCGTTATAAGCAAAAATCTTGAAGATTTGAATACAGCAACCACAATTCAACCGTTTGCTGAAATCCGCGGGAAACTTTTTGGCGAGCAGGAGATCCCTCGCGCAGGACTTGCGTACCTGCCTCCCCAGGCAGGGCACACAACAGGCAAGCTCTATTTTTCATGGGGTCAGCACTTTGAGGACGGTTCACCCACGCACGGATGGAGCGAGCTGAACCTTGCGAACCCCGAGCCGGCAGGGGCATGGTATGTTGATGGCTTTACCAGCTACGCAACCAACGACTACCTGTTTGAAATTCCGTCAGACTGGGCTGACACGTATGTGCAGGGCCGCAGACTTGGTACCGGACGCTTCCGAGATGGCAACTGGTCCGGCCGAGGACCCGCGCTATTTGCTATTGGACCATGGCAACATGGCAATCCGCCAAAGCCAAACACCACCATTGACGCGACCCCACTGCTCTTATACGGCATTCAAGAACCCGGGAACCCGGAGATAGTGAATGACCCTGAGATGGAAATGAAAAACTTCAGTGAATCGGATGAATGGAGCGGAGCTGAATGGCTGACAAAGGGAGATACGGCGGCGCTGGTTTTTTTCGGGACAAAAGCGCTTGGTGAAACATGGTATGGATTTGGCAATGGCGTGGTCTACCCAACTAGTGGAGACGAAGATGAAGTCTATCCGGACGTGCCGGATTTTCCATTTGACCAACGAGGGTGGTGGAGCGAAGGAATTCAAGCGCAAATGATTTTTTATAACCCGGCTGATTTGGCCGCTGTCGCGCAAGGAAAAATTGGTCCGCATGAACCGCAGCCATATGCCACACTCAATCTTGACCCATATCTGATCGATCCGGGTTTTGATTTTGTCCGCGAAAAACGATACATCCTGGGCGCTCCTGCGTTTGACCGCGAGCACGGTCTTATCTATCTGTTTGAGCGCAGAGCGGATAGTGAAGATGACCTCAGCGTCGTGCACGTATTTGCCGTGCAATAAATGCGTGTAATAACGCGAAGGGCGTGTATCAGGGGGGAGATTCGAACTCCCGACCTCAGGGTTATGAATCCTGTGCTCTCACCAACTGAGCTACCCTGACATGACGACTAGCATATCTGAAAAAAACGTCATTGTCAATCAGTTTGCAGCCGGCTCAGGTTGTTATCTGGCCGGCGGAACATTGTAATATTTGAGGATAAATGACGCAACCTGCGAGAACACCGGCGCTGCGGTTGACACGGAAAACGCGCGCTGCGGTTTTTCAAATTTTACAATCATGACAAACGCCGGTTCATCAACAGGAGCAAACCCGACAAACGAATGATTGGTATCTTCAGAATATCCACCGGGGCCGGCAATTTGTGCGGTACCCGTTTTGCCGGCGACATAGTATCCCGGCACAGCCGCGGCACCGGCCTGCCCGCTATCGATAACACTTACCAACATTCCGGCAACGAGTGACGCCGCCCGACCGGACAAAACCTCTCTCACCACCTCCGGCTTTGTTCGCTCTATTTTCCCCTGTTTTTGGCCCTCTTTGTATCGTATTTCCTCTACAATATACGGCTTCATCAACTTGCCACCATTTGCTATAGCGCCAAAGGCGGTAACCATTTGCAGCGGCGTCACCGTAATTCCTTGCCCAAAAGACGCGGTCGCGGTATAGCAGTCAATGTCATTGCCCTTTTTTTCATAGAGCGTGTCTATCGTGCCACTGCCCTCCGTATCCAATCCAATCCCCTTTTTGACGCCAAACCCAAAATTCTGAATGTACTCAACAAATTTTTCCTTGCCAAGCTGATTGACCACATACACCATGCCCGTGTTAATGGAATTTTCGAGCACGCCGGTCATGGTTTGATCACCATATTCTTTTTCACTTGAGTTACGAATCGGTTTTGTACAGCCGGCCTCGACAAAACCATTATCATGAAACACAGATCCGGGCTGAACGATATTTTCATTAATTGCCGCAGACATGGCGACCGGTTTAAACACCGAGCCCGGTTCGTACGCGGTAAAAATTGACGTGTTATTAAAAACGTCTATGCTCTCCGCTTCGTTGTATTGATTTGGGTTAAAATCCGGCAAACTGCACATGGCTAAAATGGCCCCGGTGTACGGCTCCATCACAATTAAACTCGCACTTTGCGCCCCGTACTCATCCATCGCCTTGCGCAATATTTCACAGCTCTGAAATTGTATGGTTCGATCAATGGTCAGCAAAAGATCAGCACCATCTTCGGCCTCTTGAAAAATTCGACCGGCCAGAGGAATTTGTTTCCCCTTCGCGCTTCTGATGCCTTCAAAAAAACCACCCGTCCCGGCCAGCTCTCGCTGCCAGTACCCCTCCAGCCCGTAGCGGCCGACATCAGTACCCTCATCCGTTTTGCCGACAAAACCCATCACTTGAGACGCAAGCCGACCCTCGGGATAGTACCGCTGCGGCTTGCGTATAAAATGAATACCGGGCAACTGTTTGTCTTCAATCGTCTTCATGATGTCTTCTTCCAAAGATTGCTCTATCGGTTCATAGGGATCACCCCTCTTATTCAGCTGCAGATAAACCGCCAATTTTTTTTCATCGTCATACCCGAGGATACCCGACAGTTCGCTCGCGTTTCGCTCCGCTTGCGTGTCCGCGGTAATTTCGCGCGTGTCAGCGTACATGATAAAGACATCCCTGTTCATTGCCAGTGGAAACTCTTCCGCGGTTCGTGTATCCTGCGCGAATACCGTCCCCCGTTTGGGAAACAACTCGGCGTACAGCTCGTGCGCGCCGGACGCCAGCTGTACATAGAACGCGTGGTTCAAAATCATAAGGTCAAAAAGCCGAACAACGATAACACAAGCAAACACGACCAGCGCAAGTCCTATTGACCGCAGACGTGCCACCGACTGGTCGGGAGCCGACGCGCGATTTGATGCATTATTCTTCTTTGAGAGGATCATAACTCCAGTAGTTTATCATCTTTCCGCGTCCTGCTCAATCGCTTTCTTCGCTTTGACCAATGGCGAAACTATTGCTACAATAGCGGAGCCCTATGACAAAATTGATCGATGGAAAACGCATTGCCTCTCTTATCTTGGCCAAGACCAAGGCCGCGGTGGAGCAGCTCGCTCTTGCCGGTGAAGTACCCAAATTGGCGGTTGTTTTGGTTGGTGAAGATAAGCCATCTCAAACCTATGTGGGCAGAAAGGGAAAAGCCGCTGAAAAAGTTGGCATGGCATTCTCGCTCCATACCCTTCCTTCTACTACAACCACCGAGGAGCTCCTCGCGCGCCTTACCGCCATTCAGAGCGATGCTTTGCTGTCCGGCCTTATCGTGCAACTTCCGCTTCCAAAGCACATTGATACCGGTACGGTCATCAACATGATTCGTCCGGAGGTTGATGTTGACTGCCTGACCGACGTAAATCTTGGAAAGATTGTCATGCAAACCAACCATATGGTTCCCCCAACGCCGGGGGCGGTGATGTCTGTACTGCATCATCTGAATGTTGATTTGGTGGGAAAACGTGTCACCATTGTTGGCACCGGTCCGCTTGTTGGCAAGCCACTTGCCATTATGATGATGAATGAAAGCGCCAGTGTGCGAACCTGTAACAGCAAAACGCCGGACACGAAAGAACGGTGTTTAGACGCCGATATCATTGTCACGGGAGTCGGCAAAAAACACTTGATCAGAGGTGACATGGTTTCACCCGGAGCCATTGTTATCGATACGGGTGTTGATTTTGACGCGGGAAAGATGTATGGAGACGTACATGTGGAAGAAGTAGAACGTGTCGCCGGCGCGGTCACACCGACCCCTGGCGGTATCGGACCGATCACTGTCGCCCGGCTGTTATGGAATACGGTACTTTGCGAAGAAAGAAAAAGGTTCCGCGAAAAAAAGCAGATCATACAATAAAGAAACACGTCCTATTTGGTGAAAAATCTCAAACAGCAGCCTGTCGTGCGAAGATATATAGTTAAGCTTGTGGATGTATGTCAAACGTCACGATTATTGTCGGGTCTCAATGGGGAGATGAGGGAAAAGGAAAAATAACAGATGTATTTGCCGCGTCAGCCGACTATGTCGTGCGTTTTCAGGGTGGTAACAACGCCGGCCACACGCTTGTGGTCAACAATGAAATATATAAGCTGCACCTGATACCCTCAGGTGTTTTGTATCCGCGCGCAATATCGATTATAGGGAATGGCGTTGTTGTGGATCCGAACGTATTACTTGAAGAAATTGGCACGTTGAAAGAACGTGGTATAGAACCGAACTTACGGATTAGCGAACGCGCACACGTCATCATGCCATACCACATTGCGCTGGATGAAGCCCTTGGTAATCACCAGGGGTCTCTTTCCGCGGGCAGCACAAAACGCGGCATCGCGCCTGTTTGCGCGGATAAGGCATACCGACACGGTATCCGCATGCTTGATTTGCTCGAGCCCGCCCTTTTCAGAGAAAAATTGGAAAAGGCCTATACATTTAACGCGTCCATTATACGGCGCGTATTTGGGTACGAGTATACGCAGGAAGTCAATGATATATACAACATGTATCTGCGTTTTGGACAAAAGCTGGCTCCGTATATCTGTGACACGGAATTGGTGCTTCATCGCGCTATGAAGGCCAAAAAAAATATTTTGTTTGAAGGCGCGCAAGGGATGTCGCTTGATCCGGATCATGGCATGTACCCGCACACGACCAGCACGAACAATGTGGCAGGCTACGCAGCAGTGGGTTCCGGTGTCGCGCTACCCGGCGGCGCGCGCGTGATTGGGTTGGTAAAAGCATATATGAGCCGTGTGGGAGTCAGTCCTTTTCCGTCTGAAATTTTGGGGAACGAGGCGCAGATCCTGCGAGACAAGGGCGGCGAATATGGCACTACCACGGGAAGACCGCGCCGCGTTGGCTGGACAGACCTTGTACAAATACGGCAATCTGTACGCACCAGCGGACTGACGGATATTGCACTCACCAAACTTGACGTGCTGGGTGGCATGGACGAGATACAACTGTGCGTTGCCTATGATATTGATGGCGAGCGGTATGATGAGATGCCTGCCAGCCTAACAAAGATGCGCGCGGCCAAGCCAATGTATCAGTCATTTCGGGGCTGGGGACCACTAAACAAAAAAGAGTACGCATATTGCATTTCACACGGGTACGCCGCGCTTCCCGCCTCCATGCGAACGTTTATTGAATACATCGAAAAAGCGGTTGATTGCCGCGTGAGCATTGTTTCCGTCGGACCCGGGCGAGAGGAAACATTGATGAGGGAGATAGCGCAGAAGTGATAGCGGATGGGTACTAACAATATGAAATCAGGTATGGCGCATACGGTGGATACAATTGACGTCCTATCGCTTGACGATGCGCAGTTACAACGCAAATTTTTGGATTACAAAATTCAGCTCACGCGCGATGAAGCGGAAAAAATTCAACGCCATATCCTCAACCGCCCGCCAACAGTAACTGAGCTGATTTTATGGTCTATACAGGGTTCTGAACATTGTTCCTATAAAAGTACGCGACACCTTTTGAAACAATTTGTAACCGATGGACCCAATGTCATTTTGGGACCTGGCGAGGATGCAGGAATTGTTGAAATTTCGCGCGATACCAGCGGACAAAAGTATGGTATTGTCATGAGTCATGAATCTCACAATCACCCATCGCAGATTGTCCCATATGAAGGAGCCGCGACCGGCATTGGGGGGAATGTCCGTGACGTCGCCTGCATGGGTGCAAAGGTCATTGCGTGCGCGGATTCACTGCGCTTTGGAGCGCTCAACAACCCCAAAACCGGGTGGATTCACGAAGGCGTGATCGCCGGTATTGCCGGGTATGGCAATCCCATTGGTGTACCAAATATTGCCGGCGACGCGTATTATGACGAAAGCTACAATGAAAACTGCCTCGTCAACGTCGTAACGCTCGGTGTTTTGGGTGAACATGATATTATCCACTCGCGCGCGCCTGAGCATGCCGATGGCTTTGATATCATCCTTGTTGGTAAACCAACGGACAACAGCGGATTTGGCGGCGCGAGTTTTGCCTCTGTCGAACTTGCGGACGATAAAAAAGATCAAAACAAAGGAGCTGTTCAAGAGCCAAATGCTTTTTTGAAACGGCACCTGTTGAAAGCAACATACGGACTTTTTGAGTTGTTGAAAGAAAAAAATCTTATACACGCGGTTGGTTTCAAAGATCTTGGCGCCGGCGGCATTGCCTGCGCGGCAGTAGAGCTTGCGGATAGCGCGGGCATGGGTGCTATTATTAACCTGGATCAGGTCTTTGTTGGAATGAATGATTTGGATCCAAGCGTTATCCTCTGCTCGGAAACGCAGGAGCGATTTATGTGGGTTGCGCCGCCGGATATCACCGATATTATTGTTAAGCACTACAACCACACATTTTCTCTCCCCCACATTGCTAAAGGGGCAATGGCCAAAGTTATTGGGACAGTAACAGACAATCCAAAATTTATCGCAACGTACCAGGGGCAGTATGTTGTTGACGCGCCGGCGCGTGCGGTAACAGCGGGACTCAAATACGAGCGCCCATTTCAGGCGCCGCAGAGAACCTATACAGAGCCGGACCGCCCAAACATGTCTGCCAAGCTTGATGATTTATTTTTGCAAGTTCTATCCCACCAGCACGTATCATCGCGTTCACCTATCTATGAAAGATATGATAAGCAGGTTCAAGGAATTACTGTTATTGAACCCGGACACGCTGATGCCGGCGTGATGCGACCGTTTCATGACCCACGCTGGCCGGCCGAAATCAAAAAAATCGGCATTGCGCTGTCTGTTGATCACAACCCACGCTATTGTAAAATCAGTCCGTACTGGGGCGCTGTCAATGCCGTGGCGGAAGCATGCCGCAATGTCGCAGCCGTTGGAGCGACACCATGGGCGCTCACTGACTGCTTGAATTTTGGCAACCCGGAAAAACCCGATCAAATGTGGGAGTTTGTCGAAGCTGTTCGTGGTATTTCCGATGCACAGCGCGGCATTCACATTAAAGATTATCTGACAGCACCCATACCAATTATTTCCGGGAATGTTTCCCTCTACAATGAATCCGGACAGGGCGCGATAGCCCCAAGTCCTGTTATCGCCTGCCTTGGTCGTTTACGCGACGTGTCCCGGGCTATCACCATGGCATTTAAGCAGCAGGATTCCGCTATTCTTCTTGTTGGCGAGCGAAAAGATGAATGTGGAGGCAGTGTTTACTACGACATCATTGGCGAACTTGGCGCCAATGTACCAAAACCGGTCCTGCGGGACGTTGAAGCGCAAATTTTTGCGCTGACAGATGCTATTTATCATGGATATGTTTTGGCCGCGCATGATATCTCGGATGGCGGCGTTGCCGCGTGCATTGCGGAGATGTGCTTTGACAACATGATTGGAGTGAATGCGACGATTCCGGGCAGTCTTGATCCGGAAAAATTATTATTCGGTGAAAGCGGTGGTTTTGTGATACAAGTAAAAAAAGAACGCGTAACACGCGTGGAAGAAATTTTTCAAAACAGAGGCGCGCAGGTCGTTGTGATCGGAGAGACGACGGAAAGCGAACGCATTGAACTGAATGGCTGTATTGATGTTTTACTTACAGACGCGCGCTACGCGTGGGACAACGGTCTGCGAAAAAAATTATTGTGATGCCTTTCCGTCTGTCGATCAAGTTGAGACGAAGGACTTCCATGACGCACCCCCTTTACCCACTCCTACGAAGCAAAGCCCCACTATGTCAACAGACAGTCTCTCATTGATAAGAAAAGAGCTCATGCACTATGTGGAACCAGCATACAAAGCCGGAGCCATTCTTTTTTTTAAGGAAAAAATCAACCCACTGGGTGTACGCACACCAATTGTTCGAAAAATTGCACGCATGTATTTCCCAAAGGAGGCAACCAAACAAGAAGTCTTTGCCTTATGCGAACAGTTACTTCAAAAAAAAACATATGAGGAGACGCTTATTGCTTTTGATTGGGCTGTCAAGCAAACTCATGAATTTGAAAAAAATGATTTTGCTCGGCTTGAGCGATGGTTAAAAACATATGTCAACAACTGGGCCTTTTGTGACGACTTTTGCACGCACGCGTTTGGCGCGTTGATTACAAGATATCCGGAACTTTTATCGAAAACAAAAAAATGGCGTGTGTCCGAAAACAGATGGCTGCGCCGCGCGTCAGCCATCATACTGATTCATCCAATGATGAAAAAAAAGAAAGAATTTTTGAAGGATGTGTTTGAAGCAGCGGACGCACTTCTTGTTGATGACGACGATTTGGTACAAAAAGGCTATGGTTGGATGCTAAAGATAGCAAGCAATTCGTACCCTGCAGATGTGTTTCAGTTTGTTATGAAACGAAAAAACACAATGCCACGAACCGCCTTGCGCTATGCTATTGAAAAATATCCAAAAGAAATGAAAAAATCTGCAATGAAGTAAAACAAAACCCCGCCTCATCCGGAGGCGGGGTTTGTGCCCATAGTACACCTGTTTCTATCACGGTTGTGTGATGGAGACAGGTGTTACCATGGGCAACTCCTTTTGTTAGCCATCGTCAGAATCGTCTGAGTCCGCCGAGTCAAGCGTTTCGAGCCCTATATCCTCGGGCAAATCCGCCGCGCACCTCACCTGCTCGATCTTGTCGGAAATCATCCGCGCGGCCTGAAGCAGCATATGCGCGGTCAACTCGCCGGCGATTTCATTCTCCAGGCGATATGACCCGGCGGCACACCGGATGATCCGAAATGTTTCTACACCTCCCTTGAGCGGGTTGACAATCCTGAGAATCGCGCGATCAAGCAAGTTGATCGGCTCGATAATGTGGCTCACTCGGTCGGCAAGGTCTGCCTTTCCAAGGCTCCGCAGACTTGCGGCAGCGCACAGCGTCAGCGCGGATCCGACATTGGCCAGCGCGATCATCACGCCTGGACCTACATCGCCAACCCATGCTGCCCTACTGGCCCATCTGCTACTATATCCGACAGAGTATGAAACACCGTCGCGCGTCCTCATCTGAACGATAAAATTGGCCATTTCATTCCCCCCTTTGATTATACTTAAGCACTCCACACGCTATATGTCAATGACGTATCAATCAGCCGGAGTCGATATCGTGGCCGGCAACCAGGTTGTCGATAATATAAAGAAACGCGTGGCGGATACGTTTTCACCCCATGTGATGACCGGCCTTGGCGCCTTTGGCGCGCTCTTTGATATTAAGGCCGCGCTCGCCCCGTACCGCTCCCCTGTTCTGGTCCAAAGTGTGGATGGTGTTGGAACAAAACTAACCGTCGCGAAAATGATGAACCGTTTTGACACGATTGGACATGATATTGTTGCCAACTGCTGCGGTGACATTGTCGCCATGGGCGCACGCCCTCTGACATTTTTGGATTACGTTGCACACGAGCGACTGGACGTTGAAATCATGGACAGTATTATGAATGGCATGATTGACGCCTGTATTGAATGTGGTGTTTCTCTTGTGGGTGGTGAAACGGCGGAAATGCCCGGAACCTACACCACTGGCGAGCATGACATTGTTGGATGTGTGACCGGGGTTGTCGAGCGTGACAATATTATTAATGGATCAGCGATACAAGCGGGTGATGTTATCATTGGCCTCTCGTCAAGTGGCCTCCATACAAATGGATATTCTCTTGCCAGAAAAATATTATTTGATGGTGCCGGCCTTGGCGTTCACTCGCGAGTAGATGGACTCGATAATTCAATCGGTGAGGAACTACTCAAACCGCATATCAACTACACGCGACCGGTTCTTGCTCTATTGGATGCCGGCATACATATAAAGGGTATCGCGCATATCACCGGAGGCGGCCTGATAGAAAATATCCCCCGCGTTCTTCCAAAGGGTATGCGCGCAAAAATATGCAAGGGGAGCTGGCCTATCCCCCCCCTCTTTCATCTGTTGGAAAAAATTGGTAAGGTAGAACCCCGTGAGATGTATAGAACCTTTAATATGGGCATCGGCATGGTGCTGATCTGTGACCCAGCAGATGCAGCATCTATTTTGCGTCAGATAAACGCGTACCGTATTGGAGATATTGTCAGGTAAAAGCAGCTGGTCCCTTGCCTTCAAAAAATATTCGTAATTTCGTACAATTCCTGCCGGCAGGCAGGCGTAGTTCGTACATATATGAAGATAGCCATCATCCAATTTCCCGGCTCCAACTGCGAGCAAGAATCCAGCCAGGCCATAAAAATGGCAGGCATGGAGCCGGTTGAATTCATGTGGAATCATGACCCAAACAGCCTGAGCGAGTTTGACGGCTATTTTATTGTTGGCGGTTTTTCGTATGAGGACAGATCCCGTGCCGGCATTATCGCGGCAATGGATCCGCTTATGCCATATATTGCAGCAGAGGCGCTGAAAGGAAAACCGGTGCTTGGCATTTGCAATGGCGCCCAAATTTTGGTGGAAACGGGCCTGGTACCCGGGCTGCGGGGCAATGCCGTGGGTATGGCGATTGCCACGAACAAACGTGTGAAGCACAGCACGGTACTTGGCACCGGATTTTATAATGCCTGGGTAAACATAGCGGTATCGTGCGATCCGCACAGTTCGGCTTTTACCCGACATATGCGGCATGGCACGCCAATTCGCGTACCAGTGGCGCACGCGGAAGGCCGATTTATCATTGCCGATGAGCTGGTAACGCAAATGAAACGATACAACCAGCTCACATTTCGATACACAGACCAAAATGGCAAATGGGCTATTGAATTCCCTGACAATCCAAACGGATCGACGCAGGGCATTGCCGCGGTCAGCAACCCCGCCGGTAATGTCATGGCCATGATGCCCCATCCGGAACGGACAGACGTTGGCCAGCCCATTTTTACTTCCATGCGTGACTTTATCGCGGATGAGCGGCGCATTCAGATACGCACTCTTGACTACCGTGTACCAAAAGTCGCAGTACAAAAATATGAGCCTTCGGGCACGGGTATTGTGACGGAATTGATCATTACGGACAATGAAGCCGTGACGGTTGAACAAACATTGCGCGCGAAAAAAATTGACGTGTCTGTATCTCGATATTCTCATTGGGCCGCGACCGGCGAAAACATATCAGCAGAGACACTATCCAAAACCGGCGAATTGTTTAACTCAAACAAAGAGCGGGTGGTAGATAATCTGCCGGCTGAAAAAAACACGCTGTACTTGATGGTACGTGATAAAGAGGATTTTGTCGGTCAATCAAAAAAACAGACACTAAAAACGCGCTTTAGTATGAGCGGTCTGCGTGACCTTCTATACAGCCGCGTCTGGAAGATATCGGCGCAGAGTGGCAATCTTCATGAAGCGATTGAGGCGATAATGGAAACAAATATCCTATTCAACCCGCACGCGCAAGACTGCTATATGTTTGCGCCAACTGCGGCCTCACCCGCTAAACCACAGCCTATGCAACAGGAAAAACAGCAAAACATGCCGTCATACGTGAACACAATTACGGAGCAACGTAATAACTGTTTGACACGAACCGACGCACCGCTGGGAACGCGATTAGAAGGCAAGGTTCGCGATCGCTATGTTCAGGATGACAAAATTATTCTCATAACCACAGACCGCCAAAGCGCCTTTGACCGCGTCCTTGCATCCATCCCTTTTAAGGGACAGGTTCTGAATCTGACCAGTGCCTGGTGGTTTGAGAAAACAAAACATATTATTCCCAATCATGTTATTGAAATCCCGGATCCAAACGTCACCGTGGGAAAAAAGGTAGATGTTTTTCCGGTTGAATTTGTCGTGCGGGGATATATTACCGGTACGACGGATACATCTGCATGGGTTAACTACAATAAAGGCGTGCGAGATTTTTGTGGTAATCAGCTGCCGGAAGGGCTGAAAAAAAATCAAAAGTTTGACTTCCCTATTATTACGCCAACGACAAAAGCCGATGAGCACGACCGCCTTATTTCACCAAAGGATATTATTGACGAAGGCCTGATGACTCAGCAGGAATGGGATTTTTGCAGCCGTAAGGCGTTGGAGCTGTTTAGCTTTGGCCAGGCAATCGCGCGCGAGCGTGGATTGATTTTAGTGGATACTAAATACGAAATGGGCCGCGACAAGGATGGCAATATCATTCTTGTTGACGAAATTCACACACCGGACTCCAGCCGCTACTGGATCGCAGCGTCATATGAGGGACGCATGGCAAACGGCAAAGAGCCGGAAAATATTGATAAAGAATTCCTGCGACTCTGGTTTAAAGATAATTGTGATCCCTATAATGACAAGGAGCTGCCTCCTGCTCCTCCGGAGCTGGTTGCGGAGCTGTCACGCCGGTACATTATGCTCTATGAAATGATCACTGGTGAAACATTTGTCTTTCCCGAAGATGGACTGCGCGTGGAAGATAGACTGACAGAGAACCTTGCGACGTACGTCATTGAAAACAAAACACATGACACAGATACCAAAACACATATTGTTGCTGGGGAGGTAGAATTGTCGCGCGAGATGAAAGTTGTGTTAGTGCTGGGGTCAGAGAAAGACGCGGATTTTGCAAAGAGAATCACTGAGCTGCTTGCGCAGGACGGCATTGCCTTTGACCAGCACGTGGCCAGCGCGCACAAGGAAGCGGCCAAAGGCCTGGACTTGATTGAACGCTACAAGGACAAACGCGTGATCTATGTCACTATTGCCGGGAGGTCTAACGCGCTGTCCGGCTTTATGGCCGGCAATTCAGACAAGCCTGTTATCGCCTGTCCCCCATTTACTGACAAAATGGATATGCTGGTCAACATTCACTCTACCCTGCAAATGCCAAGCAAAGTACCGGTTATGACTATTTTGGAACCTGGCAATGTTGTGCTGGCGATTAAGAGAATTATGTCACTCATTTCATCTTGAGCCTATCCCTTGTGTCATCCTGAACTTGTTTGCCGTGTCATCCTGAACTTGTTTCAGGATCTCGGTACAATACGTAGTAAATGCTGAAATAAATTCAGCATGACAACAATATGGCATAACAACACTACACAATGACATCACGATAGAGTGACAAGGAGACTTCCCTGACGAACGTTAAAAATATGAATCCCCTTTCATCCATTTCACCAATTGACGGACGATACAGAGGCGAGGTACAAGAGCTCGCGGCGTTTTTTAGTGAAATGGCCCTGATGAAATATCGGCTCATGATTGAGGTCGAGTATTTGATTGCCCTGTCGCATGAGCGCGGTGTGCCGGAGGTAGCGCTATTCAATCCGGAACAAACTGCCTGCTTGCGAGCGGCGTATCAGCAGTTTATGCTCAATGACGCGGAAAGAGTAAAAAAAATAGAGGCCGTAACCAATCATGATGTTAAAGCCATCGAATATTTTTTGCAAATGAAGGTGAAAGGAACCGATCTGGAGAAATGCACCTCGTTCATTCACTTTGCGCTTACGAGCGAGGATGTAAACAATCTGGCCTATTCGCTGATGGTACGGGATGCACTGCATACTGTGTATTTACCAAGCCTGCGCGCGGTCATCCGATCAATCGAAGAAAAAGCGCTGGCCTACCGTGAGCTCCCCATGCTTGCGCTCACGCACGGTCAAAGCGCCACGCCAACCACGCTAGGCAAAGAATTTTCTGTGTTTGTCTCTCGACTGTCTCGGCAACTGGAGCCGCTTTCTGCGCATCAGCTGCAGGGCAAGTTTGGTGGAGCAACCGGTACCTGGGCCGCGCATGTGGTTTCCTATCCAAATGTTGATTGGATTGGGTTTAGTAAAAAATTTATATCGAATCTAGGCCTCTCCCCGAACCTGATCACCATCCAGATAGAGGATCATGATTCATTGGCAGAGGTGTGTCACACCATGAGTCGTATCAATACCATTTTGATCGACTTTTGTCGTGATATGTGGAGCTATATCAGCCGCGGGATTATTGCGCAAAAGCCCAAAGAGGGCGAAGTCGGCTCTAGCACCATGCCGCACAAAATCAATCCGATTCAATTTGAAAATGCAGAAGGTAATTTGGGTATTGCCAATGCGTACTTTTCGCATCTGGCGGCAAAGCTCCCGATTTCCCGCATGCAGCGCGATCTTACAGACAGTACTGTTCTACGCAACCAAGGTGTCCCACTGGCACATTCTCTTTTGGCATGTAAAAATATATGCAAAGGGCTTGAACGCGTTGCACCAAATGATATCAAGCTGCGCGAAGAACTAGATACGCATCCGGAAGTCCTTGCAGAAGCGGTTCAAACAGTATTGCGTAAGCATGGCCAGGGTGATGCCTACGAACAACTCAAGGCAGCAACGCGGGGAAAGGATATGACGCTTGAGGACCTGCGCGAGTTCATATCACATCTAGATATTTCACAGAGTGATAAAAAAAGACTCATGGAATTGAAACCAACTGAATATATTGGTTTGGCCGAAGAAATAACAAAAAAGAATGTCTAGTGGCGTTTACTTGCATTGCTGGATGACTGGCGTGCTCACAATGCGCCGTGCATATAACGCTGAACACCTCTGGTAAACCATACGAACTAAGAACTAATATATGTGCGGCATTATCGGTATCTACTCTCACAAACCCGTTGCGACTGAAATTTATGACGGCATGATCCATTTGCAACACCGCGGCACTGACGCGGCCGGTATTTTGACATGCGAAAACGGCCGGTTTCATGTAAAAAAAGGCTCTGGCCTGGTTCGTGATATATTTCACCCGGGCAACATGACACGCTTGCAAGGTAACTGGGGGCTTGGACACAATCGGTACTCAACAACAGGAGACTCTTCTGACATAGAAAACGCACAACCACGCTATGCCAACTCGCCCTATGGTATTGCCATGGTGCACAACGGGAATCTCACCAATTATTATGATCTTAAAAAAGAGCTTGCCGAGGTGGACCGATACAACAGCAACACTGATTCTGACATAGAAACATTGGTGAGTATTTTTGCCTCCAGACTAAATTCCCTTCCACGCCATACACCAATTTTTGAAGCCATATGTGCAGCAGTCGAGTCTGTTTTTGATAGAGCAAAAGGTGGATATTCAGTTATTGGAATCATTGCTGGGCAAGGAATGTTTGCGTTTCGTGACCCGCACGGCATTCGCCCTCTTGTGTATGGCGCGCGGCACAATGAAGATGGCACACATGACTATATTTTTTCATCAGAAAACACCATGTACTACCCGCTCGGCTTTCGTTTGCGCGACGATATTGGCCCGGGTGAAGTCATGCTTATCGACACCCAGGGCAACCGCTTTCGCAGAACCCTACGCCGCGACACCTTTACACCCTGCATTTTTGAGTACGTCTATCTTGCTCGACCGGATGCTGTCATGAATAACATTTCCGTATATCGCGCGCGTTTGCGAATGGGACAGAATCTGGCTCGCAAGTGGAAACGTGAGCATCCGGATATTCTTCCTGATGTGGTTGTACCGGTTCCTTTTTCATCTAATACAGCAGCCCTGTCTATGGCACACGAGCTCGGTGTTCGGTACACTGAGGGGCTTTATAAAAATGCGTATGTGGGGCGGACGTTTATTATGCCGGGACAAGAGAAACGCCGAAAATCTGTATTGCAAAAGCTTTCACCACAAGAAACCGAGCTTCGGGGCAAGGTTGTGATGCTTCTTGATGACTCTATTGTTCGCGGAACTACCAGTAAGGAAGTTGTCCGCCTTGTTCGCGATGCTGGTGCAGAAAAAGTATACTTTGTTTCTGCCTGTCCAGAAGTAAAATACCCAGACTTTTATGGTATTGATATACCAACACAGTCTGAGCTTATAGCATCAAAACTGTCAGTAGAAGAAATTGAAAAATTTATTGAAGCTGATATTCTGATGTATCAAGATATTGATGATTTGGTGGAAGCAATTTTACGGCGACGTGATCATGGAATAGATCGACTCTCTATGCCATGCCTGGATGGATGGTATGTGACCGGTGATATTGATGTGGAAAAAATGGAAGAGATAGAAAGGCAGCGAACGGTGGAGCGAGCATCGGCGTAATTATTATTTTTATTACTTATAGTAACAAATGATTTATTGTAATGAGCGCTGATGCGTGGGAAGCACACTGCACCAACGCCCCAAGCAAACCGCCGCAGAATGTCCTCTCCCCTTTTAGGGGAGAGACAGAGAGAGGTACAATCAAGAAAGGAGGGAATATGCAACAACAGCACAACCGTGCTCGAAGCGACGAACTGAAAGCCCGACGCAGACAGTTGCGCCAAAAGCAAACGAAGGCTGAAAAAGTATTTTGGCAAGAAGTGCGCGCCTGCCGTACTGGGTACCACGTCCGCAGGCAGCACAATATCAGCGCTTTTATCGTTGATTTTTACTGCCATGAGGTAGCTTTGATCATAGAACTCGACGGACCGATTCACCGATATACAAAAGACTACGACCGTTGGCGGCAAGCAAAGCTTGAAAGCTGGGGCTATTATGTCATACGATATAACAACAACGAGGTTCTCTTTGACCGAGAGCGCGTATTGAATGAGGTTCTTCTCTTCTGTGAAGTGTTGCGTATTTCGATGGCAGTGGCTTCTAGAACCTCTCCCTGTCCCTCTCCTTGCCCTTCGCTGCGCTCGGGGTGAAGGAGAGGGAACGTTCTAAGACGCCTCTTCTCAACCGAATACAAGATAATTTGACCAACGTATGAACATCCTCCTCATCGGATCTGGCGCAAGAGAACATGCAATCGCCAGAGCTATAAAAAAATCAAAAATACACACAAGCCTGTTTTGTTTTGGAAGCTCAAGCAATCCAGGTATTTTTGCGCTTTCAACTGGCTACGCCACCGGCACGCTGACGGCAGTGAACGATATCCTCGCATACGCACAGCTCAACCGCATTGACTGGGCAATTATTGGGCCAGAGGCACCGCTTGCCGCCGGTGTGGTGGACGCGCTGGAAGATGCCGGTATCCCCTGCGTGGGGCCACGCAAGCAGCTGGCACAGCTGGAAAGCAGCAAATCGTTTACCCGAGAGCTGATGACAAAATACAACATCCCCGGCTGTCCCAAATATACATACTTCTCTTCGCTAGAAGGCGTAGCCACATTCCTCTCTGAGCTAGGTGACGCGTACGTGATTAAGGCAGACGGCCTGATGGGTGGTAAAGGTGTAAAGGTAGCTGGTGATCACCTGACAAGCCGATACCAGGCATATGATTGGTGCAAAGAACTGCTGCATGATGGCAAGACATTTTTGATAGAAGAAAAACTGGTTGGCCAGGAATTCTCCTTTATCAGCTTGAGCGACGGAAACAACCTGGCGCACACAATATGTATTCAAGATCACAAGCGAGCATATGAGGGCGACACCGGCCCAAATACCGGAGGCATGGGAACATACTCAGATGCCAACCACTCCCTTCCTTTTTTGGAATCATCTAACATTGCTGCTGCCAAGCATATAAACGCACTGACAGCCGAGGCACTTCGGCAAGAATTTGGCATGGGCTACCGCGGTGTCTTGTATGGCGGATTTATGGCCACGGCTGACGGAGTTAAATTAATTGAATATAATGCACGATTTGGCGATCCGGAAGCCATGAATATTTTTGCTCTTTTGGAATCTGACTTTGTTGAGGCGTGCATGGCAACAATAGAGGGCAGACTGACACAAAATCATATGCAATTCAGTCACAAAGCAAGTGTCTGCAAATATGCAGTACCAAACGGCTATCCGGATGCCCCTGTTGCGAATCAGTTGATTAACGTTGAAGCAGTAATGAATCCTGATGCCCTTTACTTTTCCGCAGTAGACCAAAAAGCGGACGGATTGTATGAAACAGGATCGCGAACTATTGCAGTGGTAGGCATAGCTGATACAATATTATTAGCTGAAAATAGTGCTGAAGAGGAAGTACGTAGAATTCATGGTCCCCTATTTCATAGAGCAGATATAGGAACCAAATCACTGGTTGATAAACGCGTACAAATGATGCAAGATCTGCGTGGTACGGCTTCTGTTTCTCAAAAGATACGAATTGCAGTACTCGGCTCTACTCGAGGCACCAGTCTGCAGCCTGTTATTGATGCAATTGAGCGAGGTGGGCTTCATGGCACGATTGAAGTGGTGATCAGCAATAACCCAAATGCGTACATTTTACAGCGCGCTGCGCATCACAGTATTCCAAGCATGTACATTGATGGAGCCGGCATGACTCGTGACGAATACGATCAAAAAATCATTACCGAGCTGTCCAATTATCAAATTGATATTATTTTGCTCATTGGCTATATGCGCATTCTCTCCCCCTCCTTTGTGAAAGCGTATTCGGGAAAAATTTTAAATGTCCACCCATCTCTGCTGCCAAAGTTTGCCGGGGGCATGGACCTGAACGTACACAAAGCCGTGATTGATGCGGGTGAAACAGAAACAGGCTGCACGATTCATATGGTTGATGAGGGTGTAGATACAGGCAAAATAGTGCGGCAAAAAAAATGCGGCGTTTCGCCACTCGATACGGCAGAAAGTTTGAAAGCAAAGGTCCAGGCATTGGAAGGAGAAGCATTTATAGAGGTGATAAAATACATATGAACACAAATTCTACTCACGTCCGTCGCGCATTAATTTCAGTATCTGACAAAACCGATATTGTTGATCTTGCCCATGAATTACACCACCTTGGTGTTGAGCTATTATCTACCGGCGGCACCGCCTCAACCATTCGAGATGCAAAGATACCGGTCACAGATGTTTCAGAGGTAACACAATTCCCTGAGATGATGCACGGACGGGTAAAAACACTTCACCCCCTTATTCACGGGGGCATTCTGGGACTCCGCGACGAACATGCGCGCGAAGCTGCAGCAAATAATGTTGAGTGGATTGATTTGGTTGTTTGCAATCTCTATCCGTTTGCAGAAACAATCAAAAAAACAGACGTTACCATGGATGATGTATTTGAGAATATCGATATTGGTGGCCCAAGTATGATACGCAGCGCTGCAAAAAATGTTGGGTGGACCACAGTACTGGTGGATCCTGCTGACTATGCACGCGTGCTAGATGAATTACGCGAACGAGGAAGTATTTCATTTGATGTTCGCAAAGATTTGAGCGCGAAGGCGTTTCGCCACACAGCACACTACGACGCCATTGTCGCCGAGCACATGAACGAACGACTGAATATTCCTTTTCCAGAAGATCTTACATTTACAGCACACAAGGCATATGATTTGCGGTATGGTGAAAATCCGCATCAAGAAGCTGCTGTATATGTTGATCCGCACTTCAAAGAAACCTCGATATTAAAAGCTACTATTCACCAGGGCAAGCAGCTTTCATACAACAATATTGGTGATGCAGATGGCGCATTATCTATGGTGAAAGAATTTTCAGAACCTGCGTGTATTGTAGTCAAACACGCCAATCCGTGTGGCGCGGCAGTTGGGACGGACATCAGTGACGTCTTTCAGCGAGCCTATGCCGTTGACCCCATGTCGGCCTTTGGTGGTATTATTGCCATTAACCGCCCGTGTACTGTGGACATTGCCAATGAAATCATTAAAGTCTATGCCGAAATTGTAATAGCGCCCTGCTTTGAACCGGAGGCGCTTGGGGTTTTGGCCAAAAAAAACAATATGCGTGTGCTGGAAGTGGGGGCTATTGTCCCCCGCAGGCCAAAGCATGAGCTAAAGTACGTGGAAGGCGGCATTCTGGTGCAAGATGTGGATACCAAACGCATTGAAAAAGATGATTTGCAGTTTGTGACGCAGGCAGAGCCCACACAAGCGCAGCTTTCTGACATGCTCTTTGCCTGGAAAGTATTGAAGCATGTGAAATCAAATGGCATTTTGCTAGCAAAGGACAGTACGACTGTTGGCCTGGGGGCAGGCCAAGTGTCACGCGTGGATGCGGTGGAATTGGCAATTAAAAAATCTCGTTTCCATTTCCCTTCAGTCAATTCCGCCGGGCAAGCCTCAGAGCCTCAACTCACTGGTTGTATTTTGGCCTCAGATGCGTTCTTCCCATTTAGAGACTCCATTGATCGTGCTGCAGAAGTTGGCATCAAAGCGATAATCCAGCCGGGTGGCTCCATGCGCGATGACGAGGTTATCAAAGCATGTGACGAGCATGGCATTGCCATGGTCTTTACCGGGGCAAGGTGTTTTAAACATTAAATGAAGAAGCCCGCCCGCGAATGTATCGCGAACGGGCTTGTACCTATACCGGCTCGTGTCAGTGGAGTCGGCTCCTGAGCAACTCGTCCTGCACCCACTCCGCGACAGGGAGCCCTCGCGGCTTGCTGTTCGGATCGAGCACGAGCGGCTCCCCACCTTCCACCTGAAAGGTCCAGGTTCGCGCTCCACACGACTTGGCCGTGCACCGCTCGGCCTGCGGCATAGGGCCTGCAGCCAGCCACGCAACTTGGTAACGCTCCAATGGAGCGCCGCACTTGGGACACGTCATGATCTACCTCCTACAAAACTGATAACACAAATAAAGGCGCATGTCAATGCATGCACCTTTTTTATTCTCACGTATTAGTGCTTGATTGGTGACTATCTTCCAAACAGATTGGCACCAAATAGCGCGATTGCAACGGTCACAAATAACAATATAAAACCAATATTATCCAATAATTTCTGTCGTTTTCTGAATGCTTCGAAATCTTTCCACTTTCCAGATTTCCATGCCATTTGACGCCCTTTTACACCCAGCCAAATTGCAACACCCAGCAATGAAATTTGACCAATGACAGGAACGAACGCAAGAACGATCAGGCCAAGACCTAATACATACAGTCTACTTCCTAATGCCCACAGCGGACCCATCAAAAATCCTCCCCAGCTCGCTTTTTTTACAAATACCTCAGGCGGATATGAGTGGGGTTTTTTCGACTCTTGTTCCATATATTCGATATTTTAGTAACATTACGTATAAGTATACCATATTTGCTACTCCCCCACCCGATAATTCGGCGCGTCTTCAATTCGCCCCAAATCATGCGGATGGCTCTCTTTGAGTGATGATCCTGATATTTTTACAAAATGGGCATTGCGCTGCAAATCAGCAATCGTGCGTGAGCCGGTATACCCCATGCCGGATCGCAAACCGCCGGCCAGCTGATATAGAATGCGGTCCACCGTGCCCTTGTACGGAACGCGGCCACTCACACCCTCAGGGACAAACTTCATCTTTTGTGTGACATCTGCTTGGCCATAGCGATCTTTGCTTCCCTGTTCCATGGCTTGCAAAGACCCCATGCCACGATATGTTTTAAACATACGACCATCTATAAATTCAACACGCCCTGGTGATTCATCTGTCCCTGCAAACAGGTTCCCCATCATTACGGTGGAAGCTCCTGCGGCAAGTGCTTTTACAATATCACCGGATGTTTTGATACCACCATCTGCAATAAGCGGTACAATTTTCTTCGCTGCGTGCACACCTTTTGCAACTTCCAAAATGGCTGACAACTGTGGCACGCCAATGCCGGCCACCACGCGCGTGGTGCAAATTGAGCCTGGCCCAATGCCGACTTTCACAGCATCCGCACCCGCGTTAATTAGCGCGTGTGCTGCTTCTGCGGTTGCAATATTCCCTGCAATTACTTGCGCGCTTGGGTATGCTGCTTTTATTTCCAATACCGTAGAAATAACACCATCCGAATCACCATGTGCCGTATCTACCACCAGCACATCCGCGCGCTCGCGCAACAACGCTTCTGCGCGCGCAAGACCGGCTTGACCAACACCAACTGCTGCACCAACACGCAACTGTTTATTTTCGTCTTTTGCAGCGTCAGGATATTTGTGATTTTTTTCTATATCATGTCGCGTTACCATACTCACCAATCGCCTTTTTTCATCAACAATACAAAGCGTGCGAAGTTTAAACTCTCGAATCATCATATTTGCCTGGTCCAAGGTAATACCATCCTTTGCCAAAATCAATTCAGTGGCAGGCGTCATTCTATCTTTAACCAAAAGATGTGCGTCATCCGGAATAAAATAATCAACATCAGAAATAATACCCAGAAGAATGCCATTTTCATCAACAACAGGTGTCTTTTTAAACCCCTGCTGTTCACGAATATCCATCACCCGCTGTATAGTGTCATTTGGCCCCACTGTGGCTGGCCGCATAATAAACCCATTTTCAAAACGTTTTACTTTGTGAACTTCATACGCTTGCTCCTCTATTGAAAGATTTTTATGTATCACACCCAGCCCACCGGCCAACGCCATGGATATAGCCATTTTTGCTTGCGTCACCGTGTCCATTGGCGCAGACAAAAAAGGATTATTTAGCTGTATACTGCGTGTTAGTTGCGCATGGAGCGTGACATCCTTTGGCAACACATCAGAGTGCTGCGGAATAAGCAGCACATCATCAAATGTCAGAGTTGCCTCAAAAGGATCAAACATAGATATTAAGCATAAAATTGAGCATATTCCAGGTGTCATTCCCGCGAAAGCGGGAATCCAGTAAAACAATGTTCCTGCTAACTGGATCCCCGCTTTCGCGGGGATGACACGATTAGTCCTTTATGCGCTCAATACACGCTACAAGTTACAGGATAATTGCATTCTATCATCCTTATTGTTATGATTCAAACCACTATGAAAGACCATATTGCCATACTGGATTTTGGATCTCAGTACACACATCTGATTGCCCGGCGCGTGCGTGAGTTGGGTGTCCGATCACATATTTATTCGTCTACCACGCTCGCCGATGACCTGGTTCATGCGGCCGGCATTATCCTTTCAGGTGGACCGGGTAGCATTGTAAAAAATGGACCACTCACTCATGATCCGGATATTTTTGAAATAGGGGTCCCTATGCTCGGCCTGTGCTATGGGCATCAGCTCATGGCATACCATTTTGGCGGACGGCTTGCTGCAGGAACAGCTAGAGAATACGGCAGCGCGGATCTTCATATTTCAGATTCTGCTATTTTTAATCAAATTGGTAATACAACAACGGTGTGGATGAGTCATGGCGAGCATGTTGCAGACCTGCCGGATGAATTTGTATGCATTGCCAATACAGGTAATGGCAGCGTTGGTGCTATGTCGCATGAAGAAAGACGCTTATTTGGTTTTCAATACCATCCGGAAGTGCATCATTCTTCAGATGGCATAACCATGCTGCGCAATTTCATCTTTGATATTTGCAATGCTCAGAAAAATTGGAGCACAGCAAACCAACTGGAACAAATACAATGTCAAATTATTTCTGAAGCAGGCAACAAAAATGTTTTTCTTTTGCTCAGCGGTGGTGTTGATTCTACTGTCTGCTATGCACTGCTGAAAAAAACGTTGGGCAAACACCGCGTCTATGGTCTGCATGTGGATCATGGCATGATGAGAAAAAATGAGTCTACACAAGTTACCAAGGCACTTGCAGCTATTGGCCTCGATGACTTACATGTGGCCAATGCGGAAACTACTTTTTTGGAAGCGCTTCGCGGTGTTGTTGATCCGGAACAAAAACGAAAGATTATCGGTGATCTATTTATTGATATTGCCAATACTGTCATGGCTGACCTGAAAATGAACAACGGAAATTGGCTGCTTGGCCAAGGTACTATTTATCCGGATACAATTGAATCAGGTGGTACAAAAAATGCTGATACGATCAAAACACATCACAATCGAGTAGACAAAATTAATGAAATGATTGCGCAAGGATTAGTAATTGAACCAATTAAAGATTTGTATAAAGACGAAGTGCGCGCAGTTGGCCGCGAGCTTGGTCTTCCATCAGAAATTGTTGACCGACATCCGTTTCCCGGACCTGGCCTGGCAATACGATGTTTGTGTTCCGACGGAAGTACTGAGCGAGCATCCGTCATTGCGAGCCCAGATCACAATACTCGTCATTGCGAGCGAAGCGAAGCAATCCCCCACATCAATGGGATTGCCGCGGTCGCTGCGCTCCCTCGCAATAACGAAATAAAATCTAGTACTGCTTATACTATATACAGGCTTCCCATCAAATCTGTGGGCGTCCAAGGTGATGAACGCAGTTACGCGCACCCGGCCGTGCTCACTGGATCATATAGTCTCCATGAACTGCAACAACTGTCCCCTACCATCACCAATCAGCATCATGATATAAACCGGGTACTTGGTCTGATATACGGCGATATAAATAAACTGAATGCATCGCTGATGCATAAAGCGGATGTGTGCAACGCGCGCCTTGATTTGCTACGCAATATAGATCAGCGAGTAAATACTATTGTGCAGCGTGATCCAAACTGGAACAAGGTGTGGCAAATGCCTATTGTTCTTATTCCGTTTGGACATACAAAAAAAGAATCACTTGTGATCCGGCCGGTAGAGTCAAGCGAGGCCATGACTGTTTCATTTGCGCCGCTGCATCCGGACACGCTGCGCGTAATAATAGAAGACCTGACTGTTTCTCAGCAGGTCGATTATATCTTCTACGATCTGACCAATAAACCACCCGGGACAATCGAATGGGAATGAATGTACGAATGGCTACTGAGTACAAAATACACTTGTCATTCCCGCGAATGCGGGAATCCAGTCAGCTCAGCTATCCGCCCTGCCTGGATCCCCGATAGTCGACGCTCCGCGTCGTACTTCGAGGATGACAATGTCATCTGACATTATCCGAAAATCTAAATCATCAAAGGTTATTCAATCCCCATTTCTTCTTTCAACGCTTTTATTCCTTCTTCCAGCTCAATACTTGGTGCCCAGCCCAACAGTTGCTTTGCTTTTGTAATATCAGCACCGGAAAAACGAGGATCACCAGGGCGTTCCGGAACATTCACATGTTCCCCACCAATCAAGTCAACAAGCTGATTCACTGTTGTTGGTCTGCTATTACCAATATTGATTACGTCTCCCTTTCCTACTGTGTCCTTTGTCATTGCAAGTATGTTTGCTCGCACCACATCAGACACATGCGTATAGTCACGATAATACTCTCCATCCCCGCAAACTGTCATGGGCTCGCCATTCTTTTTTTGTGTTAAAAATTTTCCAATAACCAATGCATAGGCACCCTCCGGATCAAAATATGGACCATACACATTAAAATAAATCAAACTGACTGTTTCAATATCATATAACTGCGCAAACAAACGACAATAATGTTCTCCGGTCAACTTATGAAGCGCATACGGACTAATTGGCATTTTCACCGCACCATCTTCCTTCAGCAGCTCCTTTTCCTCTGCGCCATATGTTGATGATGACGAGCTAAAGATAACACGCTTCACACCAGCGTCGCGCGCGGCTAGCAGCACGTTGAGCGTTCCATTAACATTTACATCATTTGTTTCAAGCGGATGTTCAACAGAAAATGTTACCCGTGGCAATGCTGCCATGTGAAACACACCATCAACATTTTCCATTGCCCGAAGCAATGCATCAAAATCACGAATATCTCCTTCAATGTACGCAACGCCTTGTTGCAGCCGCTCCTCTTTTTTGCCACCTGCGTAGTTATCAAAAACACGAACTGTGTGACCCTCCGCAATAAGCTGAACAACTAAATTTGTTCCAATAAAGCCTGCACCGCCTGTTACCAAATAATTTGCCATAGTATGTGTGTTACGTCACAAAATTTACGGTTCAGATAATAATACATGGCACCAATCACCATGAACTGTTAACATAAAACTTTAAACCTACAAGGACCAGTATGTCAGGCCCGCTTGTTCTATATCATCTTTATTATATATGTGCTTTACATCAAAAAGCAACCGCGGCCCGCTCTTTTGCAGCAACTGGAGTAACGCCTCCGCGTTCATCTGTGCAAATTCCGTGTGCTTTACGGCAACGATACATCCGTCGACGGTTACATCATCCAGCGAATCAATGAGATCAATACCATATTCGTGTTTCACTTCCGCCTTGTCTGCATGAGGATCATATACCAACACAGTGCAGCCATGCTTTTCTGTCAACGCCTTATAGAGTCCTGCGACTTTTGAGTTGCGTACATCTGGAATATTTTCTTTAAATGTTACACCCAACATGACCAACGTTGGAGACTCAACACCGCGTTGCGCGCACAACGTGTGAATAGAACGAGCTACAATATTATGCATGTCATCATTAATTTTTCTGCCGGACAAAATAACGTCCGGCCTATAACCATAAAACTGTGTCGCAGCATGCGTGAGATAATACGGGTCAACACCAATGCAATGACCACCAACCAAACCGGGCTGAAAATGTAAAAAATTCCATTTGGTGCCGGCAGCTTCTAGCACGTCATATACACTAATTCCCATTTTGTTAAAAATGACAGCCAGCTCATTTACCAGCGCAATATTGACATCTCGCTGCGTATTTTCAATAACTTTTGCCGCTTCTGCAGCACGAATTGACGCGGCGCGAAATGTTGGCGCTATGGTGCCATATACTTTCTCAATCACGTCTGCTGACTCATCATCCATTCCAGAAACAACTTTCACCACTTTATCTATGGTGTGTTCTTTGTCACCTGGATTTACACGCTCCGGTGAATAACCAACCTTGAAATCACTTCCAGCAACAAGATTTGATTCCTTTTCAAGGATAGGAACACATACATCCTGTGTTACGCCCGGATACACTGTCGACTCATACACAACAACAGAGTCGTTTACCATGTATTTTCCAACCATTTCGGTTGCACGCTCCACAATAGATAGGTCCGGAACAGTATTCTCGTCCACTGGCGTTGGCACAGCCACAATAATAAATTTCGACTGTGCAATAACAGCCGGATCACTATTGAACGTCATCGTGCTAGCTGCCAAATTTGCTGCATCCACCTCACCAGTTCTATCAATCCCCTTTTTCAACTCTTCAATTTTTTTTGTATCAACATCAAGCCCGGCAACATCAAAATGCTTTGCCAAAAGTACGGAAAGCGGTAGCCCAACATAGCCGAGTCCAACTACACAAATTTTTTCCTTTTTGGATTGAAGATCTGTAAATTGAAGCATATTCCATCCGAGACACCTAACACTGAAAACTCGACACAATTTTTTTACAGTATGTGTCACGTTATTAGTGACATGTGTTATGTAAAGTCTTAAACTATGCGTATTACGCGTGCCCCCTTATAAACGGGCTTCCTACCGCTATCACGTCAAACCCGGCATTCCGTAAATCAGCATACCGATGATGGAGCATCCGTCGACCATCCATAATAAGTGGTCGCGTTTGCAGTTCACTCACAATCACGTCTGCCAAACCGCGAAACTGCGGCCAATCTGTGGCAATAATAATGACATCCGCATCTTTGACAGCATCAAACTCATGCGATGCATAGGTTCTTTTTTCTGTTTCAGCAAACATGCTTTTGAACATATCCGATGCAGCAGGATCATAGAGCGACACATGTGATACGTTTTTTCCCTCCAAAAAATGCATGATATCAATACTTGGCGAATTGCGCGTATCGTTGGTATCACGTTTAAATGCAAGACCAAGCAAGGCAACACGTTTACCTGCCCAATCAAATCCCGCGTCCTTCTGCGCGCGACCTAAAAATGTTTCCAACTGCCTTTTGTTGGCAATATAGGTTTCATTCACCAATACGGCTTCTTGCCCTGCTGTTTGCAATTGATGCGACAGTGACCGCGCATCTTTTATAAAACAACTGCCGCCAGCGTACAGGCTATCGTAAAAACCCCACTTTCCAATTCTGTCGTCATTGATCAAAATACGACGCAAATTTTCAAATGATATTGCGTCAAACGCTTCTGCTGTACGACCAATCACATCAAAGCAAATTGCCAATTTATTAAACAAATAAAAATTCGCAAGCAGCTTTCCTGCAGCGGCTTCTTTTGGATTGACTTCAATATACTCAACATCAGGTGAATCATAAAAGCGTCTATAGACATTGCGCATAACATCAAAATCTTTTTCTTGCCACGCACCAACCACAATTCTGTCTGGCTTCAGTGATCCCTGTATTGCCTTTCCCTCCACCAAAAATTCAGGGTTCGACACAACCCCCACATTGCGCACGCCTGCTTTATCCAAAATTTCTTGCGTGTGATCAACCGTATCAATAGGAACCGTACTCTTATTTACAATAACAATATATTTTTGCTGTGCACCACCATCTCTTTTTGCAAGCGCAGTCGCGAGTTGCTCTGCCGCGCTATTGTAATACTCCATGTTGCTCTCTCCTGTTTCACCAATCTCCGGTGTTGGCAAACACATAAAAATAGCATCTACAGATGCCAAAAAATTCACTACATTGCTGTAGTCAGTTGTGAAGGCAATCCGCTCTTTATTGCGAACAAGCAAGTCGCCCAAACCTTTTTCAAAAAGACATGACTCTATGGTATCTCTGTCGCCAGAGGCAAGCATTTGAATCTTTTTCTGATCAATATCAAAAACAAGCGTGCTATGCCCACTGTCTGCTGCCACGGCCGCGCTGCACGCGCCGACAAATCCAGCACCAATATAAAGTATGTTCATATGAAGGATATAGTACATTTTGCAGCACTCTTCGTCAAGCAATTGCGCTAATATAAGGGAAAATATTGACTTTAGCAATTATGTATGGTATACACACAGTCAAATCAACAGGGGGTGAAATCATGCGCAAGATCGTGAACATCATCATTTGGATTGTTGCCATTGGCCTGCTGGTCATCTACCCGCTTGTAAGCCGCGCGGATGAGGCGGCCGAGGCAGATGCCGACGAGGTGTCCGCGTTCGACAAGGGCTCAGCCCTGTTCGAAGCACGCGACTACGAGGCAGCAAAAGCTGCGCTGCTGAAAGTGATCGCAGACTCCGAGCTCACCCTAGGCCAGCGCGAGGAAGTACTCTTCATGCTCGGAGCGTCGTGCCACGAGCTTGGCAACCTCACATGCGCTGTCTTCTACTTGGAGAACTATCTCGCGATTGCAACAATCGCGAGCCCTCACCTCATTGAGGCGCGCAACCGCGTGAAGCGCATCAAGAATCCACCTCCACCTGTTGTCGAGGCTCCAAAGGAGGAGCCACTGCCTCCACCGGCAACCATGCCATCACCGGCAGAAGAGCACAAAGATGCGGAAGCATTGGCAAAGGCAGCTGAGCCAAGCCGAGGCATCATGCCGAACTGGTACGTATGGACACTGGGTGGAGCAGCTCTTGCCTGCGGAGTTGGAACAGTGGTGTACGGAGTCGAAGCGTTGAACCGCGAAAAGCAGACCCACTCACAGGACATCCAAAGCCGCGCCGAATATAGGCAACGCGTGGATGACATGGAGTCTGCGCAGACAGCCACGAACGTCTTCCTGCTCTCATCTGCTGTGCTTGGCGCCTCGGCCGGTGTGCTCTGGTGGCTGGATCTGCGCGAATCCACACCATCGAACGCTCTTTCTCTCACCCCCACCCCTTCCGGCGCGACGCTTTCTGTCGCTTTCTAGCCGGCATGAGGCTGTCCAAAAGACCGCCCCATTCCCCTGTTATTCTGATCAAATCGGAATAAAAGGAGGAGATGGGCGGTCTTTTTTTGCTAAAATTAGGTAAAAAAAGGAAAATACAAGAATGTTCCCTATTCTTTCAGTCTTCATATTGACAAAACCGCTTAATTATGCTAAATTATCCTGTCTCGGTATACTAATATCGGACGTGTTTCTTACAACTCGCAGCCCTGTGGGCAAGGACAAGTCATGAACCTCCGTAGCCTCGTCGGAATCGTTTTTTTCTTCAACTTCGCGGCGTGCATCGTGGGGGCGCCCGCCGGCGGCCCGGCTGAGTGCTACTCTGTCCGCGACTGCGCGGACAGCGGGCACTTCGCCTGCGTCAACGAGGAGTGCGTCGAGGTTGAGGACCCCGACGCCGATGTCAGCGGCAACGGCGGCGCGGGCGGCAGCATCGGCAGCCCGGACTTTGGTCCGGACGCCGAGCTGCCCGACATGATGGGCCCGCCCCCGTGCGAACCCGACGTCGAGTGCGTTGTCCCCGATGCGCTCGGCCCGTGTGCCGATGGTGTCACGGTCTGCACCGAAGGCGGCGAGGTCTGCGATCCGGTCGCAACTCCGCAAGAGGAAGTGTGCGACGGCGTGGACAACAACTGCAACGGCGAGACGGACGAAGGCGACCTCGACAGGTCGTGCTTCTCCGGCAGGCCCGAGCAGATCGACGTCGGCATCTGCCACGCAGGCACCCAAGCCTGCGTCAACGGCGCCTACGGCGACTGCGACGGCGAGACCCTGCCCGAGCTCGAGGGCGACGTGCCCGACGGCGAGGACAACAACTGCGACGGATCCGCTGACGAGGGCTTCGACTGCCTCCCTGGCATCGAAGACCGCGAATGCGGCCGCTTGCAGGTTGGCACGTGCCGACCCGGCCTTCAGTCCTGTCAGCCCGACGGAACCTGGAGCGATTGCGAGGGACAAACCCTCCCCGCGCCCGAGTTCTGCGATGGCATGGACAACAACTGCGACGGCATGGTCGACAACAACGCCATGGACGCCGATGGTGTCTGCGCCCTGGGCACTGGTGCATGCGTGCGCCAAGGCCTCGGAATCTGCTTCGATGGCAGAATCATCTGCAACGCGGTCCCGGGAGTTCCGGGGACCGAGCGCTGCAGCGACAACATGGACAACGACTGCGACGGCCAGATCGATGAAGGCTTCCCCGACCTGGGAATGGCCTGCGAGGCCGGCATCGGCGAGTGCGCTCGTCAGGGCACACTCGTCTGCGCGGGCGATCGACTCGCCTGCAGCGCGGTTCCAGGACAGACCGCCGCCGAGATCTGTGACGGACTCGACAACGACTGCGACGGTGAGACAGACGAGGACATGCTGGGCAACCCGCTGTCCCAGCTGTGCTACACCGGCCCTGTCGGGACTCAAGGCGTTGGACTGTGCCGCACCGGCGTACAGACCTGCCAGAACAGTCGCTTCGGCGACTGCCTCGGGCAGGTCCTGCCAGTGCAGGAACAGTGTGGCGACGGAAACGATGAAGACTGCAACGGCATGATCGACGAGTCCTGCTGCGACCCCAGCCCCGAGATCTGTAACGGTCGCGACGACGACTGCGACCGCCAGATCGACGAGGGCAACCCGGGTGGCGGCGCGGCCTGCGACACCGGACAGTTCGGACTCTGCGGACCCGGCACCATGACCTGCCAGAACGGACAGGTCGAGTGTGCCGGCGTGGATCCGGCTGCCGAGATCTGCGATGGTCTGGACAACGACTGCAACGGTGAAGTCGACGATGGCTTCAACGTAGGAGCGGCCTGCGCGGTCGGCATCGGTCTGTGCGAACGCACCGGCCGCATTGCTTGCCAGGCCGGCTTGGCCGCGTGCGACGCGGTCCCGGGACAGCCCGCCGTCGAGATCTGCAACGGACTCGACGACGACTGCGACGGGATGGCCGACGAACACAACGTGCCGCTGGTGCAAGACGGAGACCTCTCGGTCTACACCTGCTCCCCCGACTTCGTGGTGCAGGATCTCGGAGGCGGTCAGTTTCTGCGGATCGACCGCAACAGTCAGCCCATCCTCCAGCAAGCCGCGGCGGCCAACGCCTGCGCGGCGCGGGGCATGCGCCTCCCCACCATCGCAGAGCTGCGGTCGTGGATCGAGGGCTGCCCGACTACGGAAACGGGCGGTGCCTGCCGCATCACAGACGCGGCTGGCTGTGCCGGCCTTGCCGCTTGCGAGGACCGGGCGAACTGCCAGTGCGCCGCGGCCATGGGGCCGGCTGCCGATGGCTGCTACTGGGCAGCCGGCGTCTGGCAGGGCGAGTGCAGCCAGAACTGGAGCAGCCGCGTTGATGGCGCCTACGCCATCGCGGCAGTCTTCATCTCCGGCCGCGTCACCGGGTACCAACCACAGCCCTACGCCTACCGTTGCGTGGCCCCCGGCCTGCCCTAACCCACTTCTTCCATTTTTCCCTGGAAGTCCGCCACGGCGGACTCGGGAACCTACCAAGGAGCGCCTCTCTTCATGTTGAAGAGGGGCACAAACAAAAACCCGCCTTATAAAAGGCGGGTTTTTGTTTGTACATACCGTTGACAAACACGCTTTTTTTTGCTAAAGTTTGCAGGCAAATTGCTGTCCAATTCGGACGGCAGCGCATGGAGGAACTGTGTCCGATCATCCGATCAAGAGCGCCGCGCACGACGCGGCGGAGAAGTTCACCCGAGACGGCCGACCGGCAGATGGGGTGGTCTACCGCGCCGTCCTGCCGGACAGCCGATCGAGCAGCTACTTCACCAGCTTCGGCTTCCAAGGCGTGGGGATGACCGCCCTTGGGTACCAGGTCGTGATGACCAGCTACTTCGAACCCATGATCAGAATGGGAGCGATCACGGGCTGGCGCGACAACGCCCCGCGCTACATCTATGCCCTGAGGGGAGGTGAGGCCATCGCGTGGACCGAGCTGGGTTGTCTGGCCAAGAAGGGCCAGAGCCAGCAGGAGAAGGTCCGCCTCTTCCCCGGCATCATGCCGGGCAGCGGCGCTGCGCGCGCCCAGACCGTCATGATGGACGCAGGCGGCACGCTCTGGCTGACGCGCAACGGAGAGACCGACCGCTTCTACCGCCTGGTCAAGACCGAGAGCGGCAGCTGGCGGCACATCGAACCGGTCATCCTGCAGGGACGACACACGGGGTGCTACATCGAGGCTGCCTCCATGAGGAGCGATCACATCGCCGTGATCCGCTCGCGCCAAGATGGCACTCCGGCCTGGATGGAATCCTACGGGTTCAACGGTCGCTTTATTCCGGGCGCAGCCGACGAAGGACCCCGCACCCCTTGGCTGTACGGGTTGACCTTCCGAGCCGGCGATCCGGAACCATGGACCGTGATCGATACCACCACGCGCAAGGCCACGGTGCCGCGCGGCATCTACCGCGGCACCAAGTTGGTGCGGCGGTAGATGCCGCGCGGCACCGCCCTCGCCTTCCTGCCCAATGGCGACCTGCTGGTCCTGCAGTACCGCCATGGCCATGGCGCCTTTGGCCGACCCGGCCGACTGGCCATCGTCAGCGCGGGCGCCCTTCCACCGCCGGTGTGACATGTTCCACCGCCTACCGCATGGGGACTGGCCATCCCCTTCCATTCAATGCGTAGAATACATATTGTATTCATTGAAAACAAAACACCGCCCTCTCTGAGGCGGTGTTTTGTTTCTTAAAATATTTATTGCAAGTAGTACCCCAAAAGCAGACAAATAGCACCAACACCACCAACCACCATGCCAATGACATCACGCTTGCGCACCTGCCGCGCTTCACGAAAAATGTACAACCCTACCATCACTGCGCCCAGCGTATAAAAAAACGCTTGCAATGGATAAAGGACTGTCGCTGGATACACAAGCAGCGCATAGTACACCGATGAAAGCGACCCGACAATGCACAGTGACAACAATACTGAGTGCGCGTAAACCTTCTTTCCTCGCATCAAACTCCAATCGCGCTCTACGATACGCGGCACAAATGATCCTGCGCACCCCCCAATGTACCACGATGTGACGTAGGTAATTAATGGGATCCCCTTTACCGCAAAAAAATTAACCAAAAAATTGATCACACCGACCACTAACACAAACCCGACCAGAGCGAATAGCCAGTCCTTTTGCTCTTGTGAGCGATCGGTCGATGATTTTTTATAAAATAATGTAATGGCCCCGAGTGTTGCCAGGACGCCGACCCAAACAAGCGCGCCAGGAGCTGTCCGAAAATCAAAAAACGCCCATTCTCCCAAAAAAAGAGCACTCAGTCCGACGGCCAAGCCATTGATGAAAGGCAAGAATAAAATTGTCTTCGACAAACTCAGATGAACACCCCGAGCAAAAAACCACGCCCCGATTGCGTTGAATGCTCCTATCAAAAAAACCGGTAAGAGAACCGGAACACTTTGGGTAAAGAAAAAAGCGATCATCGTGACGAGCAAGGCAGACCAAATATACATGGTATTCACCACCACGCTCGCCTTGTGCCGCGCAAGAAGCTTTTTATTGAAATACTGACTAACGATTGCCGCGAGAATTCCAAGGACAAAAATGACAGGCACCATACGCTAACTGTTATCCTCTGCGAGTGATTTGATATATCCTTCATTTCTTTCATACATCCCATTCAACTCCCGCCACTGTGGGTGAGCATCCACAAGCGCGCGAATATCAGCCATTGAGCAGGGTCCTCCTGCTTCTTTGCAGGCCGCGGCAACATGTCGCAAAAAATCCAAATCTTCCGGGGTGTCCAGCGTCCATCGATATCCCGACCAATCTGCATCATGCACAATATTGCCTATAGCAAACAGAGTGGGATTCTTCCATATATAGGGCGTGACATGCTCACGCTCAGAAGAGAGCCCTGCTTCATTCCACGCGCGTTCCAGAGCCTGAAACGAAAATACTTCAACGTCGATTCCGTCCGGATAGGTTGCCGGCTGCGTATTTGCGACATAGTCGTAGCCCCCTTTTTGAAATTCTTGAACAATCCGGTCAATAACAGCAGGATCCATAAAAGGGCAATCGCCGGTTATTCTGATGACACTGTCGGCGTTTACTTTTTTTGCGGCCTGATAATATCGATCAAGGACATCATCTTCACTTCCTCTGTACACCGTGAGTCCCCGCTCCTCCGCCCACGTTGCAAGCGGATCATCTTTCGCGTCAGTGGTTGTTGCCAACACAACCTGCTGAGTTGTGAGAGATCGTTTCACCGCATCCACAACATGCGCTATTGCCGGTCTGCCAGCGATATCAAGAAGCATCTTTCCCGGCAAGCGCGAAGACCCCATTCGCGCCTGAATAATAGCGACAACCTTCATACGTAAGAAATAGAAATAAATCGCCCGGTCTCGTTGGACTCCTTTGCCGCAACTATCAACCGCACGACGGCCGCACCGGAGGCAAGCGGCGTTTTTGTTTGCGTCCGCGCGTCTACGGCCTCCAAAAAATGGCGCGCTTCTTCTACATACATATCATTAATGTCGTAATCCTCTACAAGGGGAAACTCCTCTTCATCGTGTTCCTTGGTCTTGAGAATGATTTTCTTTTCCGGCATAGACCAAAGAATAGTCCCTTTTTCGCCGACAAACTCAAAATTTCGTTGATAAAACCGCTGCAAGTAATCAAGGTGTATTTCCCCAATAGCACCGTTTTCAAATCGTAAAATCGTAGCGGCAACGTCTTCTACATCTATGTCAAGATCACTTACTGTATCAGCAAAGCAGGCAAGCTGTTTTACCGGCCCCACAAACCATGTAAGATAATCAAACTCATGTGAATCAAGCAAAATTCCTCCACCTAATTTCTTATTTGCACTATACCCCTGTTTATAATCTTCCCAAGGATGCCAGTCTGGCAAATATTGGCCAAACTGACAGCGAGCTGTCAAAATTTTTCCAATCGTCCCGGCATCAATAAGTTCTTTCATTTTGATAAACAATGGATAAAACTTCCAATTGCTCCCAACCATGGTGATCAGATTCTTTTCTTTGGCTACTGCAATGAGTTGATCCATACCTTCCAATGAATGCGATACTGGCTTTTCTATAAACAAATGACACCCCTTATCTGCACAATACAGAGCTTGCTCCATATGATATAGAGAAGGAGAGCAAACAAAAGCAATGTCAAAGGATTCGGCTTCAAACGCTTCCTCCATTGAGGGATAGACAGGAATGCCAAATTCATCTTTCAACGGCTGAATTCTGTCGGCATTCACCTCTACAATTGCCACTCCTTTTTCGCCCAACGAAATAAGATTCCTGGCGTGACGCTTTCCAATGGATCCGCCTCCCAAAACGAGAATGTGTTTCATAGGTAGGGCTGTATATCACAAAAAAATTGATCCTTGTTCTCAAAAAGAATAGTGCGTAACCCCACCTCACGCGCCACCGCGATCTTGCTTTTGGAATTATCAATAAAGAGTGCCTCTTCCGGTGTCGCTCCCATCTGTTCCAGCATCTGCTCAAAAATCTCAGGACCGTCCGTTTTCATGCGGCCAACACCGGCATCGCAGCTAAACAGTATGGATTCAAATATTTCATTCAAATCGTGTTCCTGCCGGATATGGTCTCGCATTTCAACAGTTAAATCGGACAACAACCCGACACGGTATGTCTTTTGCAATTGCTTTGCAACGGTCAGCATATCGGGCCACAATGTATAGGAAGACAAATACGCAGCAGAAAGCGCGCCCGGATTGATATCACTGTCTTCTGACAATCCAAAATGATTCATAACCCGTTGCCAAAATTCTGTTCCCTCGTATTTGCCGCGATAATAATCATTATACAGGGGGCGAACCGCTTTTGCGATATCGTCCGGGCCAAGCCTAACTTTTTGCTGCAACGCAGCCGACGCGAACGGTTCACCCTCGCTACAACAAACACCGCCCCAATCAAAAATAATGGCATGTATTTTCTCTTTCATGTTGTCTGCCGTGTCTTGTGCCATATTATTGCGTATTACGAACAGTCCGCGGCGCGACAATGTCACCCTCGAGTGACGCGACAATTGCGTCAATTGATTCAAAAGACGCCAACATATCACACGCTCGGTCAAATACGGTCAAAAATTCATCCACGTGTTCACGGGTATGCAAATAACTCAGAAGCACGGAGCTTGTAAATAAGATACCGGATTTATGCAAGTGTTCATATACAAATGTTTTGTACACGCGCGCTTCATAGTCATCTTGCAACTGAATGGTCATGACCGGATGCGGTCCGCAACCGCTCAATATGATTGGAACCTCATACTTCCGGGCAATCGCGTTGCCCCGGTCTATCATGTATTGACCAATATCAAATAAGTGGGAATGCACATCACCAAACTCCCTCATCATGGCAATGGTTTCCAGGGCGGCGACCATCCCGGGAACATAGCCCCCAAAGGTTGTGGAGACAAATACTTCATCCATCCGGCGCATATATTCCGCTTTCCCGCAAATGGCGGACAAAGGAAATCCCCCTGAAATAGCTTTCCCAAAACACCCTATGTCTGGCGTCACACCATAATACTCCTGCGCGCCACCCAACGCCCATCGAAACCCTGTGACCATTTCGTCAAAGATAAGCAGCGCACCGTGCGCGTGCGCTATTTCCTTTATTTTTGCAAGAAAATCATCGGTTGGATGCTCGGATGATGCAGGCTCCAGTATAACCGCGCAAATTGAGTCCGGATTCTCCCGAAATATTTTTTCCAATGACGCCGGATTGTTGTACTCAAAATCATGTGTCATTGTTTTTATACTCTCTGGCACGCCATTGCTGCGCCCGGCCTTCGTGCAAATACTCCAGTCTTGCCAGCCATGATAGCCGCACTTTGCAACGTGATCTCGGCCGGTCACATATCGTGCGAGACGGATGGCGCCGCTTGTCGCGTCATTACCATTGATTAAAAAACGGCTCATTTCCGCACAAGGTACGACCTCTCGTAAAACAGTGGCCAACTCCAATTCTTTTTCCGATGGCAATGAAAAAATAGTGCCGCGGTCAATTTGTTCTTTCACCGCCGTATTTATTCTGTTATGCGCGTAACCAAATACCATGGGACCCAGCGCCATCAGAAAGTCGAGATACTTATTTCCGTCCGCATCCCATATATGCACGCCCTGCGCGCGTGCAATCGTAAGCGGCGTTACCCCCACCACAAACTGCGTTGGTGTTTTGCTCAATGTCTGCGATGCCCCCGGGATATATTGTTGTATTTCTTTTAATTGTTCTCGTTTGTCCATATGAATTTGCGGCGTAAAGTAAGTGATTTCATCAAACGCCGTTAAAAATTTTGTGATATCTCCAGCCCAGGCGCTATCGGTTTTCGTATACATCTCCCGCAAGACATAAAGCGTTTTAATCAAAAAATCATCCAATATAAGCACGTGCAAAAGATCCTTCTCTTGGCGCGCCAGTGGCATTTCTGCTTCATACGCGCTCAAAAATATTTTGGTCAAAGACAGCGCTGTTGTCGCAACATCTGCAGTGGACTGATCAACAAAAAATTGCCTGCCAAACCGATAGATCGCAAACGCGACATCACGCGCACGCTGACTCACGCGCAGTGCGTCAAAATCAAGAATCGCCGCGAGCGTATCTCCTTTCATGATCACGTTGTGAGGATGCAAATCAGAATGAATAATTTGCGTTGGTAGCGCGTCGATCTTGGCTCTGTTGGCATCAACACGGACAACAGCGGCGCGGAGCGCCGGCATGGACGCTATGACCATTTCATCTGTCTGAGTGCGCACGTCCTTCTGCTCTATGTGCTCCGCAATTTCTACAAAATCTTTCTCTGTATAGGATGGTATGACATTAAAATATGCCTTTGTCTGTTTACTATGGCCTTCAATATCAGAAGCAAGAGTGGCCTCTAATCCCGCCAGCCCCTTGTGGACCTTTGCGACTGCCATGGCAACAGACGCCAGAGCCTCCTGCGTTGGAACAAAATGAGATCCATCAATAAAACGGAATACGGTGTACAATATGCCGTGACGCTGAACATATCCCTGCCCGTCAATGGTTTTAATGGCTTCACTTACAGGAATGCCCAGATCCATCAGCGCCTCCACAACCGACATATATCTGCGAACTTGCGCTTCGCTATCAATCAGTTGATTTCTTCGCACCAGCAATGTTTCGTTCTCAAGTACCACCTTGTAGTTGCTCGAATTTATTTCATTTCTACTCAATTGCGTAATATCGTGAATACCACCATTCTTTCCATACGCAGCCAAAATTTCAGCAAACATGCCCCAGTCCCCGGCATACGGCTCGTAGGTGATCAGCGGGTCAGAAAAATTGTCTTTTGGGAATACTGTCATACAGCTGAATAGTCCGCCTCTGAATATGAATCCGCTTTTGCCGGATCAAATAGCGTCGCACGATATTCAATGAATATCACATCTGTCAGGGCCTCCATTTCATGGTATACATCCTTTTCAATTATCACATACGACATTGGATCAATATCCTGGCGCAGATCCTCCCCTTTTCTATTTTTTGCATACAATCGAATTTGTCCGGAAATCAAAAAAAATAGCTCCGGATCTTTTGAAGGATCAATGCCGGTATGGAAATGATTTGCAAATGTACTGCCCTGCTTTCGCGTATACAGCGTCACTTGCTTGCCGGGAAGATTCCGGAACAACTCAAAAACATCACCACGATCATCCGATGGGCTGTTTGAGACACCCTTTGTGATGGTAATGCCTTTCATATTAGGTGTTGAGCGCCTCCTTAAAAAACTGCATGTTTTTGACATCATTTGACAATCCATCCTGCTTGGGTGTTTCAAAAACGAGCTGCGCATCTGATTGAATAAATCGGTTATTCAACTCGCTGCGAACCCAGGCAGCGTCAATGCGGCTCTCCCACAAATTTGTATGCTCATCCACGGCATGAGATATGTCGCCTCCGGAAATATGAAAATATGTTGGCTTCAACGCATCCAAGCAGTCTGCTACAAATGTTTTGTAATCAAGCCCTTGATAGACCGCCGCTTTTGCTGCCTTTTCAAAATCAAAGCAAATTGGTTTGACTGCGGCGATCTGCTTAAGCTGTTCAAGCGTTTGTGCGTACATTGGCTGCTCGTTGGTATCAAGACCTGCCATGTTTTCTATCAGAATGCGCGGATCATCAATCCTCTCCAGCTCATGAAAAAATGATTCAAACGTATGATTCTGCCCGGGATGAACAATAATCTTCTGCGCGCCCAGATAATCAGCAAGCCGTCTGGTTCCCTCCCATATTTTTAATTGCTCGGGGCCAATCATGAACTCGTGAAATCCGCTTGTATGGGTATGATGAATTTCAACTGGCACCTCTTGGAGCGAGTCAAAATGTTCCATTTCATCAGCGGATCCCGGGTTGTGGTACAGTTCAATAAAATCAACAATCCCTTTCTTGTATAGCAAAACGGCCTCTGTAAAAAGGTCTTTATTATTGGTCCAAAGCTTTAATCCGTACTTAATCATACAGGAATAGCTTTGGTCATGTGCAGCCACGCATCATCACGCGTCCGTTCCGTAAAGCCATATTTGGAAAGAAGCCTTTGCGAGCCACTGTTTGTACGAGAAACAATCGCGTGAATCTCTGCTCCCTTCTGCATCATGGCAAGCGTTTCTCCAAGAAGCCGCGAGCCCACGCCTTGCCCATGATATGCAGGATCAAGGGCAATGGAAAGCACATACGATCCATCATTATCAACATCATATCGGCAATACCCGATGACCTCAGCCGCAGTACGCATCACATAACAACGATTGAGCCCGCCACCTATATATGCCTTGGTAAACCACTGAATGTGGTTTGAAAGAGCCGGTATCTCTTTGGTCCGTGCAAAGGCATTCACTTCCGAAGAATACCGAATACGCCAGACAGCCTCTGCATCATCCGCGTTTGCTTCATCGATTGTCATTTGAGCAGGCTCCATATGGGTTACAGGTCACTGCGTCCTTCCATGCCAATAATCTGACGCCACGCGAGCGGTGTTCCGGACTCAATATCTTCCGCAGCGGCCTTTCCCAATACTTCTTCATAATACCTCGGCTGCAGCCCAAAATTCGGGCGAATCACGCGAATCGTATCCGGTGTAAAAATATCCCCTTTTTTAATATCGCGTGTCACAAAAATGGATTTTCGATATCTGATATTGTGTTCCTCCGGCTTGCTCTGGATTCCATAATTCACTTTTCCCTTTATTTTTTCGGCGCGGCGCACATCGCGCACAAATTGCGTAAATTCTGCAGGCCCCACAGAAAAATTTGCGTCAAATGTTTTGTCATCAGAATCGGCCACAACATGCTTTTCAATCATTGACGCTCCCATAATCGCCGCCTGCAATGGAATTTCACTGCCGGCGTTATTATCAGAAAATCCAACAACCACATCAAATTGCTTCGCAATATCCAGCATGGTGGCCATATTGGTGTCTTCGGGCTGAGGATCACCCGAATACGCGGTCACGCAATGAAAAATACCAATATCACTTGCTCCATGCTGACGCAACGTATCAACAGCCAACTTGATTTCTTGTTCCGATGCAAAGCCCGTTGACATGATCACCGGCTTCCCCGTCTGCGCAATGCGTTTGAGAAGTGGAATATCAGTGACTTCGTAGGAAGCGACTTTATATAAAGGAACATCTAATGTCTCCAAAAAATCAACTGCGGTCGAATCAAATGGCGTGCTAAAAAAAACAAGATCCAATTCCTCTGCGATTTTCTGCAATGGCGCGTGCCACTCACGCGGTGTATACGCCTTTTGATAAATACTATACAATGTCTCACCGGTCCACGAATCAGGATTACCACCACCGCCCACTTGAAAATATTCTTTTCTTGAATCAATGGTCATCCCGTCGGCAGTGTATGTTTGCAACTTGATCGCATCCGCCCCGGCCGCGGCCGCGGCCTTCACAATATCAACCGCTTTTTCATACACGCCGCCATGATTTGCAGACATTTCGGCAATAATAAAACACGGATTGTTTCCACCAATCTCCCGCTTCCCCTTTGGCGTGTTGATCGTAAATGTCTGCATATACGGTAGCTACGTGGATTGATGCCCAACGCACTCTTTTATCGTTTCAATAACATACGCTTGCTCATCGGGCTGCAAGGTTGGATATATTGGCAGTGACAAGATAGACTCATACCATTTTTCAGCAACAGGACAGTGCCCTTTTTGATATCCTAGTGAACGGTAGTATGGGTGGTAATAAACCGGAATATAGTGCACCTGCACCCACATATTTTTTGCTCTCAATGCGGCGAATACCTCTGCCCGCTTTCCCTCTGCCGCACCGGCGAGCCGAATAACATATAAATGCCACGCGGATTGGTACAGGGAGTCGTCCGCCATGGGTGTCTCAATTTCCGTAACCGACGCAAATGCGTCATGATAGCGTGCGGCAATATCACGCCTTTTGGCAATAAACTCATTAAGCTTGCCAAGTTGACTCCTCCCCAGTGCCGCGTGGATATCGCTCAGCCGGTAATTATTGCCAAGCAACTGCATCTCATGATACCAACCCCCCGGTGATTCGGATTGCAAGTCTGTGCTCGTTATCCCATGCGTGGCAAACTGTTTCATTGTTTTATATACATGACGGTCGTTGGTCAACACTGCTCCCCCTTCCCCTGTTGTAATGCTTTTGACCGGATGAAAACTAAACGCTGTCATATCGGCAATTGATCCAACCATTTTTTCATTGTACGTTGCTCCCAGCGCGTGGCAACCATCTGCAATAACCAAGAGCCCATGACGGTCCGCGATTGCGCGAATAGCATCATAATCAACCGGACGCCCCGTATAGTCGATAGGAACAATGGCCTTTGTCCGCGGTGTGATTGCCGCTTCAATTTTTGATGGATCAATGTTGCCGGTTGCTGGATCAATATCAACAAAAATGGGCGTTGCTCCCTGGAACAATGCGGCGTTCCCGGTTGCGGCAAACGTCATGGGGGATGTAATAATTTCATCACCCGGGCCAATGCCCGCGGCAACATACGCGGCATGCAGGGCCGCTGTCCCGTTTGAAACGGCAACCGCATATGACGCGCCACAAAAATCCGCCAGCGCTTCTTCAAACGCTGTTACTGCCGGCCCCTGAGTCAGATAGTCCGAGCGAAGAACACTGACAACAGCATCAATATCATCATCTCCAATAGTTTGTTTGCCGTAGGATATCATATTGATGCAAGAAGCTCTTTTAATGTCTGCTCATTGAGCCACACTGGATTATTGTCACTGGAGTAAAAAAAATCTTTGCGTACATCAGGCAAATTCTCGTATACACTTCGCAGCCGTTCATCCCCATGTGGCAAAATAACAAAATGCCGATCCGTCTCTTTTGCGTTTCTCGCTTCCTCCTTTGTCACCAAGGTCTCATGCATTTTTTCTCCGGGACGAATCCCAACTTCATGAATCCGGCACTCCGGAGCAACAATAGCAATAAACTCTTGAACCTTCATGCTTGGAATTTTTGGAATAAACATTTCTCCGCCGTGCATGTGTTCCAAGGCGTGGAGAACCAAGTCAACACCGGCATCAAGCGTGATCCAAAATCGTGTCATTTCCGAATGTGTCAAGGTGATCGCGCCGGTTGCTCGTTGACGTTCAATCACTTGCAACAGGCTTCCGCGACTTCCCAACACATTGCCATAGCGCACAACACTCATGCGTGTCGCGCGATCATTAAAGGCGGTTGAACTGCTCACAACCAATTTTTCAGCGCAAAGCTTTGTCGCGCCGTACAAATTTGCCGGCCCTGCCGCCTTGTCGGTCGATACCAGTACCAACCGTTGTACATTATTGTCCACTGCCGCCTGAATCACGTTTTGCGTCCCCAAAATATTTGTTTTAATCGCCTCAAACGGATTATACTCAAGCGCGGGCACCTGCTTGAGCGCGGCGGCATGCACGACATAGTCCACGCCACAAAATGCGCTGCGGAGTCTATCAATATCACGAACATCACCAATAAAAAAACGAAGTTTACCCTGCGGATCCTCAATATCAGTCATCATGACTGATTGCTTGAGCTCATCACGACTAAAAATAATAATGCGCCGCGCATCGCTGTCCGCCAGCAAGCGTCGAATAAACTGCTGACCGAATGATCCGGTCCCGCCGGTGATCAAAATTGACTTATTTTTGAGAAATTCGAGAGACATAGAGTGGTTAAAAGACAAAGAATATCATAGCACCTTTTGGTGCGAAAAGCAAGGGCGTGGAGAGGTTATTTTTCATATGTATTTCTTTCCCTAATTATTGCGAGTATCTGCTCAGCCACGCGTCCTTTTCCGTACAAGTCGCGCCACTGAATATCTTTGGTATACATCGTTTTTGCGGCTGATGCCATTGCCTCAGGACTCACGTCAGATAAGCAATTCATCCCCGCCTCAACAGTCTCCGGCCGCTCCGTGCGTACCCGAATTGTAACACAGGGAACATGCAAAATGCTGGCTTCTTCTTGCAAACCACCGGAATCTGTAACAATAAGAGCCGCGTGTGCCTGGAGCTGCAAAAAATCAAGGTACCCCATAGGCTCAATGGTGCGAACAGCGTCAGGAACATCAAGTCCAAAGGATTGAATATTATGTTTTGTCCGCGGATGCACAGGGAGCACAAGCGGCATCTGCAGTTCCTCCGATATACGCGACAACCCGAGCAAAATGTTGTTCAGGACATTTTTTTGGTCGACATTTTCTGCCCGATGCGCTGTCACCAATACGTACTTCTTCTTTTCAAGTCCAAGCATGCTGCACACATTTTCACGTGATTCGGATATCGCAAGATTTTGATAAACCGCATCTGACACAGTATTCCCGGTTACATATACCTTCTCTGCCGCTATCCCTTCATCCAAAAGATTTGTTTTTGCAATTCCCGTCGGCGCAAACAGATACTCGGCGAGATGATCTGTAAGGATCCTATTTCTTTCCTCTATCATGTTCATATCCCCACTGCGTAAACCGGCTTCTACATGCCCAATCGGTATCTGCAATTTGTTTGCCGCCAACGCCCCGGCAAGCACGGTATTTGTATCGCCCTGCACCAACACAATATCGGGGCAGGCCTGCTTCAACACAGTCTCCAAAGCTCTCATCATATACCCCATTTGTGACGCATAGTCACGACTCCCCACACGCACGTTATGCGCAGGCGGGGAAAGGCCAAGATCGTCAAAAAAGGCGCCATCCATTGTGTGATCATAATGCTGTCCCGTATGTATCAAAACAAACGCGACCCCGTTACTCTCACAGGCCCGAATAACCGGCGACATTTTGATAATTTCCGGGCGCGTTCCTACAATAATGGCGACAGTATAGGGCATATCAAAAATTTAAATGGCGCAATGTATGAAAAAGTGATACATATCGCGCCGTGGTATTACGCACATGAAATATCTCAGCCTCATGATCCTTTCTGATCGGGTGTTCATCACCGCAAATCAAGCCCGCCATATATGTGGCAAGTGCCTCTGTCTCTGAGTAAGAAAATGAACGATATCCAACTTGAGTAAGAACCGCCGCTGTCGGGCTGTTGTCTGGCGTTATTCCAATAATCGCACTTCCACTCCCAACATAATCTATCACCTTTGATGGGAGAAACGGACTATCCGGATAGTTAGCGTCAATTGCAATCAGGCAGTCTGCCCGAGTCATATGTTCCAAGCTTGTTTCATACGAAACCGGGTCAGATACCATTACAATATCCGCAAGGTCATACTTCTTTACCAGATTCATTACATCATCCTTTCCATAGCCGGAATAGGGATTGCTTGCACCAATAAGATGTACGCGCACCCGTGATCTCAGCTCCGGCTTTTCCCGCAGCATACGGCTCAGAGAATCAAACAAGACAGAAGGGGTACGCTGTTTGTAAAAAGCGCCGATGTGGCTCAACACAAATTTTGAACGGCCAGGCTTCGCCGCCGCGGGATATTCAGAATAACAATGTGGCACAACCAGTGCCTTCTCTTGGAAAGAAGCCGGGTATTTACTCATTACCACTCTTTTTGCCACGTCATTGGTAAAAATAATACTGTCACTCTGCTTCATGACAAATGCTTCACGTCTTTTTTCCAAAATACCTCCCATGCCGGAAAATGCCTTATATGGATTGTCGATCCATGGATCACTAAAATGAGAGACAAAAGGTCGCTTCAAAATCTTTTTGAGCATGGCTCCCAGAATGTTGCTATCCTGCGGATTGGAAAATGAAAATATCACATCAATATCATGTTCCGCGCAAATAGCAACAACTCGTTTTTTGAGATCCCGAAAATACCGCGTCCTGTACATGGCTCGCTTGAATCGGCCAAGCAGGCCACTCCCACCGCATGAAAACTGGGGGATGAAATATACCGGAAAGTCGCTTTTATACACCTGCTCGCTTTCATACGTAACCACTACCGGATCAATCCCCTGCTTGTGCCATTCCGGTAACATTTTGCCAATTAAAATAGCTTGCGGGCGAATGGCCGGTGGTGTCCAGAAGCTGAGTACAAGAATCTTCATATTATGACATGAGTGGTTTCCCGTGAACAAGAAGATATTTAAACCAGGATCCGGCGAGCAAGGAGGTAACAATTGCAATAAGCACGAGCGTAACAAAAAACATTTCATTAATAATACCAAGATCAAACGCTACCGTGGCAAGGACTATGCCGGGACCACCGCGCGTATTCATAGCCACGGCAAAATTCACGCTGGTCAGCCAATCTTGCTTTGCAAGACGGGCGGCAAACAATGTGCCCGCAGCCTCAAAGGCAGTAGTAAACACCAGAAACCCAATGAAGAATGAAATATCAAGGTGATGTATAAGATCCAACTTCAGCCCAACAATGGCAAAATACAGGGGAATGAAAAAAGCCAATGACATATCTTTGATTCCCGTTTTGACCGTGGCAAACGTCTCTTCCGGCAGTGTTCCCACAACAATACCCGCAAGGAAAGCCCCAAATACAATGTTCACATTAAGAATACTCGCGATTGCCGCAAACAAAAAACAGATAAAAAGAGTATATGCCGCAACAGATGATTTAATGAGAAAATTTAAACGGAGGGTGTTAGTGTACCGAATCAGTTTTGGCATTACAAAAAGCGTAACGGCAAAAAAGGAGCACGTTATCAAAATGGTTGTTATGATGTTCGATTGAGTCAACGAGTCACTGCTCACCAGTCCTGTGGCAATTGCGAGCGCAACCCACAAGAGAACATCCTGAATCGTGGCGGTCGACAGAACAATTCTGGCAAAGCGTGTATGTATTATTTTTAAATCCAAAAAAATTCGAGATATCACGGGAATCGATGTGACGGCCATCGCAATGGCTATCACCATTGTCAGAGCTGCCATATTCCCCTTTACCCCAAGGACGGAAGAAAAATCGTAGTACTGTGGAGATAGCCAGCCGACAACAAATGGTATCGCCGTTGCGCCAATAATAAGAGCCCCAATAATCTTTTTATCACCCTTGTTTACTGTTTGCCGCAGCTCAAATCCTGAAATGAACATCAGCAGTATCAACCCCATCCAGGAAAGTATTGCAAGCAGTTTCCCCTCACCATCAAACGCGTGAAAGAGCCAGCTATATATGTTTGGAAACATGTACCCCAATACGGTCGGCCCCATCACAAGACCACCAACAATTTCGCCGATAACCTTTGGCATCCTGTATTTTTGAAACAAATAGCCGCCATAATGCGCCGCAGCCAAAAGAATCACAATCGCCAAAAAAAAATGCGTTAATTCAAAATTTGTGAGTGTGATAAATTCCGGCATATGAGCTACTCATTTTCACGATACGGATGAAAAATCACCCCATGCAATTCGAGGATATCTATCCCGCATGCTTTGGCTTTCTGTCTGGCCTGCTCAATCAGCTCCATAAAAAGCTCGTGGTCTCTATCTATATCTATATACAAATCTTCTTTGTCGAGCATGATATATTTCGCGTCGATTTTTTGAATAATTGATTCAAGATTATCAATGCCCGTCTTTGTTTCAATTTTTGGTACCAGTCCCACGTGGGGGGGCAACTGAACGCGGATTTTGTATATTTCTTCCGGATCTTCCACATTTGATACAGCAAAGTGCTTTATATGCGGGAACCGATCGACCAATGTGATCGTATCCTCCAGCGAAATGCTTGGCCGTGGCGGTTTTGACCTTCCTTGCGGATAGTCCAAATATACGTCATAGTCGACAAGCTCGCCTAATAGCTTCACAAGCGCGTCTCTATCCTTTAGCCAAGCAACATTAATCCGGATGACGGCGTCCGCCGGGACATTCAAAGGGGTGGCCGTAAGAAGATGATTTGAAATGACAAGCATAAGTTTTATTTAAGATCCTGAATTTTTTTGATAATTTGGCTTGTTGATATGCCATCGTGATAGCCAAGCTTTACGATAACACCGCCAACCTCGGCAATTGCGCCCGCTCCCGGCGTCTCCTCGCCTTCCCCCCACCCTGCTCCTGGACCTTTGGCAAGGATATGAGGCTTTACCAACCGAATATTCTTACATGGCGTGAGCTGATCTTGTATCATGACTTCGTCAACGCACGACAAATGCTCTACGACGTACAATCGCTGTTCCTGACTTATGATAGGACGACGCTTAAACTCTTCGGCAACTTCATCGGTAAAAATTCCAACAACAAGTTTGTCGCCCAGCGCTCTTGCCTCCTTGAGGAGTTCAACATGGCCGCTATGAAGCATATCAAATACTCCATATGTATAGACAATTTTTTGTTCGCTATTCATAGTATGATTCATTAGGTATGATTGAGATACATTTGCTTAAACAACGCCACGGTTTCATCTGTTGCATTTCCACGATTGAACAAAAGTTGATCGTGAAGCGCCGGCGCGTCTCTTCTTTTAATACTGCCGCGTATTAATCCATCTATGTGCGTATCAAGATCCTGAAGGTCTTTTACCAAATACCCATACTCATCCCGGAAATCTCCCAGCGAGTTCATTTCATGTGTCTCAAAAAATTTTGGTATGTCCAAAAAAATCATCGGCTTGCCAAGCAAGTAATATTCAATCCATATCGTGCTAATGCATGTCATAGCGATATCACTTGCCATGACATATTCAGTTGAATCTTGATTCATGAGATTATAGATTCGCTTCGCTCTTAAATTTTCTTCCTTGAAAAATTCTTCCCAGTCAACAGCGCCGCTGCTCTTTTTGTTGGATGGATCTATATACGCACCGGGATGTACTTTGATAATGAGGTTTACATTGTGTCTATCGGGAATAGTTAGAATATCCTCCAGCCAAGTAAAAATACTGGTGTGCTGATTCCATGTAGGCGCATAAAATACTGTCGGCAGATCTGGGTTAAGTCCAATGCGTTCAAAAAGCGCTTTTTTATCAACTGTTTTACGAAATAAATCATCTGATTTTGGCCCCCCCAATCTATGGATCATCGGAATGGCTTCAATCGCATGATCAGCGCAGTACGCAAGGAAATCCTTTTCATAGGCAGGTCCGGTAATAATCGTATCCGTCATACGCTCAATTGCCGGTGAAAACACATCATACTTTGTTTTTGATGTGATGGTATGGGGAAAATTGATTTTATACCTCGCACGTTTATGCACATGAATATCATAGGAAAGCGTCGCGTTTACATAAAAATCAACACCAAATAACCAATTCGTCCAGACCACATTCGCCCACTTCGGAAGCGGCGGCCCGAAATCTTTTCGAATTAACGCTCGAAGCGGTCCACCGACTGCGGCGTTGGATGTATATACCACCAAAGCACCGTCCTCGTGGACACGCATCATCACATTGTATATATAGAAAAATTCATTTGTCGTGGTTGTTTCGACAACATACACAGGATGCTTTCGCATTCGTGCTTTCACAATCGCGCCGTTAATGACCACAATATGAGGTACTTCGCATAGCCGAACCCCAATATTATATAAGCGAATCCAAATTTTCTTCAGTAGTTCTTCCATACTTTGTACGAGGATATCTTAATTCTTCCCATTCCCTTCTATCGATACCAATAGTACGTCAGCCATATATTTCACCGCCCAATTCAGCGCTTCGTACCTTCCATACTCACCCGAAATCGGCCAACTTCCCCACACAGCTCCCAAACCGCCAAACCGCGGCTCCATCATATTTTGTCTCGCTTTCAAATACCCCTTCATGTTTTCCGCGGCATGCGTATACGTTTCAATACCCGTCTTTTTGTACACTTTTTGGCAAGTAACTGCTGTTTGTGCAATACCTGTTAGACATGCCCAGTCAGCGGTTCCCTGCCAATCAGATCCCAGTCTTCCCGGAATCATTCCAATATCGTCCATCTGAGATACTATCCCGTCAATTGCTTTGCGCGCGGCACTCATATACCGCTGATCATCCAGCATTTCACCAATATCCCACAAACCATCAACCGTATAGGCCATGGTATGGAGCAAGGCATCATCCTTTTTTTGAAAATCGGCGTCAGCAAACCATCCATATTCATTCTGACACGTTGTGGTGTGTTCTGCTGCTCTGCGGCCCGCCTCTACCAACGTTTGATCCTTTTGATCAAGACCAAGGGCAACCAGCGGGGCTATTGCGTATATATTGTATGTTGTGGTTTCCGTGTTGACACTGGATGCGTTATCAATAATCCAACGCCCCTCTTTATTCTGTTCCCTACTTGCTATCCAATTTGCTGCTTTGTTTGCTCCGTCAAGATATTTTTCAAGTCCGGTTTCCTTGTACAGCGCAAACAGCCCACGGATGACTTGTCCCGTATCAAAGACTGCTTTATTTGGGCTTACCCTGATGTTGCCGCCGTGCACTGCGCCATCATCATGCATTATTGCCAACTCCCAATTTCCCATTTGTTTCGCACGCTGCATGAGATCGCTATCTGAAAAAAATTTGGAGGCATGAATCATGGTTGGAATGATATATCCCGTTGTCTCCGGATATGATGGCTGCCAGCCACTGCCATTTTCTTTTCCATTTGACACAATACTAACGCCTCGACTCACGCCCCCATCAGGCGTTGCATCATGCGCCCGCACCAGCCAGTCCACACTATGGCGCAAGTGCGTTGTATCAGTGCCGGCAAACGCGTAGTTGCGACTTTCGAGTGCGCCACTAAAAACGGCAGCCTGCTTTTTTTGCTTCTTTCTCTTTGACCGAGCGACAATACGTTTCAAAAACGAAGCTTTTTTCTTTGGCGCCGCCTGTATACTGCCAATAAAACATATCTTCTCCAAGGTCACTCGAAAAAAAGGCATTGTACTGACAAGGTTCTCGAGCCCAAGAAAAAAATTGAATAGAGGCACCTGCACCCACTTTGGTGCAATATATCGAAAACGTAATTCTTCAAACAACCAAAAGTGAATGCCCCACCCTGCCCCTGAGTAGCCAATTGGCGTGACAAATGTTTGATCACACCATTTTTCAATGTCGCGATACGAAAAATATGCGTCATATGCCAGGCCCCAACTTCGGCGCTTTTCCATGGCAGGCATCATACGAAATCGTTTGTACAATTCCTTTGAATTATACTTATTGTACACCTCCAACGCGACATATCCCTGTGGCTTTGTTGTCCGTGCCATTTCGGCAAAAGCTTGTTCCGGCGCGCGCAAATGCTGATAGACTCGAATGCTAATGGAAAAATCCGCGACAGCATCCTTGAACGGCATATCTTCCAACTGGGCGCATACCAACCAATACCCCGGCTCACGACGCTTTGTTGCTTGAAGAAGCGTCAGGGATGTATCAACGCCAATATGCACTGCTGCTTCTGGATAGCTTGATAACAATCTTCCGTTTCCACATCCGCCATCAATAATAGTCTTACCCGCCAAATCTATGTCTTTTGTGAGTCTCTTTACCGCCCGGAGCTCTGATTCATGGGTATAGAGTCCCCAAGGTGTCCCTTGCTTTTGCAGATAACTATCATATTTTTTTGCGTAACTGGTTGCGTTTTTGTCCTGATCCCAATGCCGCTTATGCGTGGATGGCGCGTATGTATCATTTGGGTACAAAATTGGTATGCCATCCACAATCGGATAGGTGCTGTGACAATCTGCGCATCTCAGTAGGTTGTTCCCTTCTTTTTGTGACAGACTCAAGTCACCGCGACATCGTCGTGATGGACAGCAAAGTGCAGCAATGAATTCACGAGAAAGAGACATATTTTATGATTTAAATATTACGTTTTTCATTATTTCTTTTTTGTAAATAGTCCAAAGGGCTTCCATACTTTCCCCGCCACGCTCCCACGCCTTAAAATAATTGTACTCGTGACCGGTACCCAAAACGGCTGCCACGTATTGCTCAAGCGCGCGTTCGTACTTCTCATTTTTAAAATCCTTTTTTAATACTTCTAGAATTTTTGCGGCAAGCGTTGTCATATCATGGTGCACAAAGACATTTGGCAATTTTTTTGTTGTACCCAAATTTCCCAGTTGAATCGCCGGCTTATTGTAAAATGCCGCCTCAGCAATGCTGGTACTGTTGGGGCTAATGATCATATCCATTTTTTGCAAGATACTATCGTTTGGGATCCTATAATCAACCAGTTTCACGTTGACAGTTCGCGCCACCTTTTCAATGTATGATGGCGGACGAAATCCAACCATACCGGGATGCTCCTTTACCACCAATGTGTAGTCCTTTGGCAATGACATGGCCACCTGTCGAGCGGTTTCTATCTGATTGCTAAAATATGGTGCCATTACATCAATGGTTGCTTCGGGCTGAAACTGGAGTGGAAAATACACAAATGCGCCAGCCTTTTCCAAAGGATAATATTCTCGCGTCTGCATCTTGCGTGTATATATCTTTGGCGCGTAGTGATCTCTAAGCTTGATTACAGGTGGCCTGTAATCAACGGTTATTCCTGTGCTCTCCAACTCATTCACTTGTTTTTTTGTATACCACTTTACAATTTGGTAGTATGGCGAAATTTCAGTCCGCAGCCACTGTTTCAGTGGTGTTTTCTTTCCTTTCAGAACAGGTATTTGATAGTCCGGAACCTTAAATTCTTTCCGAAATTCCGCAATGTACTCCTTTGCTTTATCCAAACGTGGGGAGCGTATCTTTCCTTCGCGCAACTGATCCACATAGTCATAAAAAGGCCCCTCATCATCAAAATGATTGTAGGTAAAGAGAAAGTATCCCTTTATTTTTGAGTCTGTCACAGCCATCATGGGAACGCCTTGCCTGTGCGCATACAGGTTAAACATAATATGTGGAAGGGAGACAAAATTCGGCGCAATGATTAAATCCGGCTTAAATGTCTCAAAAAATTGTTTACTGTACTTGTATACGGCCATGACAAAATCAATGATTTCTTCATCGGATACATTCTGCCGAAAGCTATAGTAATATTTATCCTTGTAGCACTTCACGTGATTGCGAAGTGTGGATACAACGGGCCAGATGGAGTCAATCCCCAAAGCATCACAAATTTCTTCCAGTGAATATCTGTCACCGGCCAAATAGTCTTTTGGCCGACTCATTATTTCGTCGTTATTGATAATAAGTTCATATTTCGCGTCCGGCTGATTGACAATAAGGTCATGGGTTGTATTTTTGAATGTTAACGCGGCCAATACCGCACCATTTTCATATAACTTCCGTGCCAAAAATCGGCCAATGCCTTTCCCCCAGCCACGCTGTTGAAAAAGAATGATTCGTTTCCCTTGAAATTCATTTTGCTGACGTGCTTCACTCATATAATAGTCTGTTTGTATGCGTTCATTCGATCAGTATACACTTCCAAAAAATACTCTTTGTCATAATATTTTTCACCGGCAAAAACCGTCACAGGCTCCCCGCCAAATCCTCTTTTAAATTTACTAATATCAATCTCCTTCTGTGAAGGAACTGAAAGTAACGTGGGACCATAATCTTGCCAGCCCACTTCATACGAAGATACTTGCTGTCGGTGCATATACTCTATTGCTGCCCATTGAATACAATGGGCAATTGGTAAAGTTGAAGCATCCGGATCATTGCACGCGGATCCCAAATAGGCATGTTTATTGTAGATATAAAAATATGCAAAACCGACCCAATTTTCCCCCTGCTTTGCTCCTATCAAAAATGCGTTCCTATCGCGGATAAAGTTCTCCATCATATCAAATGTCAGTGAAGAACGTGTTTTCCGGCCGGCAGCCTTCTCGTGCAAGTTTTCATATTGGACATATATATCTCTTGTGAGAACAGACGCATCAAATATCTCCGTACGAAGTACTTTTTCCCCCCTCTTCAAGTCATATTGATGGCCATGTCGAATGCCTTTTTTTAGTGAATCCAAGGGCGCGTCAAGCAACATGCACTGCGATATCCATGACGTATCAAGGAATCCAAATTGCACCAAGGGGTTAGCCTTCAGCGTATTCCTCTCACTGGCACACAACATTAGTGGACTGTAGCTTACTGCGCACCGTTTCACACCATGATCAGTTGCCAAACCATCCAATTCTTCGAACAACATTTTTTGGGCTTTCTTTTTTTGCTTATCGCCCAGTAGCGGCGCAAATATTGGATTCGGCCCCGGTTGGCCGTTCAAACCAAACACGCGCGTTCCCTGCTCGGACATCTCTATCAAGGGTATGCCACCAACAATCTGGCCATCATGCACAACAACAAACGATCGGTCTACTGGTTCAAATGGCGCCGCATATGCCAGTTGATACTGTAGCCCACCGGACGTGTGCCAAAACCATGCGTCATTGCTTTTATTGCATAGGTCATCCCACTGGCTGTATCGTTGCCGCTTGAGTGATTCAATATTCATAGATCCGAAGCCTTTAACTCTCCAACAATTATTCCTGTAAGTTCTGCCATGCTTTCTTCAAAACTGAGTTCGGAAATCTTGTCAACAAATCCTTCAACATATGCATGTACAGTGGCATCATCAAATGCTTTCAAAAATCGAAGAACATCTTGTTCTGTTACCGAAAAACCATCTGCGATAGATCGAAGCGCTGCTTTGCAGCTTTCTACGTCTGCAATGCGAAATAATTTTGGAAAATCTCTATACCATGGATAGCCAAATATTAAAACAGGCTTTTTCCTTATAGTTGCCTCCCAGCCCGCAGTCCCTGTTACTGTTGCTACGGCCTTGGCTTTTTCGCTTAGGGTAAACGAATTCATGTGTATGGGAACCAACTGCACCCGCGGGATCTGCGCGAGTTGCTTGTAATACCCAGGATATCTATTTGATGAATACGCCGTTCCACTGCGCAGCCACCATTGAGACGGATGCTCCTTCACATACACCCTCCACCCTTTCGGTAATGAGGCCGCGAGTGTCTCTATCATCAATGTTTGATCCACAAAAATATCTCCCTGTGGGCTGGTTGTCCTTTCCGGCTGAAAATTAAGCGGCACATACACATACGCATGGTCCAAATCAGGATGCAGCTCAACCACGCGTGCGTATTCCTTCTCCAAATTTGGTTTGAATTGCTTCACAAAATATCGTGGTCCCCGTTGTATAATAGAGCCATCCAAGATGCTCTTAATAAGCTTTTTTATCTTTTTTATAAATGGTTTAACACCCGTAAACTGCTTCTTCCAATGCGTCATGTAAATGGGTGTGGAATCAACGGTACTGTCAGTTTGCTTTTGGTAGTAATCCCCAATATCCCGGCTCAAATCTTCAGATTGTATTGTTGTATGGTCATACAATGCAATTTTTTCTTGCAACAAAGGGCTTCCCTGTTCCCAATCACAATATGTTAACAGACGGTCTGAGACCCAGGAGTCTTCAAACATTATGGTCTTGATTCCTGCTCGTTTTGCCAGAGCGTATAGGATGTAATTATAGACGGTGTGTGGAACAGTAGGAAATATAATAGCGTCAGGTTTGTGCTTTTCCAACAACCCATGCCAATATTGCAGCATGATGTAATACCGGTGCCTGCGCTTATCAACACAATCTGTATCAAAACGTTTATTCATCATGGTCAACACCAACGATTCAGTTCTGTGCATACTATCAATAAGCGCCTTGCTTGGCGGCGGAAAATCGTACACGTCCACATTTTTTGCTGGCAACCCATCCCACGCGTCAATGTGAGAATGAAACACAGTCCCCTGTGGTACCTCTTCCTCGGATGCCTGTGTCCCCACCCAATACAAAATCTCATGGCCATCTTGCTGCAGCCCATCAATCAAACCTGAAATTTCTGAACGATTCGCAGCCCAAATCAAAAATAATTTCATACGTTTTTCCCTAGTATTGAATGCATCCTGGACAAATAACTTGTTCCATCCGCTAGCAATTGCTTTGGAGATCCTTGCTCTATCACAGTCCCCTTATCGATTGCCACAATGGTGTCGGAGCCCAACACGGTTGATAATCTGTGCGCAATAATAATTACTGTAATTTCGCCCTTCAACCCGTCTATAACCTGCCTAATTTTTGCCTCTGACTCATTATCCAGCGCACTCGTGGCTTCATCCAAAATAAGCAACTTCGGCTTTCGCGCCAGAACGCGGGCAATGCTCAGGCGCTGTCTTTGCCCACCTGAAAGACGGATTCCTCTGTCACCAATGACTGTATCAAATCCGTCAGGACAGTCCATAATGGCATTGTACATGTTTGCTTGCTGTGCAGCCAAGGCAATATCCTCCTGGGTTATTGTTTCATCAAAAAAAGAAATATTGTTGGCAATTGTGTCATGAAACAAAAAAATGTCCTGCGATACATACCCAATGCTGTTTCTGTATTCCTGCAATGATATTTGTTGAATGTCTGTCCCATCGATGCAAACCCGCCCCTCTGTTGGCTGCAACAATCGTAAAAGAATATCAACCAACGTTGTCTTTCCTGCTCCGGATTCTCCTATTATCCCCACCGTCTCCCCCTTTGCGATGCTAAAATTCAATCCGGACAACACAGAACTTCCACCAGCATACGCAAATCCGGTGTTTTCAAATGTAATACTTTTGTTCAATGTGAACGGCGTCCCTTCTATATCGGACTCCCTCTGATCGTGTGCAAGCAACTCGTAGTCAAGAACATTTTTCAAAAAAGGATAATTGGCATTAATCCCGATGATAATCGTATTTAATCGTTTGATATACACAAAAATCTGCTTGATCAGATAAATTATGACAAGCAACGCCGCAAAATCAAACGTCGGTGACTGGTAAAAAAAATAAAAAACGAGAACAATAAAAAGAAGGCTTACTGGCTGCATCAAATGCGTTGACGTAATGTTAACAAAAAAAAGTCGGATTTGGAGCTCCTTAACTTTTTCAAAGAAGGAAACGCCCACCCGACGAACTCGATCCTGCACATTCATGGCTTTAATTGTTTTCATCCCTGTGATCGCTTCGTTAATCTGGTGAGATAATTCTTTATAAATATTTGTCTCCGCAACCGAAATTTCACGTATCTTGCGAATAAACGGCCTGATTGCCAAAAAAAGAACAATACCAAGAAAAAAAGTACCCAATGTTATAACAGGTGAAATACTTATTGCTACCGCAGAATATACCGCTAAATTCACCAGCGTCATCACCGCCATGCTAATGATGCTGAGATAATTTTTACTCCGAACGACATCTGTCAAAAGTACTTGCTCAAGATATCCCAATTTCTGCTTCATCAGGTAAGACCATGATGATTCCAACGTAGCAGAAAGAAGCCTCGTCCTCGTCTCAGCCTCGTACTCCGCATTAATTTTCAAGCTGATATACGAAAAAGCTATGGTGATGACTGATGTGGCAATAAAAAGAAGAGAAATAAATATGAGCAAATACGGAACACTAAAATTAACACCTACAAGTTGAAAACCAGCTTCAATGTACGTTGAAATTGGATCAGTCGCGCTATTTTCAGCGCCAACAATAAGTGAAAAAAGTGGAATCAACGCGTTAATCCCGATTCCTTCAAAAACGCCACTCACAAAGGCAAGAATAACCAAAATAATAATTCTGCCTTTGTATTCGCCAAATGCGCGATTTGACAGGTGAATCGCGTTCTGTATGGTTGCGATATATCGATGTATCATACCTTCCACTCATTAATCGTATCCACAACTTTCTTCTTCACGTTCAAATACTTTTCTGTTGCTTTTTTTTCAAGCTCCGGTGAGACCAGCCGCAATATTTCCTTTCCAAGAATTCTATACTGGCCCCCTACTTTATTTGCCTTAATCAAGCCTTTTTTTAAAAGCCGTTTCATTGTGCTCGAGCTTATCTTGAGCAGTTGCTGAGCCTCTGACGTCGTATAGATGCCATTGGGATCAACCGCATTGTGGGTTATGTCGTCGTGCATACGTTGCTTTCAGATACAGTGTATCATACTGATCTATCAGGTGTCAAAAAGGGTCATATGGTATCAAGTATGCGTTTTACCCGCCTTTCCCATGTATATGTATCCATCACCAACCGGTATGCCCTCTGTGCTGCAGCATTGGCACTTTCCCGGCTGTGACGCAGGCCATTGACTGCCCGGGCAATACTGTTTGGATCACCCGGCTGGCAAAAAAAGGCCCTCTCCTCTGACAGTACTTCTCTGACACTTGGAAGATCTGAAGCAAGAATCGGACGATTGCTTGCCATATACTCAAACATCTTGAGGGGTGACATAAAGTACGCAAAGTGCTCTGTCCAGGGAAATGGCATAAGCAGTACATCGCAGGCCTTCTGATACCGAGCAATAACCGGCTGCGCAAAATGCTCAACAAGCAACACCCTGTCACCAACACCTATTTCTTCTGCCATCTGCTGATATTCCTCTCTATGCCGTTTTTTACCCCCCACAGCAAGAAACATCACATTTGAATCAAGCTGTTTCAATGCGGACAAAATATCTGCAATCCCTTTGTCCATTTCCAGTGTTTTGAATCGCCCCATGTAGCCAATAATAAATTTTTCTTGTGGCAAACCAAACGCGTCACGCGCCTGCTCTTTTGTTGTTGGGATATCAAAGATTGCAGGATCTACAGCATCAGGAAACACATGTGTTTGTTTTTTTCGCGCATAGGTATCTGCGTATGTCTTTTCCAAATGCTGTGTGACAAAAATAATTGTATCTACTGTGCGAGATAGGAAGCGTTCAACCACCTGATCAATGCCATTTCTTGGCATCTCATGGATCTCATACACGGTCTTGATGCGCAGACGAAAGAGGAGTATCAAAACCGATACCAGCAGCAGCAAACGAGGTTCCCTACAGTATACGTGTGTTATGTGTTGTTCCCGTGCATATTGAATGTATTGAAATGCCCGTAACAAACTGTTGGGTGCATTACATTCTTGAATGTCAAATTCTTCCCCACCACTACGCAATTTTTTTACCCCCAATACAAATTCGCAATCATGCTGTTTACCAAAAGCACGAGACATGGCAGCAATCTGTGCCCCACTTCCGGTACTTAGTGGAAATGTTATTGACGTCGCGTATAACAGATGCGCCTTTTGTTCACGCATACGTGTTAGAATGTGATCTGCTCTGGCATACCATGTATATCTCTGCACGTCTTCAAATGCTTGCAAGCAAAGGCGCGTAGACACTGACGTATTGTTCTGAATATCTCTTATCGCATGTGCCAGTGACTTGCTATCTCCGGGCTTGACCAGCAACGCGTTCTTCTGATCTGCCAGGATCTCTCGTACACTTGGCAGATCACTTGCAATAATAGGACGCTTGCTTGCCATGTATTCAAACATCTTTAGTGGTGACATACAATACGCAAAATGCTCTGTATATGGAAATGGCATCAGGAGCGCATTACAGGCCTTCTGATACAATGCCACCTCTCTTCTGGTCACAAATCCCTTAAAGTGAACCCTCTTTTTGACACCAAGTGCGTCTGCTTTGCGTGTATAGTGTGCAATGTCCGTGTCTGTTCCTCCAACACAAAGAAAATGAGCAGTAGGAACCGACACCAATGATTCTAAAATAGAATCTATCCCCTTTTGCATGCCCATGGTACTAAATCTGCCAAAGTACCCAACAACATATGATCCCAAAAGCATGCCCAGGCCTGCTTGCTGTCTTGCCTGCTCAATTGAAATATCTGATGCAAAAATGTCCATATCTACTGCATCTGGTTGGATGAGTATATCTCTGCTAGGATGCATTTTTTTATACTGTTGCTTGAGCCCTTCTGTCACGGCAATGACATGCGTGACTCGTTTTGTAAAGAGCTGGAAGGCCCACTGCTTTGTCGCAAACACACGATGAACTTCAAAGGCAGTCTTGAATCCACGCAAACCAAATACCCACGCAACTTCTGGCTGTCTTGTATACACTAGAGTGTCTTTGTCCAATTTGAAAAAAAATAATTGCAGCAAAAACCACATTGTCTGTAGATGAAAACTTATTTTTCCTATCTTAGGATGCCACCTAAGAAAATCATAGCTCTTGATCCGTTCTACATGAAATGAATCCTTTTTAAGACCATAGTAATCAAAAATAGTTGCATCTACTTCTTGCTTTCTTGTTGGCAAATACACCGTCACATCTGCGCCATGCATCGCAAACTGCTCACACATTTTGGTGATTTGGTATCCGCTGGCCTTTTGGCTTGGAATCGTAAGATTTGCGATGTATGCCAGTTTCATAATCTGCTTCTACTTTTTTGCAATAAAGAAATAGCCGAGCGGCACGTGCTTTTCTGAAAGATGATTGCTCGGTCGTATGCGCGTTAGAAATTTTTTTATAAGCAAATAATCGAGCACCAGATGAATTTTTTCTGCGATCCGCTTCACAAATCGCGGCCGGTACAGCCCAAATTGCAATTGGAATCGCGTACTAAAGACGCCGGTACCCAGCTCGTGAATATGGATATCGGTAAAACCCGCGCGTTCGAACATTTTTTTCAATGCGGAGCCTGTGTACCGAAAATAGTCATCCGGCGAACCATGTACATGAAATAAAAATGGTGTGCACCCAACAAACCGACCACCTGATTTTAGAACTCGAAATCCCTCGTTCAAAACCGTTTGATAATCAAATATATGTTCCAGCACGTTCATGCACACAATACCGTCATATGACCCGTCTTCCATTGGAAATGGCTGTTGAATGTCAAAACACAAATCACAGCCGGTATCGGGATTGATATTCACCACAAAAATATCATGCTCCCCTTTCATACGTTCATGGTAGCCGGAGCGTCTGTCTCCCCCAAGATCCAGGACCTTCCCATTGATTGACTCTATCTTGGATAAGGCATCATACTCAAGACGCCGGAGTAATGACATTGGTGATTTCTTCATAGGAGTATTTTTTTGTATGTGAGTAAATATCTTTTTTATCAGGGCAGTGACACTATGTTGTTTCACAACGATGTCTCGTAAATGTACTCCAAGCGCTGTGCGCTCATTTTTTGATAATGTATATATCTCCTCTATTTTCTGCACGAATGCTGAAACATTATTTTTTTCATACATCAATTTTTCTGTATGAGAACCAAGGACATCAACCAGTGCATCATTGCATGTAAGGATCGGAGTCCCGCATGCCATTGCCTCAAGAATGGCTTTATCCAAGCTTCCGGTTGTGCTCATGTTTACAAACAAGTCAGCCTTTTGCAAATGTTCCGCGAGATCCTTATTTGGCACAGACCCAACAAATGAAATATGCTGATCAAGCCCCATATTTCTTACTGCGTGCTTCAGCTCTTCCAAATATATCTCCTGAGAGGGAGTACCCGGTGCTCCAATAATGTCTGCTCTCAGCTCAATCCCCTTTTGTTTCAAAACATCAACAGCATGAATCATCAAGCCGTACCCTTTTACCGGTGAAATTCGTCCAACAGTAACTAATGTAAATACTTGACCTGACTCTGATTCCAAGCGTGGAGTAAATTGTTTTATATCTATCCCCTGATGAAGCACCCGGATCTTCTTGCTATCTAATCGGCATCCTTTTGGCGTGGAGGTAAAAATGATGTTGACAAGTATTTCTGCAAGTCGCAATCGTGGAGACACATGACCATGTGCATACCACAGAGCGATTGGTTTGCGCATAAGTTTCCAAAGGAACCCGCCCAGCAACACATATTCAACAATCATGTGCACATAGACTTGATCGTAGTCTTTTCTATATTTCCAAATATACGAATAGAGACGCCTAAGATATGTAAAACGAGAAGCGCCGTCTTCTTTGCCAAGACTATGTACAGTTACAGTATCCGGCAAATCAATAGCTCCTTTACTCAAGCAAACAACAGTAACCGTATCTACATATTGAGATAATTCTGCTACCCAGCGGTGTGTAAACGCCAACACATCGTCATTCGCATCCATCTTTTCACATAAAAAAAGCAACCTCATAAAACAAAATTTGCAATTGCGTCTATCCACGCGTCTTTTCTATCTGTTGAAATTATTCTAATTGTATCGCCGGATTTGGTTTCATACCCGGCACTCCCAACCGCGCTCATGATAATGGGCGTGCCGGCACACTCGGCTTCGCGAATGACCGAGCTATACCCCTCACTACGACTTGGCGACAAAAGGCAGTCCACGGTTTTTATATACCCTATTGGGTCGTCGGTCCATGCCTCAAAAAAAACATGTCGCTCCAGCACGAGATCCGCGACCTTCTGCATAAGCATCTTTTTTTGCGAGCCATCTCCAACAATCAAGAGCCGGTAGCCCGGCTTTAGCACTGCGACCTGCGCCCACACATCTATCAGCCATGATACATTCTTTACCGGTTCCAGCCGCCCCAGAAACAAAAAAATAGCATCCGCACCGGGATATTTTTTTTTCGCGTCATTTCTTGGTATGTGATCTTTGATGATGCTGCCATCCATGATCAAGGGAGCGACAGTCAGCGTATGCTCGGGCACGCCCATTACCCGCATGCTCTGTTTTATCCGCTCGCCAACAACACGCACGCGGCTCGCACGTTTAATCACAAACAAACCGAGATGATATTGAATCCGCTCTTTGGCTGATCCCTTTTTATAATATTCTGATCCGTAAAAGTCACCATGCACCTGGACTTCCAGCTCCGCGCGCGACATGATGGCAAGAACCCAACCTGCCAACCCGGTAAAAAAAGGATCCTGCGTTGTTATTTTTTTTATATGGTATTTCCCAATAATCCGATCACCCAGCAGCACAAGGCGAAAAAATTGCGCAGCCTTGTTGCCGCCCGTACCGGTGACTGTTACCTCATCCGACAAAGCAATTTTTTGATACACTCGCGTCGGAATGATAATTTCCAGCGCTTCATTTTTTCCATACTCAATCATGCGCTGAGCAACACCGCCGGTAGAATCAAATATTTTCCTATCCAAACTAATCATGAGTTGCATATCTGTCGCAATGCTTGCTGAGTATTATTCATCATAGTATCAAACGAAAACGTTTCAAAAAAATCTTCCGGAGGTCGCCCATTGGGTCTATCAATCAAAAAAGTCCGTATGGCTTTTTCCAAATCATCGCGGTCATTGTACACAAAGAGTGTTCCTGTGCCGGCCGCCCGTATCAACTCCGGATTCCCAGAACTGTTACTTGCCAGAACAAAGGTACCCAGCATCATCGCCTCCAATATCGCATGAGAGAGTCCTTCGTAACCGCTGTTGAGGATAAACGCGTCAGCCTGCCGCATGTGTGACAGTGTTTCATTTCTTGAACACACGCCAAGCAGGTGGACTGTTTCATCCAGAGCCAAACGCGATACATGTGACTCGATATCTTTTCGTGTAGGGCCGTCGCCAATAATTTTTAGTTGTAATGCGGGAAAATCATTTTTTAATCGATGCATGACATCAATGAGAACAATCATTCCCTTCCACGGAACCAACCTGGCGACCGTCACCAGCCATATATCATCCGGTCGTTCTCTTTTCTCTCCGTCATGCTTCTCATTTGGTATTGCAACCGCGTTATATATAGCTTCCACGCGCTCTGCGCCCCAACCCCGCACAAGCGTCTGCAAATACTGTGATGGAACAATCACCAAGTGCGCGTTTTTCACAACCAGGGACTGAATGAACCGAAGTGCTTTGACAACCAACGACGGATGAGACGATACCTGAAACGCGTCAATCCCTTGATCAACATTGTACCGCTGCACGCCTTGTTCCCATGCGTAGTCACCAACCACCTTTACCACAAATTTGGTCTGCCGAATCCGAGAAACAATAAAAGCCGGCAATCCGGCATTTACCGGCCCCATGGCATATATACCATCCGCGTCAGCCGAATGTTTCCACAAAAGATACACATACTGAGCATAACGGGACACTTTGTTGCCATGTGCCACGCGATACGTGCTCTGAGTCACACGCACATCTGCGTCCGGGTTCAACGTCACAATCTTCACACGTTCTCCTTTTTCTCTCAACGCGTTCGCCAAAGCAACAACATAGGTGGCAGGACCGCCGGTTTGGGGAGGAAATATATCTGCTGCAAGAAGAATGTTCATAAAAAATCAACGGGTGTCAATAGGTGTCAGAATAGTCCTAAAATCTTGACATGTCAAGCCAATTTTGCTAGAGTTTTCGCAGACCAACAGAGGAGGGCACGATGCCTTTCGAGTTCTACGCGCCCCAGGCGCGCGCTGGCCACAACTTCCACTGCATTGAACGTGTTCAATCCAGTGGAGACAAAACATCCCCCCGCTCGCAAGCAGGGGGATGTTTTTTTTACGCTTTTCTCCCCAGCAGCGAGTAGAGCAGACTAAACGCCCCGGCAATAGCAAAGGCCCAAGCAAATGGGTGCGGCACGTACAAAAATAGCAATGCCAAAAAAGGCAGCACAACGATACGGCTGGCATTATATACCAAGTGCCGAGCAACCACAGCGGCATACATATCCTGTTTGCGCGCTCTTGAATAAAAAAGCGCTGCCCAAGGAATGCCGACAAAATGACCTGCCGCGCGGCGGTATATGTCAATCAACGATGCAAAAACAGGCGTGTTGGCAAAGATACTGCCAACCCACCCAAAAAAATACAGCACTGTCCCAAAGCGAAGCATTCCGGTTTTATTTTTGTCCACCATTTTCCCTACCAGAGTAATAACAATCAGCGTCACAAATGTTGACAGGGACACCACAGCGCCCACGGATGAGACATTTGTTAAAATAAGAACCAAAAAAATTGGCCAAACAATAAACCCAATACTATTCTCAATGGCATACCCGACAAAACTCAAACTAGCCGGCCTGTACTCTGACGCAAATATATGATGCAACACCTGCCCGCCGTCTACCAAAAAGGCCCTATGCGTAAAACGCGCGACGAAAAGCGGAATCACGGATGCACAGAGTAAAACAGCACCAAACCCAAACAATGATGTGTACCCTGCCGTCACAATTAGTACCCCCGCCGCAAATGGTGAAATGACGCTTGCCATGATGGAGACAATCGACAGTGTAGATAGCTCCCTCCCCATCCTTTTTTCATGAGATGAAAACAAAAAAATAATGTCAAAACCAAAATTGTACAATAATGCTCTCCCTGTAATGACTAATGGAAGCACCAAGAACAAGCCGGGCCACTGAGGCAGCGCAAGAAGACCAATATAATAGACAATTAAAAAAGGTGTTGACAGCGCAATGGACCATGCCGGACCCCTATTGGCCGCAATTTTTGACGCGGGAAGCGCAAAGAGGGCGCCGCCAATGCGGCTTATCAAGAAAAAAAGGATTATCCACGTGATTGAATATCCCAGCGAGTACAAATAAATCGGGACAAAAATTGATATCATGCTCTCTGCAATGTTCATCACAAATACAGAAAGATACAACGCGTCCATGTTCGCGTGTGAAAAAAAATGGTGATGTTTGTGGAGGTTCCTCATAGAATCGTAGTATATCATACACGGCACTGTCCCTTAACAAAAAAACACCACTCTTCAAAAGTGATGCCTATATGGAATACACACCGGTTCGGATCTACGGAACCAGTGTCTTAAATATGCTGTTCATTTCCTCGCAAATTGACGGCCAATTATACTGCTCCTCAATCCGCTTCATTGCTCTTTCATACATCTGTTCCTTTGCGCAGACAGAGCCACGTGTGATGGTGTTTACTACCTGAACAATAGACGCGGGATCGCCCGGCTTACACGCAAAACCGGTCTTTCCGTCTTCCAAAAAATCCGGAATTCCCCCAACCATGGTACCAATGGTCGGCAACCCGGCGGCCATGGCTTCCAAAAAAGCGTTGCCAAGCCCCTCGGAGAGCGATGGCCGGATAAATATATCGCATGCTTTCAGCACCTTTGGTAGCTCTGCGTGAGACTTGTTTCCGGCAAACACAACACGCGATGCAAGACCCAGTTCCTGTGTCATGTCTTTCAAATCGTGCTCCAATTCCCCTGTTCCACAAATGACAAAACACACATTCTCCGGCAAATCTTTGAGTGCGCGAATGACATGAACAATTCCATTTTTTACTACCAGTCGCGATGCGGTGACCAGTATGACCGCATTCTCCGGAAATCCAAAGCTTTTTCTCAGCTCCTCAATTTCCGATGGTGAATATTCCTTTGTAAATCGCTCAACATCTACACCGTTTGGGACAACTTCTTTTACAATGCCGGCAAATCCCATTTGCTCGCCCCAGTGTAGCAAATAAGTGCTAATAGCTTGCAATCCATCCGCCTGCGTAAAGATTTTCACAAATCTCTTTTTGACAAAACGGACGCGACGCATAATATATTCAATTGGGTCACCCTCCTGCAGCGTCAACAAAAATGGCAATCCGGTCTTATTCTTCATACTCAGCGCGGCAAAACCGCTGTAGCTTGCCATCATCGACCAAATCATTGAAACCGGCCGACGCGTATGAAGACGCAGCGCATACACATGTCCAAATAGCGCCAAAAACAATTTATCAAGCATGGGAATGCCCCACCCTATCCTATGCACTTCAATATTCCCTACCGTTTCAACACTGGGCAGCTTTCTATCCATTTTTGCTGTGATCATGACAAACTCATACTCACCTATTCTGTCCGTTATTTCTCGTATTGCCACCTCGGCACCACCAACAAATGGTACATATGCTGTGGAGAAAATAAGAATACGTTTTTTTTGCATACGGCTACAAACGTGTTGATAAAATCTCCACCTCGCTGAACATCTCTTTTGTTTTCTTGGCCAATTTATCCCAGTCGCCGTCCAGCTGGACCGCCTGCACGTCCCGATCATCTTCCAGCCATGCCTGTTGCATCTGGCTCATGGCGCCAACCACCTGCCAACGATGCGCCCTGCGAAACATAAACCGGTAGAGCGGCGAAAGATACGCGCCGCGCTCCAGCATTTTTTCATCAATATTACCTTCGTATACACTCAGTAAAAACGGCACGTTTGAAACTAACGAAAAAAGGCTCGCCGCCAGCGCGCCATAGCTGGCCATCACGGCCCATGCGACATGATATGTATGCTTTTTATGCAATTTCCGCGCGTACTTGGCGGCTCGCAGCGGCAGCAGCAGCTTATCCCACTTGGTGCCGCGTCCCAGGCGATAAATATGAACCCGATCAAGCTCTGACTCCGCCTTAAAGCGCGGATCAAGTTTTGCTGTGACAATGTCGAACTCATACCCGGGAGAACGCGCGATGATCTCGCTCACCGCCTCTTCCGCAGGCCCTTTGTAGGGTAAGTAGACCGGCGCAAAAACAAGAATGCGCGGCTTGTGCCGCAGGCGATCTTTAAAATCCGCGATTGTCGTGGCAAGCCCCTGATCAAATCCAACAACCGGCTCCCATGTGAGGAGGTCCTTTGCGCGAGAAATATCAGCGCAGCGCTGCTTTGGATCACCCAGACGCTCGGGAATCTTTTCATACGCAAGCGATACAATGCGGCTCCCGGATCCGGTCGCATTCTTTACACTCAAAGCCACTGCGCCAATGGTTCGTTCATCCGGATTCCCCAAATTGACCGGTCGCCAATCACTGCTTTGTATTTCCATTCGCTTCACCAGCCCCTCTATCAAATCCGTGACAAACATAAAACTGCGCGTTTGTGAACCATCACCATGGACAGTGATATCCTCACCAAGCAGGGACTGCAAAATAAAATTAGACAACACGCGACCGTCATTAAACATCATGCGCGGCCCATACGTGTTAAAAATGCGGACAATACGCGCATCAACACCATATTGTTCAACATAATCCTTGCATAGCGTCTCGGCCGCGCGCTTACCCTCGTCATAGCACGCGCGTTTTCCAAGCGGATCAACATTGCCCCAATATGTCTCCTTTTGCGGATGTTCCAATGGATCCCCGTACGCTTCCGAGGTGGACGTATAGAGTAGACGCGCGCCTTTTTTTCTGGCAAGCGCCAGCATGTTCTGAGTTCCAAGAATGGATGTCTCAAGTGTAAGAACCGGATCAAACTGATATTGCACCGGTGACGCCGGACATGCCAGGTGGTAAATCCTGTCCAGCCCTCCCTCCCACTTTAGCGGCTTGCGAACGTCATGAACCAACAGTGTAAAATTCTCCTTGCCGAGATGATGGGCAATATTTTCGCGCCTCCCGCTAAAAAAACTGTCAACGCAAATAACCTCATGTCCCTCATCCATGAGCCGGTCAATCAGATGCGATCCTACAAAGCCGGCACCGCCGGTTACCAGTACGTTCATAGTCATTTTCTTCCCTTACCTTAGCCAAATATTGACAATTGATGTTCTGCGAGTATACTACACCAACTATGAAACGTCAATCGGTCAAGCCGCGTATTTTGTATGTCATCACCCAGGGACATTGGGGCGGCGCGCAGCGCTACATATTTGATTTGGCCATGCAAAACAGGCATGCTTTTGACATCACGGTAGCCGTTGGCAGCGCCGGGGACGCGACGGATTTGCAAAAAAAACTTGCGCCCAACAACATCTGCATAGTCCAACTTCACTCACTCCAACGCGCTGTCTCCCCCCTGGTTGATATAAAAGCACTCTTTGAGCTGCGAAAGCTGTACAAACAGATATCACCAAACATCATCCATCTCAATAGCTCAAAAGCCGGCATCCTCGGTTCTCTTGCAGCGGCCGGACTAAAAGCGGTCATTGTCTACACCGCGCACGGCTGGGTTTTCCACGAACCAATGTCACGACCAAAACAAACACTGTATCAATTCCTGGAAGCATGGACATCAAAATTCAAAGACGCGATCATTGTCCTTTCCAAATTTGATCGCGAAGCGGGAAAAAAAATTGGTATTTCTGAAAAAAAAATCCACACGATCCCTATCACTGTTCCCGCCGGCACAGCATATGTGGGCAAGGAAGACGCGCGAAAAAAAATAATGCCGACTATTCCCGCCAATGCCTTCTGCTTTGGCGTCATTGCGAATTTTTATAAAACAAAAGGAATTGATGTGCTGTTTAACGCCATTGCTTCCAACAAGAGACTCTGTCACATCCCGGTCGCGGTCATCGGCGACGGACCCGAGCGCTCCAATTTGGAAAGACAGATCAAGCACCTTGAACTCACAAATATCCATCTGCTTGGATTCATCGAAAACGCGGCGCTCTACCTAAAAGCATTTGACGCCCTGGTGATCCCGTCAAGAAAAGAAGGCCTCCCGTACATCATGCTTGACGCGCTCAACGCGCGCGTTCCCATCATTGCCACAAATGTTGGTGGCATACACGAATATATTGAAGATAAAAAAACCGGATTGCTGGTGCAGCCGGATAATTTTCAGGCGTTATCTATTGCTATGGACTGGGCTGCCCGGCACCCGCAGATAGGAACCGCGTTTTCTCACCCGTCGATACAGCCTGCTCAAAACACAGAGGGAGCAATAGTTGACCTCTACAAGAGGTTACTCACCTAATGTGTCTTCGGCCTGCTTGGAATTGGTGCTCCGTGCGCCCAATTCCAGCGAACCGATGCGCTCTTCAATAAACGAAATTTGTTGCGCCGTAAGCGTCACTCCCGCGTCCAGCGCTTCCAGGTATGTCGCTCTCACCAAATCAGCTTGGCCACTGCTTCCATATATATAAATTTTCCTCCACCATCCCTCGTTTATGATGGGGTCAAAATCAATGGCTGTCTGAATCGCGTCAAGCGCTTCGTCTACCTTGCCTTGCTGCATTCTTGCGCCGGAAAGATTGTAATACAGTTGCTGACGACGAGGTGAATATGGAATAGCCGCTTGCGCGTACTCCTCTGCCCTGGCAAAAAGCTCCGGATTATTAAACGCGATAGCTCCGCCCTGAGCCAGCTGCGTCAGCAAAATATGAATTCTGATATCCTGTGGGTGCAGGCGCAGTGCCTCCTGTGCTTGCGCGTACCCAAATTCGAAAACCTTTTGAGCTGTCTCATGTTGTCCCAAACGTATCAGGCCTGCTACCACGTTTCCCGATGCCTTTGCCAAGTCCACATGTATATCGTCGATATGGGGCGATGGTATGCTCAGCGCCTGCTCTGCCTGACGCAAATCAGCCGCTTGATTGATGTCTCTCATCGCGAACAATGTCGCGTGATTCGCGCGCAACGGATTTACATCAGTAATCCAAATAAAAATCAACGAAACCACCATAACTGTTCCCAGCATACCTGCCCCAATATGTCGCTGTTGAGATGACTGAGCCGCCTGAACCGGGACAAGTCGCGCGTTCACGTACGCGATAACAAAAAAGAAATACAAGTAGGATGTTGGATTTTCAAACACAAACGCGTTATGCACAAAATGCCCCACCAAAAAAGCGCCAAACAGTACGGCCGTATGCGTGTCTATCCGCTCGCGACGAACCGCGCGCCACAAAAGCACGATGGGCAATAACGTGAGAGCAATGTAACTGAGCAATCCGATGATTCCCTGCACCGCGAGGGTATTGAAAATCGCACTGTGGGCATTGTCAAACCAAGTTTCAGAGTACCCCTGCTCCAGGAATTCCGGCCGATAGAGTAGGTTGAACACATAAATATAATTGTTCGGCCCATACCCCAAAAACGGCTTCTCTTTCCATCCCTCGACAGCAATCTCCCAGGCCATAATCCGCGTGTTCGCGGTTCCCGATGATACATCCGTACTAACAAGCCGACCAATGGTTGGCAAAGAACTCACAAATTGCGTGTGTCGAAATACAATAAGCAGGCTTCCCAGCACAACAGACGCGATCAATATCCCTGCAAGCAGCTGCTTCACTTTTTTGTGTCCCTTCAAAATAAACGCATAGCCAAACCCGGCCGCGAAAATTGAAACAAGCAGGCCAACAAGCGTTCCACGTGTGCCACCCAAAAATATACCAAGCAGGCCAAGCAAACCCGTAATGGCAGTGATCCCTTGTATCCACTTTTTTGAACTCTGCAAAAACAAGATGATTGATATGTAAAAAAGAAAGAGCCCATACCCACTATAATAAATCGCGTTCCCCAAGGTGGCGGACACACGCACACTCCCATGGTTAAACAAAAACTCCGGATTCACAAAATATTGCCACGCGCCCAGAAGCATGACCACGGATCCGGCAGCCAAAAAAACCCACAAAAATTGATTCCAGTCCTCGCGAGCGCGATATACCGTGGTCAACACGAGATAGTAAAGCCCATAGTGAAACAGGGTGAACAGTCCAAGCATGCGCTCGTGGTTATCCCACAGACTTCTGTACCAGTCCACGCCAAAAAATGATGACAGGGCAAAACTCCCCAAAAAAACCAGCACCGCAATGGTGATCGGTGTCCACTGCAAACGATATTTTGACCGATTGTGGGCAAGAAGAAGAATATATCCCGACGCGAGCAAGATGGTAACCGCGCGAAAAAAAATAATCTTTGGGACAACAAACGGAAAGATAAATGACCGGGGAAAGGTCAACAATGGCATCAACACGCTCAAAAAAATAAGCACTTTATTGTACTGAAGCAAGCGTTTTTCAAACAATGATGACATACCGCAAACCGAATAAGTAATTTAGCGCACTAAGTCCCCGTACTGAAACTCAAATACCTCGTTATCGGGAAACAACTCCAATAATTCTTTCATAACAGCAAGACGTTTTTCTTCGTTTTCTTGCTTTTTGTACATGGCAATCATTTCAACCAGGATGTCCGATGAATCGCCGGTCTTCTCTCTTCCCGCCAGCAAAATGGATTCGGCGGCAGAGAAATCTTTTTTCTTCTGATATAAAAATCGAGCAAAACGCGTATAGGCGTCCGCGCGACTATCATTTAGCTCCAAAAAAGTTCTGTAATACTGCTCTGCCAGCACGTAATCAGGCGCATACTTTTCATATATAACCGCTAAATTTAAAATCGCCGTCTCCTCTGTCGGGTTGAGCTCCAACGCGTGCTGCAGCGCCAAAATGGTCTTGTCATAATCCTGCACATAGTCATACACATCGGCTACCACGACATAGGTCCAGCTATCATCCGGTTCTTTTCTATACAGTTCCTTTGCAGCCGTGACTTTTTCACCAAATGTCTCCGCGTTGATTGGATCCAAATCAGCGGGCGCTGATACGTCAAACACAGACGCCTCATTTGACCAGTCTATGCCTGTGCCGGATCCCTTTTGAGCCCACGGGTATCTCCACAGGAATAACCCTACCAAAAGAACCCCAAATGCCACGACAAATGCAATCAATTTTTGTTTCATAGTATGGAATATAGCGTCACGCTATGGTAGCACACCGTGCCGGCCTTTTCAATATATAACACAAACCCCCCGCTAGGCGGGGGGTCGCGTGTACCCATGCGTCGCTTTGCAGCGACACGCGAGTGATTGATCCGCTATTATTTACCGGATAGTACAGAAGCTGTACTAAATGTTGATGGTAAATCTTCGCGTACCAACAGACCATTGGTCCAGTCTGTAGAAGCAGTGCTGTGACCATTGACCGCGCTCTTATCTGACCAGATAAAGTCATTGTGTGTGTCGCCATCAATGTTGGCGGCTGTATCTGTCAGCAGAGTTGCGTGTGAGTAGTGAGCAGCGTCACCAGCCATCTTTGTTGTCACCGTGTCTCCGGCGTCAATGCTGGAAGCGCTCGCGCGCAATTCAAAGGTCCATGTTTGTCCCTTTGGAACTGTGATTTCACCTGCAGAGTAGTTGGTGGTCCATGTAGAACCATCAGTCTCGTAGGTTGTCGCACCACTCAATGCTTGAGCTGCGTTCGTCACAAAGTCATTCTTTGTCACGTTGTAGATCTCAAAGCTATCTACTGTAGCGCCGGACGTAGCGATATCGAATGTAAATTGATACAGAGCGACATCAGCATTCTTTGCTTCAACTGACCACTTGTACAACGTAGGTGATGAGTTGAGCGTGTCTGTGCCCAAAGCAATTCTCTTCACAACAGGATACCCCTTGTATCCATAGTGGGTCTTGCCTGTTGGGGCATTACCACCTGCTCCAAGAATTTCGTTTGCTCCGCTTCCTGTGAGGTCACCTTTGGCAACCACATCAGCCGCGCTCGCGATTTGGTATCCAAGGTAGTGACCGGAGACACCATTTGAACCGTTTGCAATAGCAGCAAGATTTGCCATCAAGTGCAATACTCGTCCATCTGAGTCGCTTGTGCTGATCACAAATGCGTTCTCAGTGAAGTCAATGTATGGCTTTGTACTTGTTGGTCTCATCCATGTACCGCCAACCTGATTTCCATCTTCATCTTCGAACCAGATATTATCGTAATCTGCAAAGGATGACGATGCACCAACGGTGCTGACCTGTGTCAAGTAGAGGTAATCAAGTTCAACATCCTCTGTTGTTGTCGCAAGGAAGTTGAAAGCTGCAAGCTCCACTTCTGAACCGGCAGCAAGCAATTGTGCGCTTGGGTTTGCCGAATCAACCGTGACCAACACTTGTCCACCGGCCGTGCCGACCGTGACAGCGTTTGCCTGTACAGCTGAGTACACTTCTGTGATGTCATTGTTGCTGACAGAACCCTTTGCTGTGGCCGTACCAGAGGTTGTACTGCTGATTTCCATAGCGTGGGTTGCACCGGTCGCTGCGCTGGCACTCAAATCTGCGTAGATCTTCAGTGTGACAGAGTTGGATTTCTTTACCATGATTCTGTCAGTGCCGCTCAACGTTACGGTAACGGATTCATCGTCACCGGCATCAGTATCAGAACCAAATTTGGTAATACCCAAAGTTCGGAATGATCCATCTGCTGTGTCGTTGACAAGGAATTTAATGTTCTGCAATGAATCTGCCTTTGCAGTCGCGCCGGTCACGATGACAAACTTAAAGCTGTCAACGCGGACGTCCTCGGATGAGTCTGTCGCGCTAAACTGAATGGTAGAGTAGTGAACATTGGTTGATCCTGCTGCGATTGTTCGGGCAGCCGGCTGACCAATGGTTGTCACTGAAAGCGCAAGATCCTTGATTGTCAGCAAGTTTGCTGTAATCAATGATCCTACACCCGGGAACGCGTAGGTGCCCACAGTGATTGCATCACCGGTGACATCTCCTGTCGCGTCCAAGTTTGCAGCGAGAACAAAGTCTACAGAAAACTGAGCTGTATCATTCGCTGCGAAGTCAGCATTCAGGTTTCCAACCAATACCAATTCATTGTCTCCGATTGGGAGGGTAAATGAGTCGGTAAAGCTAACAGAACCGTCTTGAGAGCCGGTATCGTCAGCACCATCAGTACCACCCGTGAGGGTTGTTCCTTTGGTGCGGTTTACCAGTTTCAAGTTGGTGAAGTCTGAACTTGAGGCAACACCGGTCATTTCAATATCAAACTTAATGCTTGCTACTGTAATAGACTCACCTTCCACCTTGAAGTTCCATGAACCAAGGTCGATATCAGTGCTGTCCTCTGCGACGTTCTTTGACATGACCGTGTTGGTCTTGGTGACTGTCATTTTTCCGGCGTTGATGGTAACAACGTTACCAAGTGCCAGAGGCTGTGCTGCGACGATCGGTGAAACAAACGTGTTGTTCAACAGATCTTTTATCACCATGTCATCCGCGCGCTTGAGGTCAAAGTCAAGTGTGCGTCCTGAGCCACCCACAATGTCACCGCGAAGCAAGAAGCTTTCGTTCTTGCCATCGTCAATCACACAGGCGTCTCCACAACCGGAAAGGTCGAAGTAAACATAGTTGGACACCATTTGAGCGGTTCCAACCACATTTCCATTCACAACCAATTCCAAACCGGATACATCCGCGTCATCCGCAGAACCGGCGTTGTTGAATTTCATTGACTGAACGCGCACCTGTGCGTCAGATGAGCTGTTTGCCAGCTTCACTTCAATGAATTCTTTATTTTCTGTTCCCACTTCTTCTGTTGCGACACCGTAGTCAGTATCTTCGGTAACAGTTACGTCTGCGACGTTGACTGTTGTGTTAATGGTCATGCCATTGCCGGTGATTGGCAGGCTGCCAACAAGACTTGCGTCTGTTTCAACAGTAACCAACGAAAGTTTTGGTACTTCTCCACTGTATGTTGCAACGTCAGCGATTTTACCAACAATGGTATAGCTGACAGTGCTGTTTGCAGGAACAGTGATGTCCTCTGTAAACGTAGCCTGGTGGCTTGAGTTGAGTGTCTTGTACGACGTGCTCAACAGGTCACCGTTTGGCTTCATAATGTTAATCCCGGAGAAAGCGCCATCGCTTGCTGGTGAACCGGTGCGCTCTACTTTCAAAGATTTGATCACAACTGGATCAGCTCCGGCAGTAAAGTTAACAACGGTAAACGGGTTGCGTGTTGAGTTCTTCAACACGTATGTTGATGCAGGTGAGTTTGCCGAAAGCGCAACAGTCAATGTTCCGGCTGCTGCTGGTGGAGTAACTCCACCACCACCACCTGAACCTTGTGTTGGATCAGCGACTACTTCTCCTGCGGCAACAGTGTTGCCGGAATCATCCACTGCGCTAGCCACTGCGGCTGAAACAGTGCGGACATCTCCAGCAGCTGCTGCTGAAAGAGCGCCTGATACCTTGCTCTTCATGCCATCCATGACATACCAAACATCACTGGAACCAGCAACTTTGATCAGTTGCCCGTTGTGTGGGGTTGATTCAGTAATATCTGATCCGTCTGCGTAATTTGGCCAGAATACGTCCTGAACATCGTTAACAAGAGTTGTCCAATTATCCCCGTAGAGATCTTTGGCAACTTGCTCGCTTGAAATCCAGTGGCGCATGTTGTTTGGCCCGATTGCGTATACGCGTGGGTCAATAACAACTTTGATAAGACGTGAACCCGGGCGGAAGTTTACTCCTGATGGGTTAACAGCGTTTGGATATGCGCTGACACAGTCTTGTGCGATTTCCACTACTCCGGAGAAATCTTCAAACCATGTGTAGAAGTCCCCTGAATTGCGGAAGTACATGCGTCGTAGATCTGAGTTTAAGATGTACACGGCACTGTTTCCTTGAACCTTGAAAAGTTCGCCGGATGAAAGAGATGGACATTCAGCACCACGTGCCACTTGCGGCACCAATGCTGCGATACCCATGCTCCACAGTACTGTAAGTACGACTACAGACCATGTGAACGCTTTTTTCCCTAATCTTATAGCGTCTGTCATAATTAAATCTGTTCCTACTGCTGAGCGCACCGGATTGATGAATGAATCATGCGGATCCGACGTCCCGACAGCAGGTGATGTATTAAGACATATACATTCCGACAATGCCGGAATCGACCTTTGCAGTATATGCCGCTCCGACCAGTACGTCGGAGACCATCCCGACGAATCGGCATGGATTTCCCCCACCCTATACATTGACAGGGCGCACCGTATGGCAGCAGTTCATCATTCTTGTTCACAGAATAATGAACCAAGCCATACAGTGAACGGGGGGTATATTGAGTATATTCATCCCCTCTTTGTGCTTTGCAGCACATTGCTACGGCTGTCGCAGCAATCTGACGCAAAAAAAATCTCTTATCCCCCCGCCGGCTGCTGCTGCGCAGACGGCTGCGGTGCTTTCACTCCTACCAGCCCCGCCTCTGTCTGTGACGTGATCGAATTTAATATTTTTACTTTTGCAATCGCCTCCGGCAATTGGTCTCCGCTTAGCAGCTGCTCAATATCTTCTGTTAAACTTTTCACATTATTTGTCGGCCCCGATAGCGATGTCTGAGAAGTGCCATCCAGCTTGGGTGTTGAACTGCTTACTTTCTGGGTGGAAGTGCTGAGCGCTGATTGAGACTCACCGATTACATTCTGCTCGGTCGAGCTAACAGTATTTTCTGGAGATTTTTCCTCCGAAACAGGCACCACATGCGAATTTACCTCTTTCGCGTCGGCCAATATCCCACCTATAGCATCCTGGACGATCTTTTTTACATTTTCATCGGCGTTTGTATCGCTCTGAGCCAATATTTGAAGCGCGCCTATGCCACTTTCCGTAACAACTTTACGCGTCTCAACCACCTGCTTCGCCGCGTCAACCAACTCCTGCGACTGGCTGCCGTCTGGATTAACGACTTCCGCGACATCTTTACTTACTTGTTTAAGCTGGTCGGAGATCATGACGGTTTTAGCCGAAACGTCCTTTGCAAGGTCGGCGGCCTTCTTCTCATCTTCTTGCTTGACAGTTTCAAGACCTTTGCTGGCAGTTTCAACTTGCTTTTGTATTTTTTGTACTTGCTTGGCGACTTCCTTTCCCTCGAGGATGCGGCTATCGTCGCCTATAATACCTTGCAAAATGTCACTTTGGTATTGAGCCTCATCAATATAGAGCTGTACCCTGGCGCCATTATTCCCTGTTGCCGAAGCAACTGCCACCTTTACATTAAACAAGACATCACGCGGAATTGGACTTGCCGTAGCCACTAAACTGCCGGTTACAATGCCGCAAACCAAAACAAACATAAAAACGCCGCGCGTGGCAGCGTACATGTTTGCCAGTTGTATACCAAACAACGCAGCATATCCGCTTCGTGGCGCGTCAGATGCGGATTGATCTACCGACTGAGCGGCATACGAAATAATTCGTTCCCTTGTCTGTGACTTCCACAAAGGGTCCGGCGCAATCACATGCCGATTTTTTATTCCCTTTAATTTACGGAGAAATCCTCTATCCATACTTCTGATTGTGTATCTGCTGAAGTTTTTTTACACTCCGATGAATGAGAACGCGAACATGCGTTTTCTTTTTTTCCAAAATTACGGCAATTTCGTCTATGGAGAGCTCTTCTATATACCTGAGCATGAGAACCTCCTGGTATTCAGCTTTCAATCGACGCATGTCTTCCAGCAGCCGTCGTACCTCATCGTCTGTTTCAACTTTGTCCATTTGGCGGGTATGCGCCGGACCAACGTCTCTGTCCAATATATCAAGTGACTGCTGCTGTGTTCTGGCTCGCTCCCGATAGAGATCTATTATTTTATTTCTTGCTGTCCTGTAAAAAAGACCACTGATACTCTCTACGCTTTTTTGCTTGCCAACGGTGAGGTAATTCCACACACTCATGAACACCTCGCTCGTAATATCTTGTGCTGACTCTGTGTCACTTACTTTGAACAAAATGAACCGATACATCTTATCTGCGTATTTGTCGTACATTTCTCCGTATGCCTGCGCGTCCTTCTTTACAATGATGGCACGCAGAAGGCGTCTTTCATGTAATGTATCTTGGAGCTTGTTCATAATAGAAGACGTGGAAATCAGGAAAATGTTACACGTGCGACAATGTCAATGCTATAGCGAAAAAGTGCCCATTTCCGGAACACAGGCACCTACTATAGCACAAAATGCGAAAATAATAAAGAGTAAAGTGGTGCGGCAGACCCATGCTCCCGCTCTTGATACGCGGCTGCTTTTTTGTATACACTAGTCTATACAAAACTTGACTATTTCCTTTTTTTTGTATAGACTAGCTTATACATTCAGAAATATGCAGGATTCCGACCAAATAGCACAGAAAGCAGAGATTGTCCGCGTTTCCATATCAGAGGCGGCACGCCTGTTTGGCGTGAGTCAGCAGACCATTCGCCGAGCAATCAAAATGCAAGAAATCACGTATGTGGTTGTTGCCGGTCGATATAAAATCAATTTTGAGAGTCTGGTGCGCTGGTCTCAACAAAAAACCACGGTGCGCAATAAATCGAACACCCAAGGCATTGGCCAATTTGTTGATAAATGGAGCATATCCAATACCCTCTTTTCACCAAGCAAAAAAAGCATCCGAAAAGAAAATCAGGAAGATGAAGAGGAATAGCACGGACCGGCACCGAGCGCTCGCCAAATGGCGAGCGTTTTTTATTGTGAATTCGCTTATATCAGGATATACTACCGTTGTTCTTATGAAATTCGTTGAAACACATTTGACAAAACACCACCTGCTTCATGCGCCCCACAAGTGGTTTTTGGCGTTCTTGGCATCCCCTGTTCATTTTTGTGAACTGCACTACAAGCGGAAATATCACCTCACGTTTTCCCACGCAAAAAAACTGTTTATCTTTGACATGGGTCTGCTTTTGAGCGTTTTAATACTGTTTGGCGCCACCATCTATTGGTTCGCGTATACCCCCACGGTTGAACACGCCATACTCCTATCCGTCAATGCATCGCAAGAGAGGATCAAAAGTGGAGAGTATGTTTCGTACACTGTTGAGTACACAAATACCAGCAACGCGCGCTTGGTTGATGCCATCCTTTCCGTCCAAATGCCCGAAGGGTTTCTTCTTGATGAGACGCACTCAGACATAGGATCATCACACCGTATTTCTGTAAATGACCTGCTTCCGGGCGCGAGTGGACATAGTTCCTTTTCAGGATGGTTTTATGATATCCCGGAAGAGCAACACAGCATTGCGGCATTTCTTTATTATAGACAACAAGACCGTCAAGAGCCTGAACAGCGAGGTGCCAGAATTCTAACAACCCTGCGAGGGTCGGTACTGGAAGGGTCCATTGTGATAAACGATAGGATCCTTGCAAACGGGTCTGTTCCGATTCAGTTTGTTTTGCGCAATACGGGAGACAAAACACTTGAAGGAGTTCGCCTGCCGCTGCAAGGTGCAGAAGGGCTCCAATTTGACGAAATCACAATTGAAACGGGACACATTGATGAAGAAAACGCTCTGCTTTGGGTGGTAGATGACTTGGAACCCGGAGCAACGGCCTCTCTGAGCGCGACACTCCACTCCTCATTGCCCCGCGAAGTGCGGCAGCAGGACATTGAATTTACACCGACTCTCTCCCTGGGCGACCACGATCTTTCACAAGGAACGACGACCAAAATAGTAGATGTGCTGCACCCACAGATTGATATTGAGGCGGTATACGACACCGCATCCCCCTTCATTGCAAGCGGTGATACAACCGGCATTTCTGTGGCTATAGCAAACAGCAGTGACGTTGCCCTTGACCACCTCTCGGTTACGTTGACACTGCCCGGCAATATAGTGGACCTGGCATATGTGCGCTCTCACTCAAACGCTACGTTTACGGGCGAAACCGTCACGTTTACGGCCAGCCATAACGCCGCGCTTGAATCATTTTCTCCGGGTGATAGGGTCGTGTTGAACCTGCCAATTCGTATTAAGGAGGCTGTGCAATCAAGCAGCCCTCGCCTTCAGGTTCCCGTTGATATCGTGGCACGCGTAACCGACATTCCGGAGTCTACATTTGAAGCGCGCGCAAGCACGGCACCGCTGACAATTGGCGGCAATATTATCTTGTCCGCCGAAAGCAGGTACTATACGGCAGACGGCGACCAACTCGGCCGCGGACCATTGCCTGCCCAGGTTGGAAAGGAAAGCAAATATTGGGCGGTCATGCGCCTCACAAATACCGCGACAAAGATGGGCAATGTTGTTCTGACCGCGGCACTGCCACCATATGTCACCTTTACCGGCAAGAGCAGCGTGAGTCTGGGTAATGACCTGGTCTATGATGCCGCCGGTAAAAACGTGAGCTGGAGTTACAGATCACTCCCGCCGGGCGAAACCGTTGGGTTATTCATGGAGCTGGCAATCACCCCCGTGGAAGCGCAGCGTGGAACATCTCCCGTCCTTGTGAACAGCATAACAGTGACAGCGCATGATGAGTCAACCAACCAAGATATTTCTCGATCCCTGGGACGTATTGATATATCGCTCCCGCATGACGCCCTGGGGCGCGCGCGCGGAACAACGGTTCGATAAAAAAAACGATCCCGGCTATGTCGGGATCGTTTTTTTATTGAGTATTTACGCGGTCGCGATCTGAGCCGTGGGTGAGGTTACCTCGTTGAGATACAGAGCGATAGTCTTATCCACCACTTCATCCCAGCCAAACTGATCTCTCACTTTTTGGCGATTGCGGTCACCTTCGGCAACCAATTCTGCCGGATCTCTGCCAAGCAGCATGACCAGCTTCACCTTCAGCGCCTGCGCGGATCCCGCTTCAAACGTATATTCCGGATGAGAAATAAGATCACGGTGACCGGCAATATCGGACGCCAATACCGGCAGTCCATAACTCATTGCCTCCAGCACGGTCAGCGGCAATCCTTCGTTATCGGATGGATGAATTTTCATGAATGCGTGCGAATAGAGCTCTGAGAGCGCCACCCCGGACTGAAATCCGGTAAATACGATATCCGGATTGCCGGCTGCCATGTCATGCAGCTTTTTCACATATCTGTCAGAATAAAAACCGTCGCCCACAATAGCCAGCTTCTTGCCGCGGAGCGCATTGGTATCCTGCAACTGGATAAACGCATCAATCAAATACTGAATACCCTTGCATGGGATCAGACGACTGACAACCAAAAAATAATTGCCCGATTCAAGACCAAACGCATCAAGCGCATCCGTGGTTTTTACGCGCGCATATGGTGGGACTGCGTTCGGAATCAGGTCCGTTTGCTTTCCATACACAACTTCAACATATGTGCGAATTCCTTCGGATACGGTCACGGTTCGATGCGCGAATCGGCAGGATGCCCATTCTCCGGCGCGCAGCGCGGCGCGCGCAAACGCTCCCCACTTTTCGTGCTTTCTATCCAGTGAATGGAACGTGGAAACAATACGAGTCCTTGGGGCAAACAAGCGAGGGATCCACGCCAAAAGAGACGGGCCGACACCGTGAAAATGAATCACATCCGCGCGGGTAAACATGGCATGAAATACTGATACAAACGTATGCGTGATGGCATCCAGGTGCTTTGTCTTAATACTTGGAAGATGAACGATCGTAACACCCTGGTACCTTTCAACAGATGTGTCTGTATACCAAGCTCTGGCATAGACTTGGACGTCAAACCCACGCTCTGCCAATCGTACAGAGAGCTCATGCACATGCCGCTCAACACCACCGTGCAGGGCGGGCATTCCTTTTTGTCCAATCATTGCTATACGCATATTTTCATTATTTGATTTGACCACTTTTTTCGTATATTTTTAGCCAAATTTTGTACTTGTACAACGCTTCACTATACCATAAATACCGGCCATTGTCAAGTAACGCACAGGCTTCTTATCCCCAAAGCAAGAAACAAAAAATGGCTTATTTTAGCCAAATTTTGTACTTCTCTTGAAAATGAAACGGCACGCGCTGTCGGGCTCTTCCCTTTGTGCCTAGTATACATGAAAAAAAACTCTTTACAAGACACCGTCTGTCATCCCCACAATATCCTCTTTTCCATCAAAATCCACGTCTGTCACACGGACATCAATCCCCAAAAATGCAGGGGTACTATATGCCTGAAAATTTGATTGCGGGTCAAAAATCCCGGACGAACTAAAGACCTTTACCCACGGCTTTCCCCCGGATCCGGGGCCCGTGACAATCTCATCAATGCCATCCCCATCCAAGTCTCCGGCAGCGACATTGACTCCTCCGCGAAAAACAGACTCGTACGCGTTCCAGCTTGATTCAAGCACAAGCGATTCAGTATATATCCGAACTTCCGGTGGTTTATTTTTGCCGGACCCTATCACTATTTTCCCAAATTCATTTGGTTTTGTTTTTGCTACCGCCACGCTGTAGCCCCCCAGATATCCTCTACCAAAGGGATACCAGTCATCACCCAATTGATTTCCGCTCAGATCATATATTTTCACCGGCATGGGGCTATTCGCGCCCGGCTCCGGTGCAACGATAATCTCTGACCGATTGTCGCCATTGATATCTCCCATGGCAACACGGAGCCCTGCTTTATAATTGGCTGTAAATGGATACACTCTCAAGAAACGCCCATTATCACTCCTCCACGCGTCTATTCTGTTGCCTGTAACCACCAGCAAATCCTGCCCATCGGTTTCATCCAAATTTTTTTTCGCTATTTGAACTCCCCCTTGATACGCCTCATCAAAGCTGAAAAAACCGTTTCGAACACGCGTACCGTCCGGGCGAAAAAAACGGACAAACGAACCGTTGGTAAACAATATATTTTGAACGGACTGAAATGTTTTCAGTAAAACCTGCCCATCATTTGCCCCAACGGTTATCTCACTGACAATGGAACCGTCGTTAACAAGCGGGTCTTGCGTACCGCGTATTTTTTCAAACTCGCCGTTAAGGGCAATAGTCTGTTCCTGTGCCGTGCTGTTCACCACAGCAAGACCGCGGCCAAATTCTCTGCGCCAGACACTGGGCTCGTACGCTTCTTCACCATGTACGCCCATTGCTTCGGACGTTGGCAAACCCAAATCCACATCATATTCATCATACCACCATGTCTGACTGTGATCTTGATCACCGTAATCAAACGAAAAATATCCATTTTCAAGTAATGTGCTGGTCAACCCAAAACGAAAGTGTCGGTAATCATTTTGGGCAATGACGCCATTGGCCGTGTTGCTATTGATGATATTGACAGTTGGTGACTGCTGTGTTTGTTCATTGTCCCGATATGTATTGAGCGCCGGTTTCCACGATGCCGGAATAAAATTTTCAATGTACTTACCATTCAGCAAATCCGTATATGCTTTTGTGTTGCCATTGCCCACAATTATATTGTGGCTGCCGGCGCGCGCCCTGGTCTGCGTGTAAATAAATTCCATACCCTCTCTCCATTGTTGATCTGCGTCATAGTCAATGCGGCCGTCCAAATTTAAATCTATATTGCTGCCGGCAAAATAGGTAATGTTATCCCACGCGTTATCATAAAAAACACCATCCCACAAATCCGTTGCCAAAATTCTATTAACCACAAAGCTAATCAAATAATCGCGCCATTGTTGCCCACCAATGCCGGCCGGTGACCGGTCAGTGACATTTAAAAGCCATGTCCCGGGCCAACGATTAAGCCGTTTCCGTGCCGTATTTTGCAAAAACCATGTATCGGATATTCCGGCTGCCAGCTGTCGACGCATGACACTAAACGAACTTCCGGCATCTTGCCTCACTTCCTGAGACGTAATGTACGCAAGTAAAATAATGTCCGGATTGAGCTGCCGCATGAGCCGCAAGTACTCCGGGTACCGCTCCTGAATTTCCATGTCCAAGATAACAACATCCCATTTGGCCAGCTCGCGCGCCTCGGTTTCCGTCATGGTCCACTGCAAAAACGTATTGGCTTTTCGTGGAAATGCAGGTCCTGATGCAGCAAAAGATGACAATGGTAGCAGTACCATTGCCCAAGTGAGCAGGAAAATTGTGATTTTCTTATACATGCCTTTATCAGAAAAATGACATCTTTGTCATCGTTTGATCATACAATCGCTCAATCGCCCGCACGTGTTTCTCCGGATCATTTACCGTCACCACTTCCTTGCGCAGCGTCTTACCCATTTTTTTTCTCTCATTCGCGGACTTCCCGTACCACAGAGCGATTTTTTTTGCCAAATCTGTCGCATCCCCCGGTTCTACCAAGAGATCGGCTGGGAGCAATTCCGGTATACCCCCTATTTTTGTTCCAATCACTACTTTTGCTTTTGCTTTTGGTTCAAGGACTGAAAGCGGATAATTTTCATACCAAATGGATGGAACAACAAACAGTCGCGCGCCGTCCATTAATTTCCGCAGCCGCTCGCCCGATTCAAACCCGGTCAGCCGAATATTGTGAATACGTTCCTTTTTAATCCTCGCCTGAATATTTTTCCTCTCCGGTCCATCTCCAATGATAACATACGGAATATCGGCTGTCTGCTTTGCCGCGTCAAGCAATACGTCAAGCCCCTTTTCTTCGGATAATCTGCCCACAAAAGCAACATAGTCCCCGCCTTTTTCACTCACGGAAAACGTGGTGGTGTCCACCGGATGGACAATCGGCACAAACTTTTCTTTTGGCCAACCGTATTTGACGCACAGTTTCATCATAAATTCGCTCGGCGCGATAAATGCATCAACAGCATGCTCGTAAAATTTCATGACTTTATGATGAAAAATCATTTCAGCTCGCACGATCCGACTTTGGACGCGACTATCTTTCATACATCTGTTTTTAACGCACGTCCCGTACCAGCCGGCACAATCTTCCTCATGCACCGCCCCATGATGAAACAAACTGTAATTGGGACAAATAAGCTTGTAATCATGCAGCGTCATAACAATGGGAATATGTTTGCGCTTGAGTTCACCAAAAATAGACGGTGAAATATGATGATATATATTGTGCACATGGGCGATATCAATATCTTCAACAGACAAAAGCCGCCGCATCTTTTTTTTCGCCTCAAACGAATAGAGCATCCGACCCGCATATCGAATCTTATCGGCAAATCCCACGGCCTCCGGCTTTGCCAAATCCATTTCTGACACAAAAAATTTGCTATACGGCGTTGGAAGGTTGTGCTTGCCACGCATTGAAAATGGAATGACCGTATGCCCCTGCTCACGCAACATATCGGAAAGCCGCAACATGTAATTTGTTGCCCCATCACGCGGCCAATAGTATTTGTGCACTTGCAGTATATTCATAACGTGTCATCCAAATAGATGTAGTGTCAAAATGTCTACTTTTTATTCTTTAATTCCCTATACAGCGTCTCATACTCACTCACTGTTTTATCAAAACCAAACTGCTGCATCGCATAATTTCGCCCTGCCTTGGCAATTGTTTCGGCTTCTTTTGAGTGCTGCAATGTCCATTCAATTTGGCTGGCAAGTGATGCAATGTCGTTCGGCTCAAACAATAATCCTGTTTTCTTATGAGTCACTAACTCGGGGATTCCCCCTGTGCGCGCGGCAATAACCAACCGTCCGGATGCCATCGCTTCCATCACAACCAGGCCAAGCCCTTCCCACCGAGATGGTACAAGTACAATTTGATTGCGTTCATACACAGAAGCGACATCATAGACAGGATGCGCAAACTGAACCTGACGCTCAAGGTTGAGCTGTTCAACCAATTGTGTCAGAGACAAATTCAGCGCGCCACTCCCGATTATTTCAAGCGTCCACCTCTTCTTTTTTGACAATTTCAATGCTCTCAAGGCGATATCATGCCCTTTCTGCTTTACCAATCGTCCAACAATCAACAGTTCGTAAGGAGCACGAATGCGCGTTGGTTTGATATGCGAAAATTTTTCCAATGGTATGCCAAAACGCGTGACCCGAATATGCCGCATGGCAATACCATACGTCTGTTTCATATATCGCCGAATGGCACCCGAGGAAGCCGTATAGACATCTGTTTTGTGCTTCAACCATTTTTTTATGTTGCGCTGCATCCACGACTCATCAACATTAATATTGTGTTCCGTGGTTACCACCGGCAGCCCCAATCGCTTGGCCGCGACGCGTCCCCAAAAATCACCGCCAAACAAATGCGTATGCACTATATCCGCTTTCAAGGCTGCTAACGTTTCTTCCAACGCATGAAACAGCCCCAAACTGATTTTGCCTGTTTTTTGAACCAATATCACCCGGACATCGCTGCGCGTAATTTCCTGTTCAAGGGGGCGTTCGTTTTTTAAAATGATAATAGTAAAATGAAAATTCGAACTGGCATTGTTTACCAAATCAACCACAAACCGCTCCGCACCGCCAAAATTGAGCGTGGGAATAATGTGAACGATGTGGATTATCTGTTTCTTTTTCATACTACTTACTCATTTGTCATTCCCGCGAAAGCGGGAATCCAGTAACACAGGAAATCATTTAACTGGATCCCCGCTTTCGCGTGGATGACATATTCCTACACCTCCGCCACAATGGGCTTTCGATCACTGTGAAACACTTTCCCATGTTTTTTGTCTGTTTTATAAATCGTAAACTGCGCCATGGCCAGCATGATTGGAATCCACATTTTGCTTGAATAATACTGTGTGTTAAACAGCTGGAACACGGCCGGAGACAGCACCAAAAAAAATCCGAGCAACGACAACATTCGCGCCTCTATGCTGTATTGCTCTTGTTGGTATCGCTGATACAGGCGCCAAAAAATATACCCAACAAATACTGAAAAAGTTACCAAGCCAAACAGCCCCTGCTCTGCCAATATCTTTTGCACGACCCCGTGCGCTTCCAGTGGATCGCCAAACTCCAGGCGAAACAAATCGACTTCCGCAAGCCGTGCCAAAAAACTGCCGACGCCCTGCCCGATAAAGGGATGCTCCCGAAACAGATAGATCGCTATGCCGGTCAAATGACTTCTGGCGTCCTGCGATGCTTCAACCGTCGGATTGGTTAAAATAAAATACGCCGCATAAAACATTGGAATAGCCAAAAGCCCCAACACCCATGAAAACTGCGCAACGAATCGTTCCCACTTTATTTTTTTTCGGAACAGATACGCCAAGAGACATGCCTCTACGCCTATGGTCAATATGGCTGCGCGCGAAAGTGTCAAAACAGCAGTTATGAGCATCAGAGCAGCTGAAATTGCCCAGGCTGTTTTATTTTTTTTCTCAGACTGAACGTAGAAGAAAACAGCAATCGGAAGTGTGGTTGTGAGCACCTCGGCAATCAAAATATGAACATTGCCAAACGGGCTCCAGCCCAATATGCCAAAAGGCACGGCACGCGTAAATCCGCCCACAGTCCACAGCCCAAGCGGCAGAGAAACAATTCCCATAATCGCGGCAAACACGCCGACCCCGGCCAATATTTTTAATCCATTGAGCAAGGTCTGCTTGTCTCTACAAATGTTAACCCCAAGCACAATGTAGCCGACATACAAAAAAACCAAAAAGCGAAACAAATAATTGATGCCCTCCCCTCTTTCAACAACCGGAATGTTGACAAGCGATACAAGGGCACTCAGTAAAAAAAACGCGTACAAGAGTAACCCCGGTGTGACAATTGACTGACGTTTGCCGGCAATCCACTGACGAAAATACTGTAACGAAAATGCCACCAATAAAAAGACGACCCAAAAATCAGCAACCGGCGCGTTGATGGACAATAGCGCAGGATAATCTCTGAATATTCCATAATAATCCGCCAGGTTCAGCTGCCATCCTGTCATCATGGACAGGGCGATCATGACATAAAAGCCAAGTTCCAGGTGATAAGACAGCACGTACACCCCCATGCACAAAAGGATAAAGGCAACACTAAAAAGCGCGTTGTACGTGACAGCAAAACTTAAGAGCCCTACCAGTATCACAAAAGCAAAAACGGTTCGTGTTGTGTGACGCGAAATATCTCTTGCCATAGTGGTGCCAGTATAGCACATAATTGACCCGCCGGCTTCAGTTTTTGAGGCTCGAGCGTTCCCCACTTGCAAAAAAAAGAGTGGACAATTATAGTAATATTATTATTATTCATAAACAAACACATATGGGAGGGAACAAACTTTCGACGGAGCAAATAGCCCAAAAAACACTCGCGATTGTTGAGGCAATGCAAATAGATCTGTCCGGCGTCAAACAAGACGTCAAAAACCTGAGACAAGAACTGGGCGAATTCAAAGTAGAGATGTATGAATTCAAAGATGAAACATATGAGTTTAAGATTGAAATGTATAACTTTAGAGATGAAACAAGACAGCAGTTCATAGCGATTGATAAAAGGTTTGATAGGCTCGAAGGAATCATCTTGCAAACGCAGAAACAAAGCCTGGAAGACACCGGCGCGGCCATGCTGGAGCTGCGACACCACAACAAACGGATAACAAGGCTGGAAAAGACACATCAATTTTTACCGCTTACAAAGTAACAACAACAATTCATCAGAACAAAAAAACTCCGATTCTGTCGGAGTTTTTTTGTCTGCTGTATACACAACATGTTGCGTGCACAGTGGATGTGGCCCCTCCTTTCGCGAAAGGAGGGGCCATGGCTTCCCGAACGTCCGTGATGGATGCTCTAGGGAAGAAGTGGAATGAGCGTTGATGGGCTAGGGGTTGGCGCCGTCGAGCGGGTCGGGGTCGATGCCGTTGGGCACCCCGTCGCCGTCGAAGTCGTTGACGTTGTCGAACGCCCAGTTGGCGCCGGTGGCACCGTTGTCCTGGGTGGCCACTCGGTCCACGTGGATGGGGCCGGTGGTGTAGTCGTAGTCGACCACACCGTGCACCTCCTGGGTCTGGTTGCGGTAGAGGCCCGCGAACCACGCCCAGTTGGCACCCCGCCACATCACGGCGTTGACCCCGCACCACTCGCCGGCGGGCAGCGGCATGTCGACGCTGAGCACCAGGCTCTCGACGAAGTCGATCCCGTCGAGGAACTCGGCCGGCAGCGCCTCGTCCACCTCGGTGAACGACAGCGTGAGCAGGTCGCCGAAGCACATGATGTACAGGTTCACCGAGTCGGCATCACCCGGATCGAGCACGCTGCCCGAGACCGAGCTCAGCTCGTCGAGCACAGCCTGCATGTCCTCGGTGCTCGCGGTCAGCCGCAGGCTGAGGGCCGGCGGGGCCGCGTCGGGCGGCGCGGCGTCGACCGGCAGCGGAGCCGCGTCAGGCGCCATGTCGGGTTCGGGCGGCGCGGCGTCGACCGGCGGCGGAGCC
>PFCB01000028.1:94149-95443 GCA_002773135.1 Candidatus Magasanikbacteria bacterium CG10_big_fil_rev_8_21_14_0_10_47_10
CAGGCGCCATGTCGGGTTCGGGCGGCGCGGCGTCGACCGGCGGCGGAGCCGCGTCGGGCGCCATGTCGGGCTCGGGCAGACCGGCGTCCGGGCAGGGATCGGGCGGGGGCGGCGGCTCGCAGAAGTCGTCCACCGGCCGGCAGATCCACTGCTGGTTGTCGCAGAACCAGCCACCCAGGCAGTCGCTGTCGCCCTGGCAGGGCTGTGCCGGGTTGCAGGTCAGGGACGTGCTGCAGTCCGAGTCGGCGCAGTCGATGAGCCGGTCCCGGTCGTTGTCGCGGCCGTCGGAGCACTCGGTCTCCCAACGGCACCGATGGAGGCGCGGGTGACAGAACTGCCCCAACGAACAGTCCGAGTTGGACTCGCAGCGCTCGTTGAGCGAGTCGCCGGGCTTCTCCACCACGGTGCGGGGTTCCGCCGGCTCCGCCAAATCGCCGGTGCACCCCACCGGCAGGAAGCTCATGAAACCCATGAGCAAGGTGGAGCAAATGGCCTTGTGGGCCATATTTCTATCCCCCTCTGTTTCCGTGTCCTTCAGGTCACAATATATTCGCCAGGCATGACGATTGCACCGCTTCCCTTTTCCCCGATTTCATGGACCAAGCTCCGTCTTGCGTGACGCACGCGGAGAACGGGTCTTTTGGGGTGGGTAGTGCGGCGGTTCACGTCGCCTGAGAAACCTTGTTCCCTCCGGACTGTGATGTTACACGCGCAGGCGCCCAGGCACACCGGGGCACCTAAGAATCACTGCACGCCCAAAATGCCGTATACCGACACTTTGGGCGATCAATGATCAGCACGCATATCTGATCACACACAATAGCAATAAATTATAAAAAAAGCAAGACCATTTCATACAGCAAAAAACCCGGCGAAGCCGTAGGCGTAGCCGGGTTTTTGCTTTGGCATTGGGTTGTATGAGAGCCCATCTGTGGACACAAGCGATTGCTTCTGTGCACGGATGGGTTGCGCGGGACAGATGACTAGTCTGTCGCCGCGCGGGGTTGGTGCTCCTCACTTCGACAAGCTCAGTGCAAGTCGGGAAGAGAAGCGGTCACCGGTCGCCGTGAGATGGCCGGTGAAGTCGGTGATGTGTGACTGCTAGGGCAGGATCCAGACGCTGCCGGAGGCGCAGGCGTTGTTCACGCCCGGGTTCTGCATCTCGCAGCACATCCACTCGGCCCGCCGGTTCGGGCTGATACCCCCGCAGTACGGGAGGGGCTCGGACGTCACCGGCCGCGCCGGCAGGTACTGGAGCGGAGGGCTCCAGCCGCCGGCCATGTGGCAGGTGGGC
>PFCB01000014.1 GCA_002773135.1 Candidatus Magasanikbacteria bacterium CG10_big_fil_rev_8_21_14_0_10_47_10
ATTCATTCCCAAGCTCAGGATTACTGACAATTTCGTTTATAAATACATAATTGACAAATGACACTTCAGGAGTTGTTGTTGTGTCATCAAAAATTTCTTCCGGCACAATGTCCGGCGTGCTTGTGGTGTCGATTTCATTCGGTGGTACATCGGTAAAATCTGGCAGTTCCACTTCCACAAATTCATTTCCTTTTCCCGCTGAATTGCCTGCTTCATGTTGTACCCAATTGCTATCAGTGTAATCATTAACCATGATATCAATGCGCTGCAAAGAAAAATCCGCCGCATCAATATACGTAAACAATTCAACAACAGTGCCATGTTCATTTTTTAATCCAATCTCTTCACCACTTTCATTGAGTGAGCTCCATGAACTGTCAAATACTCGCGCTGTGGTACTTGGATAATCCGATAAAAACACATCCGCCTTTTGCGCAATAACAGCATACTCGCCAGGCTGCAACAAACTGTTTTCTCCCTGCACAAGTGTTAGACCATGGTTTGTGCTGTTTTCAAAAAATTTCCATCCAACAATGTCAACAGCAGCATCGCTTCTGTTGACGACTTCAATCCATTCATGATCCGCAGCCTCATACGCACCAATTTCTGTTATCGCAATCGGGACATCATTTGCATACGAGCGATGAATTAACAAAAAACTCCCAACCAAAAAGGCAGCGAGCACAAAAAAAAGTTCCCTCCTGTGCATATTGTTTCCCCTTATTCGCAGCAACCGCATGGCTGCAGCGAACCCCAAATGAATATATGTGTACTGTACAAACTCTTAAAAAATTTTGCAAGTGATTGTGCCAGCCCCGACCATACAGCATGGTCGGGGCTAGCTCTCCTTGGTGGGCTTCTCGATGGCGGGAACGGACGCGACCGTCGGCGGGTTGGAACCCGGATTGCGGATGATCGCCCTGGGCGTACCCGGCGTGGTGTCCCTCAGTCCAAGCGGTGTCTCCCTGCGGGATCGCAGCTCGGCCATGGCGATAGCTCGCACTCCTCCCGGCGAAGTGCTGATCGCATCCTGGTCAGGTGGATCAGCATCACCCGGAGGATCTGTGTCCTCCAGATCATCGAGCTGGATGTCCGGGTCAGTGGAGACAGCACGCTCCATCACCGCCTCCACCGACTCGCAGGGCGGCGGCGTGATGCGCGCGGGCGCCATGGATGGGGTGGGAACGACCACCTCGTACGCTCCATGATGCTCACAAACGACCCTGCAAAGGGTTCCGCCCGGAACCGACCGCACGGGCGTGACACTGGTCGTCTTACCACAGGCCGTACAGTTGTGTACGCTCATCCTTCCCCCTTTCGATGTGGTTTATCCTTTCTTTTCTTTATCACACTCACGAGAGGAAATCAACCCCTCCCGGCTCGTCTCTGGCGGCGGGAATGCTGAACCGAACGGTTCTGGAACTGCTCATCCTCGCATGCAGGACACAACGTGCCACACACGCCATGAACTACCGCGCTTCCGCCCAACTCGTCCAAGCGCCACATCACGCGATCACAGCACATGCAATGCATCACAATCGATGCTACACGTCGCACCAACTCCAGATGCACCGCCTCCTCTCCGCGGGCCCTGGCAAACCGGTGCTGGCACAGCTCGCACGGTTCGTCTGCAATGCCGTGATACACCTTCCCGTCCTTACTGTCCCCCCTCTTCCAGACAAGGGCATTGCACGCCATGCAAACGGCTTTCACAAGCGCCATCGGCTTCTCCAGCCATCAATGTGCATAGATAGTAGCATGTATTTAACAAATTGCAATATAAAAAACAGCCGCAATATGCGGCTGTTTTTTTACCTCGATTATGATGCAGGATCAGGATCATTACTCCCGTACATGGCTTGATCTCTCATGTTATTGACAATATCTACTGCGTTTCCTGTTTCTACACCTGCAGCCTTTTGTGCAAACTGCTGCGTGGCATCGGCTGATGGTGGAACAGCCGGTTGTATCGGTACTGCGGGTGCAACAGATGGAAGAACAGACGCTACCGGCTGCGCGGCAGCAATGGGTATGGACGATGCGGTTGAAACCGTTGGAGCGGCAACACCATCACCCGGCAACAAACCCACATTTTCTTTGAGCACGGCAGCTTCTGCCTCTGATTTTTTAATATCAATCTCATTACTTTTAAACTGCGAATACCCGGGCTTTTGCGATGTCACATAGTATGTGCTTGGCCCCACAAGAAAAGCGTATCGTCCCTTGCTGTCTGTGACTTGTGTGGATACCAATTTATTATACTCTTTGGTAAATAACCGAACCACTGCGTTTGCAAGGGGCTTGGTCGAATTTTTGTCATATACAATTCCCCAGCCATCCGGTTTTTTGGGCTTTACCAGTCGTGCAAATCCGCCATACAACAAAATTTGTAGAATAAGAAGCCCGCCCACAAAAAAAGACGGCGCTATGTACATGGATACTGCGGAAACAATAATTCCCGCCATGCTCATACCATGCTGAAACACACGAAATCTCTTTTCCCAAACAATGCGCTTGGGTGTTTTGTCCGCCCCCGCCGGATCGAGCGGAATATTGGGTGTCAGATTTTTTTCTTCTGTCGCGACCTGCAACTCTTCTCCATGATAAATATCCACCATGTCACCATCGGTTTGCACTTGTTTCAACAGGTGAGACGGAAAGGTAAACCCATTTTTAGTCACTTCAATCGTATAATCTCCTGCTTCTGAAATAAACAAGTAACGCCCATTTTTGTCTGTCACTCGCGACTGCTTCACCTTGCCTGTTTTTTTGTCAATCAAACGCACGACAGCCAAGTCAACCGGCAATTTTGTCAGACTGTTGTACACCATCCCCCAGTCACGCCGCTTGCGTCTGCCAAACAAAAGAAGCGGCTGTAAAAAGATAAATCTCAGAAGTGGAAATATGGTACTCCACAAGGATGGGATAATCGCGAGGGTTACGATCCCCACACTCGCCGGCGCGATAACATCACGGGTAATACCCTCAACACGTTCGTTATTCGCAAAATCCGTAACGCGCTGGAAAACGGCTTTGGTTCGCTCTGCAATATTCAAACCAAGCACACCGGCGACTTCCAGTATTTTGTCAAACCCTTTTTTATCAGATTGAAGAGCGTCGCGCAGGCTTGGCGCCGTCGCAATGAGCGCAATTTGCCTGTTCACGACATTGGCATCAACACGAAAACTTGTGAGTTGGGAGCTCCTGTATCCGTCGGCATGAACCACAAGACGATATGTCCCATTTGGGACGACAAATCCATACAGTCCGTCATCACCGGCACTAATTGGATTGTCCTGCCCGTACACAGAAGCATTCCACAGCGTACCCGCGGTTGCTTCATGCAGCTCAATGGTCGCGCCGGAAACCGCCTGCTTTGATGCGCTATCGACAATGCCACCAAACCCACGGCTGTTCACGCTAAACCCAATAATACTGTCGTCACCATCCTGATATGTCACGGAGATAAATGCTTGATATATGCCGGGAGAAGGAAGACGCACATTTCCGGTGTAATCCCCCCTAACAATATCAAAATTCATTTCCCTTGTTTCACCTGCAAATGTCAAATCAACGCGTGCCACATCCTGCCGCGGTAATCTGTTCATAAACACAGCAATGGTCATGCTATCCCCGTTAAGACTTGTGACCGTATTGTTTTGTGGTGTAACAGCCAAACGACCTTCTGCAATCCAAAATTGCACATCACTCAAATCAAATCCCGGAATGTTTCCACCGGCAGCGCCGGCATCTGCTCCGGCCGGACCTGCGGCCTCTGCCGGTGCTTCAGCACCCGGAGCCGCGGCATCGATGGGAGCTACTTCGCCGGGCGGAGGTGCCGGAACCGGTTGTGGTTGCGGGGCAGGTGGCTCCGGCTGTGGCTGTGGTGCCGGAGGCTCTGGCTGCGGCTCCGGGACGGGAGGTGGGGGCTCTGGTGCCGGGGGTGGCGGGACCGGAGGCGCAATCGGTGCGCCGGCAGGAACCACATCAATAACGCACGCATTGGAGCAGCCGTCACCATTAACAGCGTTTCCGTCATCGCACGCTTCGGCTCCTTCTTTCACACCGTTTCCACACACTGGACCGGCAGGAGCCGCTTCTACCGCGCAAACAGAAGAACACCCGTCACCGTTCACCACATTGCCGTCATCACAGGCCTCTGCCCCCTCCACCGCTCCATTTCCACAAATGGCCGGAACGGTCGCGCCGACGCTGACACCTGTGGCAAACACATGCGACACAAAGCCAAGCATCGAAAATAACCCGACCGCGAGTCCGCCAACAAATAGTGAATAGGTCTGCTTTTTATTATTCATGTTTGCGTGTCTTATGGTTTTTCACTCTTTCAATACCTGCCAGCAGTAGTATCACAATCGCGATGCCACCGACGATATACAGCCAACGAGGGATGTACCACACAGTAATCTCATCGCTCAATACCTTGTGGGACAGTCCATACTGTACATAGATCCGAGCTCGCACTTTTCCAATAGCGGTAACGGGCAATCTGATATCTTCAAATGCGCGCGCCCATTCCCCACCGGCAAGTATTTTGTCCCCGGCGCTATTGATATCGGACGAGACAATTTCATTCCCACGCCAATTGGTCAAGGTAAATGTTCCTTGCGGAATCACATGGATATTGCTGGTATTTTTTACTCGTAAAAAAAATGATGCCGAATGTGCCGTATACCATGTCCGCGCAGATCGAAACTCTTGTGTTACTATTTCTTCCTCAATATCACCGGCAACATACAAAAACAACAATGTTCCAACGCGCGTGCCAAATGATATTTGATCCTGCGAGCTCGCCTGCTCATTGGCAAACAGCGTGAGATAATGAGCCCCGGGCAGGGCATCCGCGGGCACCAATAACTGATAATTAATTTGATCATGCTCGCCCGGTGCAAGGCTGATATCGGTCCTGTCCGCCTGTATCCACGCGGTCGCGGCGTCCGGTACGTTATATTGAATGTTCTGTGTATCCGGATCCACGGAAAACCCCTCAATTTGTGCCTGCACCCGAACGGCTTTGTCACCATCATTTACAATAAATATCGGTACTGTGGTTTGCCCGCCCGGGTCAAGCGTCACGGTGTGCTTGAGCGGAGCCACGGTTAACGCATGGACCGTTGGTGCCGCCAATACCAAGGCGATGAGCCCAAGTATGATCACCCCTGATACTGTTCGTACGGTCACGCGATGCGCCATATCACGGATTTACAGTGGAACTGAATACGATCGCGTGGGAATACGTCCCCTGTTTGGTTTGCGTGCTATCCAAAGACGCCCGAAACTGAATGGTCGTCTGAATGCCGCTTGTCGGAATCGTTCGCTTTGCAATAGTCCTATCGGATGTGGTAATGGCTGTATCAGATAGGATCACCGCGTCTTGGCCTGCCGTGATGAACCCGTATTCCTCGCTGCCGGCTGTCACGCTCCCATCGGTGACATCATTAATATCGTTTGCCCCACTTCTCAAATTACCATCGTCTTGCATGGTCAATGAGTAGCCGGTCGGAGCCGTGGTGGTCACACTCGCGACCACGGTTCCCGTTGCAACGGACGCGGCAGACAATTCACCAAGCGCGATACTGCTTTCATTTAAAGAAACACCAATGATACCCTGCTCCATTGCCTGAAATCCGCCGCGAAGCTCATACCCCGGGTTGTTTCCACCGGACATGCCCACAAGCGTAATGACATCTCCACTGTCGCCTATCTCAGTCATTGCCACATTCCCCAGTGTCCCGGCTGAAATAACATTCTGCAAATACACAGTCCCCCCGGCCACACTTGTGACTGCCACCCCCAGATTATGATTCGATGAAGAAATAGACTCCGCCAGCCGAGCCGCAGCCAGTGCTGGAGTATTATTTCCGCCACCCACGTCAACACTGATATTGTCACATGGCGGAGTGTCCCCCACAGGCGGCGGGAATCCTCCGGCGCCGCTGAGACATTGGGCGTTAAGCGAGCCTGCCCAATTGTTTATAAAAAACTTCACGCTATGCAACCCGTCCGATATGAGTATCTCCTCACCTCCAAATATATCTCCCGTAAACGTAACACTGCCCGTCGCGGGGATACTTACCTTTGTACCAACCGCTGTCTGCTCAATATTCCCTGTCAATTGATAATTTCCACCGGTCTGAAACGCGCCGTCAATGACGGAAAAAGTATCTCCGCTTATTTCATAGGCACCGCCGGTCATGGTTCCATTTGCCGGAAAAACCCAAAAAAGCGTCATCATAACACAAATAACTCTGGCGCAGTGTTTTTTCATGGCCTTCATATGCTCTGCAGTATATCATATTTGTACGATCAAACTAAGACCTGCCACATACTTGACAATCGCCGTACCTATTGCTATAGTAGCCACCACGAAAAGGTGCTTTCAATAGCCATTTTCCGGTCGATTTTTTACACAGCACGGACAACCAGCGGTTTTTACCATACTATATATAATTATGAATCACTACGAATTGCTCTGCATTCTTCCGGGGACACTCTCTGAAGAAGAAGCCGCAGCACATATCAAAACCATTCAAGCGACTCTTGTGGAGCAGGGTGCGCAAGAGTTGTCTGTCGAAGATTCCGGCAAAAGCAGGCTTGCGTATCCCATAAAGCATATACGATACGGCTACTCTTATATCTGCAACTTTGCCGCCGAGCCGGATATGATTGCCACAATGCAATCCAAGATAGCACTATTGGGAAATACGCTGCGCACACTGTTTAACGCAGTGAACCCACAGGCCAAACAAGCCCTGGCCAAACGACTTGCCGAGGTAAAGGCCTATAGGGGCAGTGAAGAGCAGGAAACCGTATCACCGGAGCCGCTACCCAAGAAAACGGACGCTCCGGAGCCAGCAGAACCTGTTGCCACAACCACAAAACAGCCGGAAACAACCAAAATCGACATAGACAAAAAGTTGGACGAGATTCTGGATGCAAGTATCGGAGACATTTAAGAACATCGCGTACCGGGTCTGCAACGGGGAGCTGACACAGGGGGGTAATGAATCCGCTTTGTGAGCCCCTCGTTGCACTCTGCATTGAGGGGGGTGTAGAGTACGGCAAGGAGGACACACGATAAATTGTAACCATACCCATATGGATCTCAACAGAGCAACAATTCTTGGACGTATCACGCGTGACCCGGAGTTGCGAACAACCACAACCGGTCAGCCGGTTTGCACGCTCAGTATTGCGACAAACAAGGCCTGGACAGACCAAAATGGCGTAAAGCAAGAGAGAGCTGAATTCCACAACTGTGTCATGTGGGGAAAACTGGCAGATATTGCCGGCCAGTACCTGTCAAAAGGAAGACGCGTGTATGTGGAAGGCCGATTGCAAACGCGCGATTGGACCGGTCAAGACGGTGTCAAGCGATACCGAACCGAAATAGTCTGCGATAACATGATTATGCTCGACGGGCCAAAAGGGTCCGGTGGTGGCGCCCCTGCGCCGGCAGATGATTTTCCGGGATCGGCCAACGATGACGGAAGCGAAGAGATAAAGGTTGAAGATATTCCATTTTAGACATAAGCGGCAGAGCCCCCCTCTCCCGCCCCTATCGGTTGTATATGAAAAAAAAATCAAACAAACACTGCTATTACTGCGCAAACGATATCCCTTCGATTGACTACAAAGACGCGGTCACTCTTCGACGGTTTACGTCTTCCTTTATGAAGATTGCTCCACGTCGCAGATCCGGCCTCTGCGCTTTGCACCAACGAAAAGCGGCGCGTGCTATCAAGCAAGCGCGCATTGCGGGACTCTTGGCATTTACAGCAAAATAAATAGTGCCGTGCATTTCTTATTCTGAATTCCGTGGCCCGCTGGCCACGGAAATGAAGAATCCAATTATACCTCAAAAAAACTTCCACATGGGAGTTTTTTTGTTATTGCAAAAGCATTAACGAAACGTACCAGATATGCTATGTTATTTGTATTAATACGTTTTGCCATTAGAATTTCGTCATTGGTCATTCTTTCTGTTTTCTCATTAGAATTTGGTCATTTGTCATTCCTACATATGTCTACCCATCCGGAAAGGCGCGAACTTGCCGTTTCGCGCGAGTCACGCGAGTCAAAAGAATCCAAGGAAAATGAAATTGATCCGGAGCTGGCAGCCGCGGCCACACTGGAACGCGCTGACTACCTGGTGAAAGAAGTGAAAAGCAGTAAGCAGCAGATGCAAAATATTCTAATTCACATGACCCAAGTCCAGCAGGCAATAGCCCAGATTCGTGCGCAACTCCAGCTTGTGGGGGACATTGACGCAACATCCGCCCAACATGATCAAGCGCAGGTAAAAAAA